>CADDZE010000039.1 GCA_902812465.1 Acidobacteriota bacterium | reverse complement strand
GGCGAGGCGTCGACGGTCGGGGGACACGGCTGGGTAACGCTGCGCCCGCACCCGGAACCGGACGCGCCGACGTGGGGTGCATGGGCCGGTGTTCGCCCGGCCGCCGCGGCAGGGTGCTACGGCCCGGAAATGGCTTGGTCGCGCTGACGCCCGGGTAGATAGGTTGATTGGAATCGGGAGACTTGAGCACGCCACGACCATGCCTCGCGGGGGCGGGTGGAGTCTCCTGGGCCTTGGCAGGTGCAGTTGCTTCTACCGCAGGCACTGCTTTGGCAACGATAGTCTCCCGCGCCCCTGCCGGCGCGGTGCCCGTTTGCGTGAAGCTCTGTCCCACCGCTGAAGATGCCACGCGCGGCCCCGCCGCGTGGGCAGGAGGCTGCGGCGCAGCCGGTGCCGGGGGCTTGGGTGCCAAAGGCGTGGGGATCGCCGCCTCCCCAGGCGTACGACGCACCGGCTGAGTGGGCGCGCCACTCACGGGTCCGGCTGCGGGAGCCACTGCTGGCTTCTCCGCCGTCGCCGGGCGAGCATGCTGTACCGTGCGACGGGCCTCCAGCTTGATTTGCTCGAGGGTCCGGGTCATCGGGACGGGCTCGGCCGCAGTGGGATGCGTTACTCGAGGCGCTGTCGCCGGCGACGCCTTGGCGGTGGTCTCCGAAAGGGTAGGCGTCGGCTGAACCTCCGTGGGGGCCGGCGGAGCGGTCTGGCGAAAGTGAGCGCGCACCTTTTCCGCAACTTCGTCCTCGATGGCGCTCGAGTGCGATCTCTTGTCCGCAATGCCGAGCTCGGGGAGATACTCCAAAATCGCTTTGCTTTTGACCTCGAGCTCGCGCGCCAGATCGTTGATGCGAATCTTTCCACTCACTGTCGGCATCGTCCTCCGGGAGGCAGGACCATTCAACTCGCCGCCTCGCTGTTCTAACCATTGAGGCTTGCCGCTGCCGAAAGAACCGGAGCCCGCCTCGTATAGTCCTGGATCATCATCAGGATTGAGTTAAACAACAGCTATTCCTTCTTGTCTTCCGGTGCCGTTCCGCCTTCAGCCACAATTTCTCCGGATGCGAGCGGCAGAGCTTCTCCCGGTTTCACGTCACTACTCTGAGCCAGCTCTTGCTCCTTCGGCTGCTGAAGCGGCGTCGCTTCCGCGGCCTGGGCTGGCTCGGGCGGGGCCTCGGCTTCGCTTATCGCCGAGTCGGTAGGGTTCACTACCTCTTCACCCTCCACGGCAGCGGACTCCTGAGGTGTAGCCTCCCCTTGCTCAAAGTAGTCGGTCACCACGCGGCGAATTCGCTCGACGGTCTTCTCGCCGATCCCCGGGATCTCGGTCAACTGGGCGGGGGTCATGCTGGCAAGCTGCTCGACCGTCTCGATGCCACGCTCACGGAGCTTCTGCACCGTCTTCTCCCCCAGGCCTTGCAAACGGTCAATCGAGGCACCGCGCCGGGCCATTGCGGCCATCTGCGATTCAATCTCCTGCCGCTTCTCCTCTTCGCTCTTGATGTCGATGTGCCAGCCGAGCAACTTAGCGGCCAGCCGGACATTCTGGCCCCGCTTGCCGATCGCTAAGGAAAGCTGGCTGTCATCAACTATCACCTCCAGATGCTTCGCTTCCGGGTCGACGATGGAAACGTGATTGATCTTCGCCGGACTGAGGGCAGCCGCCGCAAAGCTGACAGGGTCCTCGTGGTACTCGATAATATCGATCTTTTCCCCGCGCAGCTCCCGGATAATAGACTGCACACGCATGCCCTTCATCCCCACGCAGGCGCCCACGCAGTCCACGTCCGGGTCCTTGGAGAAGACAGCCACCTTGGTACGCTCACCGGCTTCCCGGGCAATCGCTCGGATCACCACCGTGCCGTCATAGATCTCTGGCACTTCCATCTCGAAGAGCTTCTGCACCAGCGAAGCATCGGCGCGCGACACAATCACCTGCGGCCCGCGCGCGGCACGGTCCACCATGGTGATCACTGCCCGGAGGCGGTCACCGACTTGGTAGCTCTCGAGCCTTGATTGCTCGCGCCGCGGCATGCGCCCCTCGGTGCGCCCCAGGTCGACGATGACGTCCGGTCCCTCGATGCGCTTCACGGTGCAGTTTACCAGTTCTCCCACCCGCTGGCTGTATTCAGCGTAAACCGTGTCGCGCTCCGCCTCCCGCACCTTCTGAAAAATCACCTGCTTGGCGGTTTGTGCCGCAATTCGGCCCAACACGTCCGTAGCCTTGGGAACACGAACTTGGCTATCCAGCGTCGCCGCCGGGTCATAGCGACGCGCCTCCTCGAGGGTCAGCTCGTGATCCGGATCCGTCACCTCCTCGACCACTTTCTTCACGGCAAACACCTCAACCGTTCCCGTCTCCCGGTTGAAGCGCGACTCGAGGTCCTCGGCCGACTTATAGTACTTGCGCGTCGCCACCAGGATGGCGTCCTCAACCGCCGAGATGATGATTTGTGGGTCGATACCCTTCTCGCGGCTCAACTGGTCGATCGTTTGATAAAGCAAACTAGTGCTCACCGTCTTATTCCCTCACTTCCACGGGCCCTTTGGCCGAGCCGCTCGCCGCATCCTACCGATCAAATTCGATGATTAGCTTCGCCTTCGAGATATTTCCAAGCTCGATCTCCTCGATCCTTCCGCCGCCGATCTCCAGCCGGACACGGCCCGCTTCAAACCCGGCTAAGCGTCCCTCCAATACCTTTTGGTTTTGCACGGGCTCGCGAAGCACCAAGCGTGCCAGCCGGCCTGCAAAATGCTCGAAATCGCGCGGCCGGACCAGCTGGCGATTCAGCCCTGGGGACGAAACCTCCAGGGTGTACGGACCTGGAAAAGGATCCTCGACATCCAAAAGGGCGCTCACCTGCTCGCTTACCAAGGAACAGTCAGCATGCGAGATGCCGCCTGGCTTGTCGATAGAGATGCGTAACAGGGGGTTGGAGCGTCCACCCTTCAGTTCGACATCCACCAGAAAAAACCCCTCGGAGGTGGCCACTCGCTCGGCAATAGCGCGAATCTTTTCCAGGTTAACCGGCATCCCAACCGCAACGCCTCAAGCGTCTAAGCACGCCTTAGCCGCCAGCCGGGCGTGGCCGCCGCAACAAAAAAGTGGGCTTGCGCCCACTCCGTCTGCCGCCCCGATGTAATTGTACCGCCGCCTGGACCTGATTACAAGCCTGTCGTGCCGTCACTCCTCGCGGCGAATAGCGGTAACGCCCAGCGGCCGTTCGATTTGATAGGGTGGGGGAGGGGGAGCAAACTGAGGCGAGCCATCGAGCTCAGCGCGAAGCTTGGCTTCCAGCTCTCTTAGCCGGGCGTCGATTTCGCGCTGCTTCTGCTTGCGGCGCACCAGATCCTCACGGTAGCGCTTCAGGAAGTAGCCGATGGTTTCAACGCGAATTTTGATGGAGCCGGTGGGCTTGTTCTCGTCGATGTCTTTGAAAGAAAAGTAAGGTGTGCCAGATTTAGTCACAATCTCTTCCACCACCGTGTAAATGGGCGCGTCGTGGCCACATTTGAAACTCGAGAGCTCGAGAGCAACCAAGTTCGGATGCCGCGCCGTGTACTTGGCGGCCCATACCTTTTGCGAAGTATTTTCACTGTAGCTGTTCTTCCAAGCGTCGGAGATATCCAGAGGGTGCCTGATGATCCCCGCTTTAACGTCTTGCTCGAACAGCGGGCCCACGATGTCCTCATCCAGGGGTAGTGATTGCAGGGTGAGAACGGGGTACCCGATCTTCTGGAATTCGTCCATAATCTCGTGGTTGATGCCGGGATCGTTGTGGTACGGGCGACCCAGCAGCACAATACCAATCCTGTCTTCGGCTTCGAGCTTCTTCAGGATCTCGCGCCCTTGGGCGCGGAGAGTACCGTTCATGAATTTGTCCTGGGCCTTATAACCTTGTTCCACCGCACGCAGGTTCTCCTCCCACGACAGTCCGAAGATGTCCGCAAACTGCGCATAAAGCTGTTTGGCCAGGAGGGCAGGGGTGCCAGGATTCACAAACGTGTCCAAAAAGAGGATCCCGTTTTCCTTAAAAATATCGCCTTCCTTGATAAAGGCAGCCTTGATCGCCTCCGGAGTCGTGGCGACGGTAGGGCAGGCACGATGGCCCTGTACGTCCGGCAGGTCACTCGGCAGGTCGTCAATCATCGGGCAAAAGATGATATCGAGCGGCTTCTTCTTGTGGTGCACATAGAGCAAATTGTGCACGTGAGGGATGCCCACCTTAGACGGAAAGCAGGGATCAATAGCGCCGCGCTTGGCGCCTTCCTTGTACAGCTGCTCGCTCGTGTAATCGGAATAGACAATATTCTCCGCCGGAATCCCCAGCGACTCGAAATAGGCGCTGAAGATTGGCATCACCGAGTACATGTTGAGAATGCGCGGGACACCGATCCGCAACTGCGGGCGCCGCTTCATCAACTCCACTCGTCGCTTCTGTCTTGCGGTGAACGCATATTTCGGCAGCGGATCGGCCACCAGGGGTGGCGCATAGGACTTGAAGACCACGCGCGCCGCCACCTCCGCCATATTGGGATTCTCCTTTTTCATGGCGTCGAGTCCCTTCTTGATCTCGCGCATGTCGTTCACGTCTTCGACCAGCCCCTTCTCGCAGCTGTTGCCCACGATAAGACGCTTCACGCCCGGCAGGATAGGAATCTTCGACTTTTTCCAGCTCTCATCCGCACCCGTAATCTTCACATCAATAAACGTGCGCATGCACTTGTTCTTGCAGAAGTAACAGCGGGTATTTTCATTGCGATGCGTCACGTAGCTAATGTTGGCCACGGCGTCGAACCCGATAAATTCCGTCCGTTTGCCGTTCTGGTAGAGTCGGCGCGCTTCAATGGCCGCGCCGATCGCCCCCGACTCACCACAATGCTCGTGGACGATCACGTTGGGCTTCACGCCCTTGTCCTTGAAACGTGACTCGATGAAGTCCACCTGAGCTTTGACTGCCGCAAGATTGTGCTGGGTGCCGCCTTGCAGGATGAAGGTGGTGCCCAGCGAAGCCAGGTTGGGAATCTGCGAAACGTAAAGCCAGATATTCTTGGGCAAGACGTTCGCCAGGCCGGCCATGATCTCTTCCGGCTTCCAGCCCTGACGCTGGAAGTCCACGATATCTGACTGCATGAAGACCGCACAGCCGTAACCGAACATGGGCATGGCCTTGGCCGAGAAGGCCAGGTCGGCATACTCTTCCACGCTATGGCCAAAACCCATACAAGTGGACTGCAGGAAGTAACCGTTCCCTGCTGAGCACTGCGTATTGAGCTTAAAATCCTTCACCCGGCCGTCCTGCAGAATGATCAGCTTGATGTCCTGGCCTCCAACATCGCAGATCACGTCGGCGTTCGGATAGAAGTGCAGCGCCGCCTGCGTGTGGGCTACGGTCTCAACCAGGGCTACGTCGGCGCGCAAGACGTCTTTAAGAATGTCCTTGGCGTAACCGGTGGTGCCCACGCCCAGCAGCTCGAGCGTCGCGCCCTGCTCTTCGACCTGCTTGCGCAGGTTGGCGAACATCTCCATGGTGTCCTCCAAGGGGTTACCCTTGGAAAGCTGGTAGCACTTGACCATCACCTCGCCCTCTTCCGAGAGCAGCACGGCCTTGGTGGATGTCGAGCCCCCATCGATGCCCATGAAGGCACGGACGTGTTCCCCCGGCTGAAAGCGCCAGGGCACGAACTTGCGCGGCTTGTAGCGCTCTTTGAATGCCGCCAACTCCTCCTCGGTTTTATAGAGGCCCGCGCCGCCCCGCTTCTGCTTCTCTTCGACGCGGCCGACGTTGATGTACCAATCCAGCTTTTCCCAGCCCTTGTAGACGCCAACGTTGGAATCCTCGTCGAGGCCGAAGCGGACGCAGCCCAGTGCCGCGAAGTATTGGGCGTTTTCTGGTACCTGGATGAGGTCCGCGGGGTCCTTGCCTGGGGGCAGAGGATAGTTGCGCTCCTCCCACACCTTGGGAATGTTGTGCTTCCAGCACTCCCGCATACCCTTAATGTAAGTGTTGGGTCCGCCAAGGAGCAGCACCACCGGTCGCAGCGTGTTGCCGCGTGTTAACACCGCCAGGTTCTGTTGGATAATGGCCTCGAACAGCGAGGCCATCAGTTCGTCCGCGGGAACGCCGGATTTCTGCAGTCCGTTGATGTCCGTTTCTGCGAAGACGCCACACTTACCGGCTACGGGATGCAACTTCAGCCCGTAGTAGCCCATGTTGCAGAGCTGCTCGGGCGGGATCCGCAGTTTGGCATTGATCTTATCGATCACCGCGCCCGTACCCCCGGCGCACTTGTCGTTCATCGAGGGTATCTTCTTCTTGCGGCCGGTCTCTGGATCCTCCTTGAAGATGATGATCTTGGCGTCCTGGCCTCCCAACTCGATCACCGATCCGCACTCCGGGTAGAGGTGCTCCACGGCCAGGGATACGGCATTGACCTCCTGCACAAACTTGGCGCCGATATAGGGGGCGATTCCCCCACCGCCCGAGCCCGTGATGAAGATGCGAGTCTGGCCCGCCCTCACTCCCGCCTCGGCTTCCATCCGTTTCAGGAACTCCAGGCACTTCTCGGGCTGCTTGGTGTCGTGTCGTTGATAATCACTCCAAAGAATCTTGTCCGTCGCCGTGTCCACGACCACGGACTTTACGGTGGTCGAACCGACGTCCAAACCGACCATTAGGTGACTGGCTGAACTCATTTTGCCTCCCTGTGCCTAAGCTCGAGGGGCTGGGCCAAGAAACCGGCGATTGCCTGCTTGCACCCATATTCTGGTCTGGGGCCCGCGAAGCATTCTCAGCTTCAGCGGTCCGCCGATTGGGCTGCACTGATGCCCCGGGCCATCTTCGCGAACACTTCCCGGCTGCGACGCTCGATCTCCTCCGGCGCAACGGTCTGTTTGCGGGTTCCCACCGACCAGCGATGGCCAAACGGGTCGCTGAGCTGCCCGTAACGATCGCCCCAGAAGCAGTCCATCACCGGCATAATCACTTGTGCCCCGGCGGCAACCGCCTGATTGAAAACGTTGTCGACGTCCTCGACGTAAAGGTGAATAGTGACGGGCGTACCCCCCACCGTTCGGGGAGAGGGTGCACCCATGCCTGGAAACTCATCGTGAACAACCAGCACGGAATCCCCGATTTTCAGCACGGCGCTCATGACCTTTCCATCCGGCGTGTAATGCACACCCCGGACTTCCGCGTTGAAGACCCGCTGGTAAAACTCGATCGCCTTCGCTGCCTCGCGCACGGAGAGACAAGGCGTCAGCGAATGGAAGCCAGGGGGAGTCATAAGCCTGGCGCTTTGCCGATTGACGGTCGTGGGGCCAAGGTCCTTAAGCGTCTACCCCGATCCAACATTTAAGGTGCAACACGGGCATCGGGGTCTCTGAATCCTGCACAACCTTCGGTCCTCGAACCGGCACTCAGGCAAACTGTAATAGCCCAACTACTTCCGCTGAGCCGCAGCGACCGACGCCATCCTGGCAAAAGCCTCTAATGGACCGCTACCATCGCCCGCCGCTCGGCCTTCATCCGCTCCGCGGCATGCAGGACGAAGTTGGCGGCCACCCCGACCACGCCTTTGCGGCGCTGGTACTTGTACATCGGCCTCTGCATCTCTGGGTGATCGCGCACGAACTCGCGCACCTCTTCGAGCGCCACGCCAGCCTCTTCAAGGGCCGCCTTCATTTCGTTCTTGGCGCGCACCTTGGCCTCGCCCAACGCCATCTGGACGCGGCTGTGAGCGTTCACGTCTCCTTCGCCGGACGTCTCAACTGGCAGGTAAATCATGTCCTTGTACAAGGAGACGACTGCACTTTGAGCGCCGTCCGACTGCGTGCTGGGCATGCAGCCAAAGGGCTTAAGGGACAGCACCATATGGCACAGATCCTTGTTCGAGTAATAGATGTTTTTCGCCACCTCAAGATGCCCTTCGCCTCCACCGGCGCGGGAGTTGTAGAAGGGATGACCCATACGCTGCAACTCATACTGGTCCGTGAGGTGATGGGCGATGCCACCTAAGGCCTCCACCAGCTTGTGATACTCGCGGCGGAAGACGGCCTCGGCCACCGAGAGCTTCAGCACTTTCTGCTGGGTATCGACATGGCTGCCGAACACCTTGGCGAAGTTCCAGCGCGAGACGTTGTTCTGGATCAGGTCGATGCCGCGACGGTCGCGCACCTGTTGTTTAGCCTGGTGGAGCATGTACATGATCCAGGTCCCGATGGGCTCCACCAGCACCTGGGCGCCTTCGCGCTCCAGGAACCTGAACATGTTAAAGTTCCCGTCGCCTTCCGTCGTCTGCGCCCAGAATTCGCCGGTGATCTTGACGATGGGCTTTACCCGCGTGCGGTCCACCGGAATCGCGTTAAAGCGGTCGCGGACCTCCTCGAGCGCCGCAGTGTAATCGTCGCCGTAGAGCTGGTTAAGGAACTTGCCGACGTACTCGGCGGTCGCCGCGAACCGCGTCTTCTTCAGCAGTGCACCCAGCCGACCCTCGAGCGTGTAAGGCGGCGACTTACTCATGACTTCGTGAAGCAGTTCCATGCAGTCCTCGAGCACATGGTCTGTTTCACCCGCATTCACCTCGTAGGGACGAATCTGGTAGGCCACATCGTTCACCACGTCGCCGATGTTGAGGGCGTTGAGGATACCGAGAAAGAAGTCGAGGTTCATCTCAAGCCCGGCTTCGGCTTCCGCTTGATTCAAGCCGCCCGTCTGCTGGAAGAGGAGCACGCGGAAGCCGTCAAAGCCGGCGTTGCGCAAGGCCAGCCGGTATTCGGCCTCATACATGCCAAAGCGACAGGGGCCGCAGGCGCCCGCCGTGAAAAAGACGTAGCGGTTGATGATCTCCGGCTTGCTCAGGCCCTTCGCTTCGAGGTCCTGCAGGTATTGCACAAGGTTGCCGACGGTGAAATAGGTGGGATTGCACTGGCCATTGTTGCCGTATTCCTTCCCAAGCTGAAAGGCCCGCTTGTTGGGTACCGGAACGGCTTCACAATGGTACCCTAGGCGTTCCAGGGCGGCGTGGACCAGCTTTTCGTGCTTCCAGGTGAGGCCGCCAAAAAGGATGGTCGTGCTGCCGCGCTGGGACTTGGTGAAGGGATTTTCAACGGGACGCTGGAAGTGGGCAACAGGCCTCCGCTCGATGCCCGCCTCCTGCTCCAGCCGTCTCCGCTCTTCCTCCAGCTGCTGACGAACCCACTCTTCCTTCGACGAGATTTGAACGAGTCCGGTCGCCTGCCCGGACGCCGTTGCGAATGGCGCAGTACTCATCGCTCACCTCACATGAAGTCTCAGTTCGGGATCGATCGTGGGAAACGGCGAGCTGGCTGCCTTCGGGCACATCCGCCAACTTTCCGCCTTTGCAGACGCCCACCGCCGCGGCTCGCCTGAAAACGCCGACCAGCAGAATGCTGCCCGGTCGAGCCCAAGGTTACTCACAAGGTAGATTCCAGGTAAAGAAGTTTGTTCTCGCCCGCCCACCTGCACTGGCGGGAGGAGCCATGCCTGCCCGAGTTGACGCGAATTCAGCGACCCGATGATTCTCCTCTTTCGAGGCCTGGGAAGCAAGGAATTTTGCAGCGAACAGGGATTTTAGGCCGTCCAAGTGCAGAACTCAGCAGCGACCGGAAGCGATTGAAAACATTAGCGAATCATCGGGTCATGCCTGGCTGGCCTGCCGGGCGCGCGGGTCACCGTGGAAGCAAGTGGCTCCATTACCCAGCCGCCCGATGCCCCGATTCTTCAACGAAGGTAGCCAGCCGCCGCAGCCGCTCATAACGCTGTTTCAGAAGCTCCTCCAGCGGGAGACGTGAGAGCTCATTCAGTGCGGCGGAAAGGCGCAAGCGAATGGAAGCGGCCGTCTGGCCTAGGTCGTTGTGGGCGCCGCCGGGGGGTTCAGGAATCACTTCGTCAATGATGCCGAAGCCCTGGAGGTCCTGCGCCGTCAGCTTGAGGATGCGGGCCGCCTCCTGCTTGTGGTCCCAGTCCCGCCAGAGAATGGAGGAACAGCTTTCCGGCGAGATGACGGAGTAAATGGCATTCTCCAGCATCAGCACGCGATCGCCGACGGCAATGGCCAGCGCCCCGCCGCTACCCCCTTCGCCGTGAATCACCACTACCACCGGCGTACGGAGCTTAGGCATCTCCCGCAGGTTCAAGGCAATGGCCTCGGCCTGCCCGCGTTCCTCCGCGCCGATACCCGGGTAGGCGCCGGGCGTGTCGACAAAGGTCACGATGGGCAGACGGAACTTGGCCGCCAGGTGCATCAGCCGCATGGCCTTGCGGTAGCCCTCAGGATTCGGCATACCGAAGTTGCGCAGCAGTTTCTGCTTGGTGTCACGCCCCTTCTGGTGTCCGACCACCATCACCGGCCGTCCCTCGAACCGTGCCAGCCCCCCGACGATGGCCCCGTCGTCGCCGAAGCGGCGGTCGCCGTGAAGCTCGGTGAATTCGGTAAAAAGTGCCGAAATGTAGTCGAGGGTGTACGGCCGCTGCGGATGCCGCGCCAGCAAAACTCGGTCCCATGCATCGGTAGCCGGGCCCGTAGGCTGAAAGCCGTCCCGGCCTGCCGCCAGCTGCTGGCGCAGCCGCTCGATCTCCTCGCGCACCGCCTCCGACTCGGCGTAGCGCTCCAGCTCCGCGATCTGCTTTTCGATCTCAGATCTCATAGAAGAACCGCCTGCCGCCTTTGAACTCTGGTGGGAAGGCTTGCCGCCTTCCTCACCTGAAGAGGGCTATTCAGCATTCAGACTGCGTCATTCCAGCGCCGCTTCTTGGCCGCACAGCGCCCTCAGCTCGGCAAGAAGCCCGGGTTCGATCTTCACCCCCGCGGGCCGGCGCGGGCGGAGTCGCGCCACAAAATCGTTGGGGCGAGTCAACTCCAAGGTGACCAAGCTCTCACCTGGATGCGACATCAGCAGCTGCTCAAGCCTGTCGGGAAGATCGTCACCCGCTTCTGCCAAGTTGACGCGAATCACGAGCGTCTGGCGGCCATCCCCCGCGGCGGCCAGCGGCTTTGCTTCGCTGACCACTACCTTGGGCCGGGCATTTTCCTCCTTGCGCACCCGCCCCTTGATCAGCAGCGCCGCCTCCGGCTTCAGCACGTCCTGCACCTGCTGCAGCGTCTGGGGAAAGACCAGCAGTTCGGCGGTGCCGCGCAGGTCCTCGAGCACTGCCGCGGCCCACAGGTCGCCTTTCTTGCTCGGCTTCACGCGCAAATTCGTCAGGATGCCTGCCAGGGTCACCGGGGTGTCCGGTTCAAGCTCATCCAGCACCGAACTGTCGTAAGGCAGATTCGCGAGCTGGGCGCGATACTTTTCGAGAGGATGCCCCGTGACGTAGAACCCTAGCACTTCTTTCTCGCCCGCCAGCCGCTCCGTTTCCCCCCACTCCGGCACTTCCGGGAGCGCCACGCGCACCAGTGGCTCAGCCCCACCGGCTGCGGCAAACAGACCATGCTGACCGGCTGAAGCCGCGCGCTGGCGCGCTTGGCCGAGTTCCATGGCGCGGTCCAAGGCAGCCATTAGACGCGCCCGGCTCGCACCTAGGGAATCCATCGCTCCTGCCTTGATCAGGCTCTCGATCACGCGCTTGTTCAGCAGCCGCAAGTCCACGTTTTCGCAAAATTGGAACAAGCTATCAAATCGGCCCAGACGCCGCCGTGCTTCCAGGACCGACTGAATGGCTGCCTCCCCCACGTTCTTGATGGCCGTGAGGCCGAAGCGGATGCTGTTTCCCGCGGGCGTAAAAGTGTGATCGCTGGAATTCACGTCGGGCGGCAGGAGGGGAATGCCCATATCGCGGCATTCATTGAGGTAAAAGGTCAGCTTGTCCTGGTTACCGATTTCCGCCGAAAGCAGGGCAGCCATAAACTCGACGGGATAGTGGGCCTTGAGGTAAGCCGTCTGGTAGGCGACCAGGGCGTAGGCGGCTGAGTGCGACTTGTTGAAGCCGTAGCCGGCAAACTGCGCCATCAGGTCGAAGAGCTTTTGCGCCTTGGCTGGGGGAACGTTGTTCTGGGCCGCCCCGGCGAGGAACTTCTCGCGCATGGCCACCATCTCCTCGTGCTTCTTTTTGCCCATGGCCCGCCGCAGGACGTCGGCCTCGCCCAAGCTGAAGCCCGCCACGGTCGCGGCAATCTGCATCACCTGCTCCTGATAGACGATCACGCCGTAGGTCTCCTCCAGAACGTCCTTAAGCTGGGGTAAATCGTAGGTGACGCGGCGGCGTCCCGTCTTGCGGGCAATGAAATCGTCAATCATACCTCCCTGGATGGGACCGGGGCGGTACAGGGCATTAAGCGCGGTGAGGTCGGCCAGGCGGCTGGGCTTGACACGGCGCAAGATATCCGTCATGCCGCGGCTCTCAAACTGGAAGATGCCGGCCGTCAGGCCCTTGCTGAGCAGCTCGTAGGTCGGGGCGTCATCGAGCGGCAGGCGGGCGAGATCGAGTTTCACGCCGCGGGTGTTCTCAATCATGCGCACGCAGTCGTCGAGGACGGTGAGGGTCGTCAGCCCCAGGAAGTCCATCTTCAAAAGGCCGATCTTTTCCAGATCGTCCATCCCGTACTGCGTTGTGATTTCATCCTTATTGCTCTTGTAGAGGGGGACGATCTCCTGCAGCGGCTGGGGCGAAATGACCACCCCCGCCGCATGGGTCGAAGCGTGACGCGCCAAACCCTCGAGGCTGGCGGCGACCGCCAGCAGGCCAGCCACTTTGGGATCGCGCTCCTTCAACTGTCGCAGCTCCGCCGACTGCGCCAGGGCTTCCTCCAGGGTGATGTTCAGCGTGTTGGGCACCAGCTTGGCAATGCGATCGACCTCGGCAAACGGCATGTCCAAGGCGCGGCCGGCGTCGCGGATAACGGCCTTGGCACCCATCGTGCCGAAGGTGATAATCTGGCTGACGTTGTCGCGGCCGTATTTCTCGGTGACGTAATTGATCACCTCGCCGCGGCGGCGCATGCAGAAGTCGATGTCGATGTCGGGGAAGGTGATACGTTCAGGGTTCAGGAAGCGCTCGAACAGCAGGTCATATTGAAGGGGATCGATATCGGTAATATGCATGGCGTAGGACACCATGCTGCCCGCCGCCGAGCCGCGCCCCGGACCGACCGGGATGCAGCGCTCGCGCGCGAAGCGGACGAAGTCCCACACGATCAGAAAGTAGCCAGCGTATTGCATCCGCTGGATGAGCTCGATTTCGCGCTCGAGCCGTTCCTCATACTCGGCCAGGGAATGCTTCAGCTGGCCGGCTGCCCGCAGGCGCTCGAGTTCGGGCCGGCGGCTTTCGAATCCTTGCCGCGCCACCTTGGCGAAGAAGCTCTCCAGCGTCTCTCCCGGCGGCACCTCAAAATGCGGGAAGACGTGCTGCTTCTTCTCGAGGTGCACGTTGCAGCGCTCGGCGATCTGCAGCGTGGCGGTCAGTGCCTCGGGAAGCTCGCGGAAGACCGCGGCCATCTCCTCCTGCGATCGAAAATAGAACTGGTCGGTGGCAAACCTCATCCGCGTCGAATCGCTCAGGGTCTTACCGGTCTGAATACACATCAGCACTTCCTGGGCGCGCGCGTCTTGGCGGTGGATGTAATGGCAGTCGTTGGTCGCCACGAGCGGGATGCCGGTTTCGCGGGCAATCTGGGCTAGCTGCGGATTAATGCGCCGCTCCTCGGGCAGCCCCTGGTCCTGCACTTCTAGGTAGAAGCGCCCTTTGCCGAAGAGCTCCTGGAGCTCGTAGGCCGATTGTCGCGCCGCCTCATAGTCGCCGGCCAGCAGCGCTGCAGCCACCTCGCCCTTGAGACAGGCAGAAAGCGCGATGAGGCCTTCGGTGTGGCGGGCGAGCAAGTCCTTATCGATGCGCGGTTTGTAATAGAACCCCTCGGTGTAAGCCAGCGAGGCCAGCTTCACCAGATTGCGGTAACCGCGCTCGTTCTCGCAGAGCACGACCAGGTGGTTATACCGTTCGGCGTCCGCCGAGCGGTCGAAGCGGCTGGCGGGGGCCACGTACATCTCGCAACCGATGATGGGCTTCACGCCGCGCTTCACGGCCGCGTCATAAAACTTCACGGCGCCGAACAGGTTGCCGTGATCGGTGATGGCCACGGCGGGCATCTTCAGCGCCGCGGCGCGGTCCATCAGCTTGGGTATGGCGCAAGCGCCGTCCAGCAGGCTGTAGTCGGTGTGCAGATGCAGGTGAACAAAGTTTGGAGAAGCCATCGGCCCTCATTGTAGCAGACGAGGTAGGCAGGAGCAGCCGGCGACGAAGCCGAGTGACCGCAGGGCGAGGGGCGGTCAATGAATGTGCTTCACCTTCTTCTGCATGTAGTCCATCAGCAGGTACTGCCCGAGGGTGTAGGGAGTGGTGAAGTAAGCTTTGCCGCGGCAAATCTCGGTGACCTTCTGCACGAAGTTCACTAAGCCATAGTCCGAGGCCAGCATGAAGGTGTTGATCAGGATGCCGTTGCGGCGGCACCGCGCTACTTCGTGCAGCGTTTCGGAGACCACCAGTGGGTCGAGCCCGAAGGCATTCTTGTAAATCCGACCATCGTCCAGGGTCAGCGCCGAGGGCTTGCCGTCGGTGATCATGATGATCTGGCGCATGTCCTTCTTCTGCCGCGCCAGAATGCGCTCGGCCAGGCGTAGTCCCTCGCGCGTATTGGTGTAGTAGGGGCCCACCTTGACCCGTGCGAGTTCACTGAACGGAATCTCCTCTGCCGAGTCGTGGAACAGCACCATGTGCAGCGAATCACCCGGGAACTGGGTGCGGATCAGGTGAGTGAGCGCCAGGGCCACCTTCTTGGCTGGGGTGAAGCGATCCTCCCCGTAGAGGATCATGCTGTGGCTGCAATCGAGCATCAGCACGGTGGCGCAGGAGCTCTGGTATTCGCACTGGCGCACCCGGAGGTCCGGGTAATCCAGATCCAGTGGCATGGTGAGCCCGGCGCGCTGGATCGCAGCGAGCAGCGTAGCGTTTACGTCCAGATTCATCGTGTCGCCGAACTCGTACGGGCGCGTCGCACCATGGGACTCGATGCCGGTGGCCCATTCCCGCGTGTCGTGGCGGCCGAAGCTGGCCTTGCCGAGAGAGGCCAGCAGGTCCTTCAGCGTCTTGTAGCCGAGAAAATCGAGCGCTTTATCGGTAACTTCAAATTTCACCTTGCCCTCGCGGCCGCCCCAGCCGCCTGGGTGTGGCTCGGTCCGCTGCTCGGAGAGCGGCTGCGGCTGCTCGATGGTGACGTAGCCTTCCTCTTGTAACTTCTCCAGTAGCCGGTCAATGGCCTGGCGCAGTTTCGAGCGGTCATAGCTGTCGGCGTTCTCCAGCAGCTGCTGCAACAGCTCGTCCGGGATCATGCCACGGTCGCGCATCGCCTCGAGCAGCGCCTGGTGCAGCTGTTCCAAGGTGCGCTCGGCTTGCTCCGGGTCCATTTCATAGAAGTGGTAATACTGACGGTAAAAGCCGCTATCGAGTAGATAGTCTTCGAGCAGTTGCAGCAGATCCTCGGCGCTGAGTTCTTCAAAGGGGCTGGCCACGTACTTGGAGTATTTGATGTACTTCATGAGCGTGATCGGCGGTTCCTAGCGCCTCTAGGAGAGCGTCCGCCCGGTGCGGACCCGCCGCGAACCCCGCACCCGGCCACTCTCAGTTCAGCGGCCGGCGGCGCGGTCCGGGAATGGTAGGCTCTTCCGCCGGCGTGGACTCTACCTTGCGGCGCTCCGCGTGATAGCCCAGCTCCTCGTTGCGGCTGATACGCTTGAGAGCGTAGAGCCCTTCCAAGATAAATTCGGCTCCGGCGACGACGAGCGGCACGGCATCCTTGGGCTTGATTCCCAAGGGCTGCACCTTTTCCACCAGCCCTTGCACCTTCTTCAACTGGCTAAAGATTTCCTCGGCCGGCGCGCCGTCCGCGTACTTGAGGTTGCCCCCCGCTTCGAACCACTGGACGATCCCGTGCATCGGCACGCCGTCGAAATATTTTTTGAAGATCCGCGCCGTGGCCTGGCGAATGATCTCGCGCGCCACCTGGTCAGCCCCCTTGAGCTCGCCCTCGTATTCCAATTCGAACTTGCCAGTTAAGGAAGGCAAAGCGGCATAGACGTCTGCCACCCGGGCAACGGCCAGCGCCTCTTGGTTGAGAAGGGCGCGGCGCTCAGCGTTGGACACCACGTTTTCCAGGCAGGTGATGGGCATGCGCTGGCTCACGCCGCTCCGCTTGTCGATCTTCTTTTCCTGGCGCGCTTCAAAGGCGATGGTTTCGATAATCTCGCGCACGAACTGCGGAATCACCAGGCGACCGTCCCCGCCGCGGTCCGTCCAGGCTTCCTGCGCCGTGATCTCCAGGGCGTGTTCCAGCGTGGTGGGATAGTGGGTGCGAATCTCCGAACCCAGACGGTCCTTCAAGGGCGTGATGATCTTACCGCGCGCCGTGTAGTCCTCCGGGTTGGCGGTGAAGACCATGACGACGTCCAGGGCTAGGCGCACCGGGTAACCCTTAATCTGGACGTCGCCTTCCTGCATGATGTTGAAGAGGCCGACCTGGATCTTGCCCGCCAGGTCGGGCAGCTCGTTGATGGCGAAGATGCCGCGATTGGCGCGCGGCAGCAGGCCATAGTGAATCGTCAGTTCGCTGGAGAGGGCGTGGCCGCCACGCGCCGCCTTGATAGGATCCAGGTCGCCGATGATGTCGGCGATGGTAACGTCAGGAGTGGCCAGCTTCTCGACGTAACGGCGGTCGCGCGGCAGGTAGTCAATGGGCGTGGCATCGCCGTCTTCCTTCAGCTTTTCGTGGCAGGCACGGCACAGAGGTGCCAGGGGGTCGTCGTTGATCTCGCAGCCGGCGATGACCGGGATCTCCTCATCGAGCAGGCCCACTAGCGAACGCAGGATGCGACTCTTGGCCTGGCCGCGCAGCCCCAGCAGGATGAAGTTGTGCTTGGAGAGGATGGCGTTGGCGATCTGCGGGATCACCGTGTCGTCAAAGCCGATGATGCCCGGGAAAATCGGCTCACGGGCCTGCAGCTTGCGGATCAGGTTAGCTCGCATCTCGTCCTTCACGCTGACCCGCCGGTAATTCGACCGCTTCAGCTCGCCCAGCGTTCTCGCTTTCATCATGACGTGATTATAGGTCCGCCGCGCGGTGAACTCAATGACGGAGTCACGAGCAGGATTCACGCTCGCCATGTCAACAACGTGCAAGCTGTCAACAAGCCTTACGGTTTTGACCCCTGGGACGAATGTATACATCGTGACCAGCGCGCTCCGACGGATCAAAGGGGCGTACAGATTGCCGGGAACAAAATGTTCAGTTGACGAAACGAACCGGATATGTTGTTCAAAAATCGAGACCGGCGTGGCAAAAGTGGTGCCCAAACCGGCAACCTCGTACGTTTCGTCGCCCCCACCGCCCTGCGCCCTACCATGAGCGAAACGGTTGACAACGCTCCCCGCCCTTCTTAAGCTTGCCGCTTCCGAGAGGAGAATCCCATGTCCTTCGTTGCTCTCGTCCTCGCGGCCCTGCTGCTCGCGCCCCTCCCCCAGCGCCGGCCGAATCCTCCGGAAGCGGAAGAGCCCGCGGAGACTGCACAAGCGCCCAAGCCGGCCGCGCCCACGCCGAAGCCCGGTGAGAAACAGGGGGCAGAGAAGGAGAAACCAGAGGAGCCGCCAGTCGTCACGCGCCACGAAATTCGCATCGGCGGAAGGCTGTTGAAATACACCGTGACGGCCGGGATGATGCCCCTCAAGAACGCCCGCAGCGGTGAGACCGAGGCTCACATCTTCTTCATGGCTTACACGGCGGACAACGCTGGCCCCGTTGACCGCCGGCCGCTGATGTTCTCCTTCAACGGCGGGCCCGGATCATCCTCGGTCTGGCTCCACCTCGGTGCCCTCGGTCCAAAGCGCGTCCAGATGCTCGAGAATGGCTTCATGCCCGCGCCGCCGTACCACCTGGTGGACAACGAGTATACGTGGCTGGATAAGACGGACCTAGTTTTCATCGACCCGGTTGGCACTGGTTACAGCCGCGCTGCCAAGCCCGAGCTGGCCAAGAACTTCTTCACTCGCCAGGGTGACGTGGCGTCGGTTGGCGAATTCATCCGGCTTTACCTGACGCGCTACCAGCGCTGGGCGTCGCCACTTTTCCTGGTGGGCGAGAGCTACGGCACGACGCGCGCCAGCGCACTCTCCGGCTATCTCATCGAACACGGCATCGCCTTCAACGGTATCGTCCTGGTTTCAACGGTCATCGATTTTGCCACCATCGAATTTGCGGCCAACAACGACCTGCCCTGCATCCTCTACGTCCCCAGCTATACCGCCACAGCTTGGTATCACAAGAGGCTGCCTCCCGACCTGCAGCAGCAAGACCTCATCCCGGTGCTGCACCAGGCCGAGCAGTGGACGATGAATGAGTACGCACCAGCCCTGGCCAAGGGCGACCGGCTAACTCCTGACGAACGCCAGAGGGTGATCGGCCAGCTGGCGCGCTACACCGGCCTCGATCCAACCTACATCGACCAGAGCAACCTGCGCATCGAGATTGAGCACTTCACCAAAGCCCTGCTACGCGACCGGCGGCGCACCGTCGGGCGACTCGATAGCCGCTTCGAAGGTGTCGACTACATTCCCGCCTCCGAGCTTCCGGACTTCGACCCCTCGATGGCTGCGATTCGCCCGCCTTACACTGCCATGTTTAACCACTACGTGCGTGGTGAACTGGGTTATAAGTCCGACCTGGAGTACTACATTCTGGGCGGGGGGCTATCAGGATGGGACATGCAGTCGCCCGGCCGCTACCCGGACGTGAGTGCAGCGCTGCGCAGCGCCTTCGCCAAGAACCCTTACCTGCGCGTTCTGGTCAATGCGGGCTACTACGACCTGGCCACACCTTACTTCGCCATGGAATACACGTTCGACCACATGGGGCTCGACCCCAGCCTGCGCCGGAATGTCTCGATGGCCTATTACCGCTCCGGTCACATGGTCTATATCGACACACAGTCGCTGGCCGACCTGAAGCAGAACGTGGCTCGTTTCATCGACGAGGCCATGGCCCAGCGCTAGTGCACAGCACGGGGGCGGCGCTCCGGCGCGGGGAGGCCCGAACAAGCTCCCTAACCAGCACCTGGCACTGCGCCTCCCGACCTTGTCCTGGGCTGCGGGGACCAGCGCGAACTGCCGTTGCTGTCCAACCAAAGCTCACTAGTGCCGATGCTGCCAGGGGCGCGTTCCAGCACGTTTGAACCCGCTGCCCCGATTGTAGTAGTAATTACCAGCGGAGGACCTTATGGTGCGTCTCTTATTCGCGGTCTCCTGCCTGGTGCTGTGCACCATCTCGGCAGGGGCCCAGGGGAGCGATCCCACGCTCGAGTTGATGAAGGAACTCACCACCGCAGACGGGCCCTCCGGCTTTGAGGAGCCGGTGCGTCAGATCTTCATTCGCGAACTGAAGAGGCTGGGGGCCGAGGTTTCGACGGACGGCCTGGGTTCGGTGATCGGCGTGGTGCGAGGGGCGAGCGCCTGCCCCAGGATTATGGTGGATGCGCATCTAGACGAGCTGGGGTTGATCGTACGCGCCATCACTCCCGACGGCTTCATCAAGTTCCAGACGCTGGGCGGGTGGCTTGATGCCAACCTGCTTAATCAGCGATGGACCATCCACACTCGCAAGGGCCCCGTGCCTGCCGTGAGCGGCACCCAAGACGCGCACGTAACCACCAACGACGAACTCAAGCCCATGCTGGAGCGGCGTAACATCTTCCTCGACGTCGGCGCGCGCTCGCGTGCCGAAGCGGAAGCCCTCGGTATCCAAATCGGTGATCCAGTGGCCCCTGCCAGCCCGTTCACAGTGATGGCCAACGGGCGTTACGCTGCCAAGGCCTGGGACGATCGCGTGGGCCTGGTCTTGACGATCAAAGCGTTAGAACGTCTCAAGCAGAGCGGGGCTGTGGTCCCGGGTACTCTATACCTTACCGGCACCGTGCAGGAAGAGGTGGGACTGCGAGGCGCCGTGACGGCGACCAATCTTGTCAAGCCCGACCTGGGCATTGCCTTGGAGGTTGGGATTGCCGCCGACTTTCCCGGCACCGGACCCGATCGGGCGGAGGAACGCTTGGGTGATGGCCCGGCCGTGTTCGCCTTTGACGCGTCGATGCTGCCCAATCTCAAGCTGCTCGACTTTTTCCGCCAGGTCGCCGCAGAAAAGAAGATCCCGCTGCAGACGGACGTCGTGAGTGGCTATGGGGAAGACGGCGCGGTGATGCAAAAGTTCGAGGGCGGCCGGCCAGCAATCAACTTCACCGTTCCCACGCGTTACACCCACTCGCACACGGGGATCATCGACCGCGCTGACTTTGACCACGCCGTCGACCTTCTTGTGGCCGTCCTCACGCGGCTCGATGCCAGAACCGTCAGCGAGATATCCCGCTTCTAGATCAGAAGGGCGCAGCTAACGCGTCGCCTCAGAATTGGCAGCGTTAGCCATCTCGCTGTTGAATTTCGGTGTGCTGAGATAGCCGATAACCTTGTCGCGCTCCACCTTGTTGATCACCAGCTCGTAGAAACCCTTCGAGCCACTGGTGGTGAAGAAGATGGGCTCATCGATGGTGCGGCCATCCTTGGGAATCACCGTGTCGTTCACCAGCAGGTTGAGGTTGAAGCGGTTATGCTTAACATTGGTCTTCTTCAGGACTAGCCCGACGCCTGCCACCTTCTGCTCCTGGTTGCGAGTTAGCGTGAACTCGTAGTAGTTGCGCTCACCCAGCTTGCGCAGGGTCTCAATGTCATCGTGATTGCGGGCAATCAGCGTACCCAGCTCACTTCGGGCCATTCCCAAATCCGAGGCAAGGGTCGACACTTGCTTCTTCGTGCTGGCAAGATCGGTTTTAGTGCCTGAGAGGTCCTGGCTCAGCGTGCCCACCTGCTGCGCGTCGGCCTTCTGGGCAAGCTCCTGTTTCAACTCGGCTGCAGTTTGCTCCTGTGCGGCCTGTAGCTCGGAAACCATGACGCGCGCCCGCCGCAACTCGTTCCCCGTCGAGCCCATGCGCTTGGCGGCCGCGTCCAGCTCGTCCTTCAAGGCGGAGATTTGCTGGGCGCTGGAACTTTCGAGCGCCGCAAGGCGGCTTGAGAACTGATCATTGATCCGGCTGAAAAGCTGCTTCTGGGCGGCGGCATTTTCGGCTGCCAGAGATGCGCGCATCGAGCTGATCTGGCTGAGGCTGTAAATTTCGCCGATCACCAGCAGCGCCAGTACGATGCAAATGCCAATCAGAATACCGCGGTAAGGGTGGGGCTCTTCGGCCGGTACTACGCTGGAGCCTCTGACAGGCGGAACGTCATCGATGGCCATCTTCTTATCTCCCCTTTCGTTGAACCTCCGAGTGCCCGGAAGGTAGCTTACTGGTTTGCCGCCGACGCGCGGGATGATCTCCCCAAGGGGGTGCGGCAAGACTGCCATGGTTTCCAGGATCAGCCAATGGCCTAAACCGCGGCCGCGGCACCATCCGCCGTGCGCTGGCTTGTATACCTATCCGCCTGGAGGGTACCTGACCGCGTCCCCCCAGGGCACTCCCCTCGATACGACTGATTAGTTTAGCTTGCGCTCCCGCGGGAGGCCATCTCCGTGGCCCCCTTCGGCGTGCTGATATAGCCCGTAGCGCTGTTAGAACTCACTTTGTTCACTACCAGCTCGTAGGGCTTCTTCGAGCCAGCCGTGTAGAAGAATATAGGCTCGTTGACGGTTCGCCCCTTCTTTTCGATCGTCATGTCGTCAGCCAAGAGGACCAGGTCGAAGCGGTTGTGCTTGACGTTGGTCTTCTTCAGCGTCACGCCCACCCCGGCGATAGTTTGCCTCTGGTTTTTGCTGAGGGTAAACTCGAAATAATCCCGCTCGCCTAGCTTGCGCAGTGCCTCAATGTCATCGTGGTTGCGGGCGATCAATGTGCCGAATTCGCTCTTGGCCATGCCGAGGTCCTTCGAGAGCTCGTCCACACTCTTCTTGGTGGTGTCGAGGTCGGTCTTAGTGGCGCTTACGTCCTGGGCGATAGCGCCGACTTTCTCCTCGTCGGCCTTCCTGGCCAGCTCGGCGGCTTCCTGCCTTTGCTGCCTGGCCAGACGGGCCACCATGGCACGGGCGCTGCTCAACTGTTTGCCAGTAGCCCCCATGCTGGCGGCGGTCTGATCCAGTTCGGCCTTGAGCGCGCTCAGTTGCTGTGCGCTGGAGTTTTCAATCGCGGCGATCTTACTTGCCAGTTGTTCGTTCAGCTGCTTCTGAAGTTGGGCCTGCCCGGACTTCATGGATCGGATCTGGCTCAGGCTGACGATTTCCCCGGCGCCAAGAAGAGTCAGCAATATGAAAATGGCAATGAATATCGACGTATAGCTCCTTCGCTCCGGCATCGTCATGGTCGCTGGTACTTGTTCCATGGCCATGGACGTTTCTCCTTCCCTTCTAGCGTGCCATTTCGCCCGTCTAGCGCTTCAGGGGCGTTAGCCGGGGCTGGCCATCGTCACCGCACGCGTCGTGCCAACCGAAGGAGCCTCGTATCCCACTAAAAAATCATGAGATAGCCGACACTTTGGGCCATCCCGCCTCCCCCAGAAGAGCAAAACATACTGTCGAAAATGTAAATTCTCCTCCTCGCCTTCGGAGTCTCAGGACCCACTTTATTCCCCCACCAGAAGCTCAGCAGAGTTTCTCTTCTACCATCCTCTATTGGACTCCCGTGAAAACGAGCTGGATACACCAAGAGTTGCCGCACGATCAGGCGACAAGGACTTCGCGGTTGGGTTCCCAGCTTACGGCGATTAAGGAGGCCTGGCGGGCAGACGCGACGGGGTGGCTCGATGTCTTGCCGGCTCGCTTGCTGGCCCCCTCCCCAGCAGACCAGGTTCAGCGGAGGCTCAAAGTCAAATGTAGCAATCCTGTGTCTTCGCACGGGCTTTGGCAGATCCACTGGTCGCGGGGAGCCCGAGGCATCCGCGCTGTCCTAGCATGTATTGGGCCGCAGTGCGCCCGCACGATCCCGACGTCGGAGCCCCTTGCCTTCGCAAACTTATCTTGATAGAAGATTAGAACCGTACCCTTTGGATCAGCGATGCTACGCCGACCGACTAAACTGTAGATTGTCAAGGCGCTACCTATAGAACTGGAGAGCGCTCTGCATAGTTCGAGCAGAACAACGGGAAAGTCGAGTTCGCATCGTCTGGATCCGGCCATGGCCACACGACCGGCATCGAACCAAACCGCGCCACCCACTCGCCGCGTCGCCGGAGGACTGTACGTGGTGGGCACGCCTATCGGTAACCTCGAGGACATGACGCTGCGCGCCATTCGCATTCTGAAGGAAGTAGATGTGATCGCCTGCGAGGACACGCGGCGAACGCAAACCCTGCTGAACCACTATCTCATCCGTACTCGTACCACCAGCTACCACGAGCACAACGAGATGACCAAGGCTCCCGAGCTGATCATCGAGCTGGAGGAGGGAAGCAATATTGCCCTGGTTTCGGACGCGGGAATGCCGGTAATCTCCGACCCCGGTTTTCGACTGATAAAACTGGCCATCCGCCACGGCATTCGCGTGATCCCGGTGCCGGGCGCCTCCGCCTTTGTTGCGGCGCTTGCCGCCGCGGGTTTGCCAGTGAATAAATTCTTCTTCTCAGGATTTCTTCCCGCCAAGGCCGCTGCGCGTCAGAAGGTGCTGGAAGAGATCAAGAACCAGGCTTTCACCCACGTATTCTATGAGGCGCCACACCGGATTCGCGAGACCCTGGCTCAAATGGAAGAGATTCTCGGACCGCGGCCCGTGGTGGTGGCGCGCGAAGTGACCAAAGCGTACGAGGAGTTTTTGCGCGGGACGCCTTCGGAAGTGCTAAGCCAGCTGCAGAAAAACGTGAAGGGCGAAATCACCCTTCTGGTCGGCCCCCCGGCGCCCGAGAGCCAGGGCACCCCTGTGACGAGGCGCTCGATCTCTGAGGAAATCGAGACTCTCATGGCCGGCAACGCCCTGGATGAGCGCGCGGCGCTGAAAGCAGTCGCGCGTGCCCGCGGCATCTCTAAAAGTGAAGCGTACCGCCTGTGGCAGAGGGAGAAGGGCAAGCGTGAGAGCTGAACCTGGTTGGTTTTCAGCCCAGCCGCACGGGAGGTGCGGGAGCGGCAGCTGAAACCGGCGTAAGGGTCCAGAATGCTGAGCACCTGCTCCCAGCGATCTCTTACTGGCCGTCCAAGCCATGCATCGGCGAGCAGCAGGGAGGGCGAACGGGCCTAGGCTCCATCAGCTCGGCGCGGGTGCCATTGGGATCGTAGAGATTCAGCTGCCATTTCCCGTCGCGCCCGACTTGCGGTGTCTCCGCGTGGTACCCGCGCAAGGTCACAACGCGATAGGCTTCTCGAATGTCCGGCACGCCCAGCGCGAAGTGGTGCATCACGCCTAGTAGACGCGGCGAAGGACTACGGACGTTGAGCATGTACTCCAGCCAGTCAGGGCCCTCAGGGACGCGCATGTCCACCCAGTCGGTACGGTCGTCGGTCATACCGCCTTGCCAGGTCACGCGAAAACCAAGGATGTCTCCGTAAAAGCGGTCGGCTGGGGTACGGTCCTTCACCATGACGCCGGCGTGGATAATGCGGTCGGAGACCTGAGTTTGGGAAAGGCGCGCATGCGCGTGCGCCGTGCCAGGGTCGTATTCCACGAACTGAAGCGAGTGACCTTCTGGGTCTCGCAAAGCCAGAGCCGGCGTCAGCTCGATACCCGGGGAAGTGGGTACGGGTTCGGCTTTCACGCCGCGTGATGCCAAGTATTCCCGCAAGCGGGTAAGGCTAGTGGTTTCGAAGGCGAGATGATCCAGCCGGTCTGCCGTGGGGCTCCCGAGGCGAGGCTGAACCTCGATGTACTGGTGCTCGTTCACCCAGGCGCGCAGCCACGCTGGATTGGAGCCGCGTTCGATGCCGAAACCCAAGACGTGGCCATAGAATGCCTCCGCCTTCGCCAAATCGTCCGTCTTCAGGGCAATGTGGGCGATGCCAACAAGTGGGGGGCGATCAACCCGCGCCTCAGGGCTTGCACCGGGCATGCCAAAGTGGCAACCCAGCAGGCAAAGCGTTGCGGGCCATGAGCGCCGCCACCCATTCAGCATTCTCGATGTCCCTCCTGGCGGCATAGGGCCGCCTCGCCAACTCCGCTCACTCTAATCCAGCGACTTTAGGGCTGCCAGCACTTCCCGGATGTGCCCGTCCACCTTCACTCGGGGGAACACGTGCGTTATCCTTCCCGTGGGGTCAATAAGGATAGGTGGTCCGTACGATTCCCATCGACTTCTTACCGTACATCGTTCTTTCCTGCCACACGCCGTAGGCCTCGAGCGTGGTATGCCGGGTATCGCCCAGAAGCGGAAAGTTCAGCTTGTACTTGTCACGAAACTTCCGCAGAGCTTCCACCGAATCGCCGCTGACTCCCACCACCTGAGCGCCTAACCTTTCCAGTTCTTTTTTGGCGTCACGGAACTGGTTCGCCTCGCTGGTTCAACCGGGAGTATGCGCTTTAGGGAAGAAATAGAGCACCAGCTTCTTGCCACGAAAGTTCCTTAGGCTGAGCGCCTCACCTGAATCGCTGGGCAGAGAGAAGTCAGGCGCCTGGTCGCCGGGATTGAGCACGTTGGGTGCCTCCTCATGCAACGAAGTCCATGCGGATAATGCGCGCCGCGAAGACGCCCGCAACTATCCGCAGGCTTCAATTAACCGGCCAGCTCCCTCTTAAGCACCTCTTGCACCAACTGCGGGTTGGCCTGACCACGCGTAGCTTTCATCACCTGGCCTACAAACCAGCCCAGGGTAGCTGTCTTGCCGCTGCGGTACTGTTCGACCTGCTTGGGATTTGCCGCCACCACCTCGCGGACGGTAGCAGCGATCTGCTCCGCATCGTTAATCTGCCGCAAGCCTTTGGCAGCGACAATCTCCGCCGCGCTCTTCTCCGTGCGGATCATCTCTGCCAGGATTTCCTTGGCCATCGGCCCGGAAATCTCCCTTTTCTGGAGCAACGCCAGCAAGGCCGCCAGGTTGGACGCCGAAACGCCGGGGAAGGGCTTGGCGTTCTCTTGCAGCAGAAACGCCAGATCGTTCAGGATCCAGTTGGCCGTGAGCTTGGGCTCGCCCGACAACCTGGCCACCTCTTCGAAATAGTCAGCTACGGCCCGTGACTGGCAGAGTAGGTAAGCGTCCTGGTTGGGGATCGCGTACTGGGTGATGAAGCGCGATTCGCGGGCTTGCGGCAGTTCCGGCAAGCAGCGGCGCACTTCGTCCTTCCAGGCTTCGCTGATGACCAGGGGCAGCAGGTCCGGCTCAGGGAAGTAACGGTAGTCGTGAGCGAACTCCTTCGAGCGCATGCCATAGGTTCGCTGTTCGCGGCTGTCCCACAGGCGCGTCTCCTGCGTGATTTCGCCGCCTCCTTCGATTACTTCGATTTGGCGGTCGATCTCGTAAGCTAGGGCTTTCTGCAGGAAGCGGAAGGAGTTGAGGTTCTTTACTTCCGTCTTGGTGCCTAGTCCGGTGGCACCCCTGCGGCGCACGCTGACGTTGGCGTCGCAGCGCAGGCTACCCTCCTCCATGTTGCAGTCTGAAATTTCGAGGTAAAGCATCAGCGTCCTCAGGCGCGTCAGGTACGTGTGCGCCTCTTCGGGCGTGGAAAGGTCCGGCTCACTGACGATTTCAATGAGTGGCACCCCGGAGCGGTTTAGATCAATGTATGACTTACTGTCGGAATCAGGAAAGCCCTCGTGCAGTGACTTGCCCGCGTCCTCCTCGAGATGAACGCGGGTGATGCCGACGCGCTTGCCGGTCCCGTCGGTGCCCAGTCCGATCCAGCCCGATTCAGCCAGGGGCTCGTCATACTGCGAGATTTGGTAACCCTTGGGAAGATCGGGATAAAAGTAGTTCTTGCGCGCGAATCGCGAGCGCGGGTTGATGGCGCAGTTCAGCGCCAGGGCGGCCTTCATAGCCATCGTCACCGCTTCGCGGTTGAGTACCGGCAGTGCCCCGGGCAGACCCAGGCAGACGGGACACGTGTTCTGGTTGGGCGGATCGCCAAAGCGCGTCGAGCAGGAACAAAAGATCTTCGACTTCGTGAGGAGCTGAACGTGAACTTCCAGGCCGATCACGGCTTCGTATTGCGCGCGAACGTCAGGCGATACTCCCATGGTGGTCAGGCATCCTCCTGCATGATGGGCCAACCCGTCCTTCAGTGTACCGCAACGCCCAGAGAACCCTTTGGGTTACGGCTGGGGTTCGCGCTGTCTCCTGTCGGACGACAAACATTCGGGGCCATGCCAAGGCTTGATCGGCAAGCAGGCCAGCCTCAGAGCCACACCCCCGGCGGCTCGCAACTTCCGCTCCGTCTTTCCATTTCAGCATCGCCGATCTCAAATCCAGCCGCGCAGCTTGTAATAGGCGATCTTGGCTGTCTCGGTGACCAGATCGGTAAAGGCCCACCACCGCCACGCCCAGAACCCACTTCGCTTGGTGACATCCGGCACGGGATGAGGAAGCACATTCATCCCAGCTCTGGCAAAGACGCGCCGCGCGCGGAACATGTGATAGTCGCTGGTCAGCAGCACTTTGGTTCCGGGCAGGTTCTCGACCAATGCGCGCGCATAGAGGGCATTTTCACGCGTGCTCAGCGAGGCGCTCTCGGTGCGGATACGGTCCGCGGGAATGCCGTGACATCGCATCCAATCAACCATGAGCCTGGCCACAGGCTCGCCGGACCGAGAGCCGCCGCTGACCACGACAAATCGAAATCCCGCGAAGCTGCGCACGGAATAGACGCTCCGCAGATAGGAACTCCATCCCATCGTGTCTCCAGAAAGGGCGTCACCTCCCAGAACGATCAAGACATCGCCGGACGACACGTCCTGTCTTCCCGCCAGGGCGCTGGCCCACCACTCGTTCACTGGCGTCACAGTAACCAAGATGAGCAGGGCTCCAAGAACCGCGCACAACCGGATGGCCATCCGCCAGGCTCTGTAGTACCAGCGTTGGGGTTCCAAGATGGCTTGCCTCCTGGGTGATTTGGGCCAACGGTCGCCCGTCACAGCAATCGGCATCGCCCGCCAGGCTGCCGCTCGGCTCCGGCGTCTACATTTCCGTGAGGCTCACCGCTAGTCACACCCGGCGCCGAAGCCCGTCAGGAACGGCAACGCGACGGTCGGCCCCGCGGACTATCTCACGCGTGCCGGCTGCAAGTCTGCACCCCCCACGGCCGCAAGGGGGAATACAGAAGCAGACTGGCAGTCAACTGGAGCGCTAGGAAGCCGTGCGCCGCGAGAAAGGGCACAGCACACGGGCATGTTAGTTCATCAAGCTCTTGAGCACGTATTGGAGAATGCCCCCGCTGCGGTAGTACTCGATCTCGATTGGCGAATCCAGGCGGGCGATAGCCTGGAAGGTGGTCGATGTTCCATCTGGGCGTCGCGCCACAACGCTCACCAGCCGTCGCGGGCGGACGTCTGCCTCGAAGCCAGTGATGTCAAACAACTCCTGCCCACTCAAGCCCAGCAAAGAGGCGCTCTCTCCATCCTTGAACTGCAGCGGCAGGACGCCCATGCCGACCAGGTTGCTGCGGTGAATGCGCTCGTAGCTTTCTGCCAGCACCGCCCGCACTCCGAGCAGCAGCGTGCCCTTGGCGGCCCAGTCGCGCGACGAGCCGGCTCCGTACTCTTTCCCCGCAATCACGATTAAGGGCACGCCCTCCGATTTGTAGCGCATCGCCGCATCGTAGATGGTCATGCGCTCGCCATCAGGGAAGTGGACCGTAAAACCACCTTCGGTTCCCGGCACGAGCAGGTTCTTCAATCGGATGTTGGCAAACGTTCCGCGCACCATCACGCGATCATTGCCGCGCCGCGAGCCGTAGGAATTGAAGTCCTTTTTCTGGACACCGTGCTCCAGCAGGTAGCGGCCCGCCGGGCTGTCAACCGGGATATCTCCGGCCGGAGAAATATGGTCGGTGGTGACGGAGTCACCGAGCAGGGCCAAAACGCGGGCGCCGCGGATCGGTTTTATGCCGCGCTCGCCGGGGGAAAAGTCGTCGAAGAAGGGAGGCTCTTGGATGTACGTGGAGTCTGGTCGCCACTCGTAAAGGTCGCCACCCGAGACAGGGATGGCGTTCCAGGCAGCATTCCCATCCCAGACATTGCGGTAAACGCTGGCGAACATCTCCGGCTTTAACGTGCGCTGCATCACCTCGGTAACTTCTTCCTGAGAAGGCCAGATATCACGCAGGTAGACTGGGCGCCCGCCAGAGTCTTGCCCCAAGGGCTCGCGCGTCAGGTCCGTGTCCACCGTCCCTGCCAGCGCGTAAGCGACCACCAGCGGCGGTGACGCCAGATAATTCGCTTTCACCAAAGGGTGAATGCGACCTTCAAAGTTGCGATTTCCTGAGAGGACCGCCACCGCCACAAGCTGGTTCTCCGTGATGGCTCGGGCGACAGCCTCAGGAAGGGGCCCGCTGTTGCCAATGCAGGTGGTGCAGCCATAGCCTACCAAGTGAAAGCCGAGCTGGCCCAGCGCCGAGAGGAGCCCGGCCTCGTCCAGGTACTGCGTCACCACTTTCGAGCCGGGAGCCAGGCTGGTCTTCACGTACGGCGGGACCCGGAGCCCGCGCTCGATCGCTTTCTTTGCGAGCAAGCCAGCGCCCAGCATGACAGACGGATTCGAGGTGTTCGTGCAGGACGTGATGGCAGCAATCACCACCGCGCCGTGCTTCAGGTCAACGGTAGTCCCGTCGAAGGCAATCCGTGCCAGCCGGCTGAGTTCCTCGGATGACAAGCCGTAGCCTCGCTCCTTGACTGGCGCGGTTAAGCTCCTTCGGAAAGATTCTTTCATCGCCGTAAGCGGGACGCGGTCCTGCGGCCGCTTGGGCCCTGCGAGGTTTGCCTCCACCGTGCCCAGATCGAGGTCCAGGCTCTCGGAGAATTCCGGGTCGGGGGTCGAGTCCGTACGGAAGAGGCCCTGCTCCTTGGTGTAGCGCTCAACCCGCTCCACTTCTCCCGGAGTGCGTCCCGTCATGCGCAGGTAGCGCAACGTCTCTTCGTCGACCGGAAAGAATCCCATCGTGGCGCCGTACTCGGGAGCCATGTTGGCAAGGGTGGCGCGGTCAGGCAATGAGATCTGGGAGAGCCCGGGCCCATAGAACTCAACGAATTTCTCCACCACGCCCCTTTTGCGTAGCATCTCCGTGACGGCCAGAACCAGGTCCGTGGCGTTCACCCCCTCGCGCAGCCGCCCGTGGAGTTTCACGCCAACCACTGGCGGCGGCAGCATGTAATAAGGCTGGCCCAACATCGCAGCCTCGGCTTCAATGCCGCCCACACCCCAGCCCAGCACTCCCAGTCCGTTGATCATCGTTGTATGGGAATCGGTTCCCACCAGCGTGTCAGGAAAGACTTGCCACTCGCCGTCCACCTGCTTGGCCATGACCACCTTCGCCAAAAACTCAAGGTTCACCTGGTGAACGATGCCGGTGGCGGGCGGCACGACACGAAAGTTCTTAAAGGCCTTCTGGCCCCAGCGCAGGAATTCGTAGCGCTCGCGGTTGCGCTGGAATTCGATCTCGGCGTTTAGCTGCAGCGCCATGGGAGTGCCGAAGACGTCTACCTGCACCGAGTGGTCGATGACCAGGTCCACTGGCACGAGGGGGTTGACGCGCGAAGGGTCCCCGCCCAGCCGATGAAGCGCGGAACGCATCGCCGCCAAGTCAACGATGGCAGGGACACCGGTAAAATCCTGCAGTACGACGCGCGCCGGCTTGAAGGGTATCTCGCGCGAGCCCGGATTCGACGGGCTCCACGCAGCCAGCGAACGTACGTCCTCTTCCTTCACCAGCTTCCCATCGCAATTACGCAGCACCGATTCGAGCAGAATCCGGATGGAGAATGGCAGGCGCGAGACGCGGGCGATGCCTTCCCTCTCAAGGCGCTCCAACCGAAATATCGTCGCCGTGCCCGCGCTTGTCTTGAATTCTGCGCGACTGCCAAAGGGATCAAGTAGGCCCGTCATGGAAACCTCATTCCCGTATGACTCTAGCGCTTAGAATACCAGACTTCAGCCCCCGAAGAGGTTAAGACCATACGGCGATAGCTCAGTTCCGCGCGGGGGAGTTGCAACCTTAACCTTCGAGATCCATACGCTGAAGCACGCGCTTACGGGTTTTCACTTGTTTCAGCGCCACCACCCCCCTTTTCGAACCAGCTCTCGCATTCGCGGCCATGCTCCTGTTCCGCGACGCGCGCACACTACCTCGGCACAAGGAAATCGCCCAGCGGCAGCACCCCTCAGGATTGCGGCTTCTCCGCTTCTCCGGTCTCGGGGAGTTCTCAGCCGGAGGCCCGAAGGCAATCGTGAACCCCAAGCTCGAAGAGGAGCTTGACTCGCGGATTCATGAGGTATAATTTTATGAGATCCAAAGTCAGTATCGACGCGAAATCCAGGCAGGGCGGGAACGTCCCGCATTCCCCTGGCACGTCCAGAAAGGAGGAGTCCCATGCCTGCAGTCAAGGAATTTGCCCTTCAACTGGAACACCGTCCGGGCGTACTCGGAAAGACTTGCCGGGCGCTCGCCGACCGCGGTGTTAACGTTATCGCGTTCCAGGCAGGCCCCTCGGAGGGCAAAGGAATGGTGCGCCTCGTAGTTGACAACCCCGCAACCGCTAAGACGGTCCTAGAAAACGAACGCGTCACCTTTACCGAGACTGAGGTGGCCCAAGTTAAGCTTCCCCACCGGGCGGGCGAATTAGCACAGGCGGCTTCGCGACTCGGCGAGGCAAACATTAACATCAATTACGCCTACTGCGGAGTGGAGCCTGGCACCAACGCCCCGGTGGTTATCTTCGGCGTCGCCGACGTAGGAAAGGCGGTTGCCATTTTGGACCAGGCAGCTGCAGCCGCGCGCGCCTAACCCTCTCTTAATCGCTGGCGGGCCACCTTTCGCGGCTGGCCCGCCAGCCTCCCAGCAAGCAGTCTGGGTGTCCCCAACGGAGTGACGCTTGACCGGTCCCCTCGGAGTTGGGAAGGGCAGCATGCCGCGTCTGGAAGCTTTCATATCTGCCGGACCCGCCCTTATGGTATACGTAGGTCACTGTGGATCCGAAGACGGCGTTATTCGTTGGTCTCGGTCTCTTCGCGGCAGCGCATATCGTTGCCTGGATCGCTGGGGCGCGCCGGGCACGGCGTGAGCGCTCGCCCTCTGATCCGGCGGCCACGAACGGACTTCCCAGCTTTTTCGAGTCCGCAATCGGGTTTGTTACCAATTTCTTCGACACGCTGGGTATCGGCTCCTTTGCGCCCACGTGTTCCTTATTCAAGCTCTTCAACCTGGTTCCGGATGAGCGCATACCTGGCACCCTGAACGTTGGGCACACCATTCCCACGCTGGTCGAGGCCCTTATCTTTATCGCTATCGTTGAGGTGAACGCTACCACTCTAGCATTGATGATCGCGGCCTCGGTGGCTGGAGCGTGGCTGGGAGCTGGCGTAGTAGCGGGGTGGCCGCGCCGCAAAGTGCAGGTTGGCATGGGAATCGCTCTGCTGGCGGCTGCTGCGATCTTCATGATGACCAACCTGGGCTGGCTGCCAGGCGGAGGAGATACGCTCAGCCTTTCCGACGGACGGCTCCTGGCGGGCCTGCTCGGCAACTTTGTACTGGGCGCCTTGATGACTATCGGGATCGGCCTTTACGCTCCCTGCATGATCCTGGTGAGCCTTTTGGGCATGAACCCCAAGGCAGCCTTCCCTATCATGATGGGCTCCTGCGCTTTCCTGATGCCGGTGGCCAGCTTGCAGTTTGTGCAGAAACATAGCTACAGCCTGCGCCCTGCCTTGGGGCTGACGCTGGGGGGCGTGCCAGGTGTGCTGATTGCGGCGTTCATCGTCAAGTCGCTACCCTTGCGAGCTGTGCGGTGGCTGGTGGTGGCGGTGGTGGTCTACGCTAGCGTTGCGATGCTGCGCTCGGCGATCCGCGAAGTTGCCAGCCGCGAGAAAAAAGACGCGGTCTTGGCGGCTGCTTCGCCGCCGACTTCCTCCGGGGGCGAACCTTAGCATCGGCACACTCTCGGCCAATCTTCTCTAAAAGTTTGTCCTTCCTAGAACGGAGCTTTAGGTCTGTGCCTCGAGTGCTTGGCGTTATCCCCGTACGGCTCGAATCGACGCGCCTACCCCGTAAGGCGTTGCGGGCCATCTGCGGGTACCCCATGATTGCGTGGGTCTATAGGCGGGCCCGCCGGGCCCCAGGCCTTGATGAGTTACTGGTGGCCACCGACTCCAACGAGGTCGCCGTCATCTGCCGAAGCTACAACATCCCCGTGGAGATGACAGCGTCGCACCACCGGTCGGGCACCGACCGGATCGCCGAGGTGATGCGCTCCCGTCCCGCGGATGTGTACGTGAACATTCAGGGCGACGAACCCATGATTGAGCCTGGGCACATCGACCGGCTGCTGGACCTATTTGACCGTCTTCCCGACTTGCAGGTCGCGACGCTGAAAGTCCGGATCAGCCTCGAGGAAGCGCGGAATCCCAACCATACCAAAGTGGTTACAGACCGGCAGGGATACGCATTGTATTTCTCCCGTGCGGTAATTCCGGCTGGCCTCTCGGATGACGGCCCGCGTCAGGCACCGGACATTCCGCGCTATTACAAGCACCTGGGCGTCTACGCATACACCAGCGCCGCCCTGGCGCAGTTCAGCAGCCTGCCACCCGGTGAGCTCGAGCAACAAGAGCGGCTCGAACAGTTGCGGTTTCTGGAGAACAGCATTCGCATTGCCGTCGCCGAGACAGACCAGAACACTATCGGCGTCGATACCGAAGATGATCTGCTCCGCGTGGAAGCATATTTTCGGCGAACGAACGTAGCGCTTCCTTAACCTGGTCGAACCGTTTCGGCCTCCGCTACGGTACTGCTACCAATTCAGATCAAAGTTGTAAAAACTCTCGAAACTTACGGATCATCGCAGACCGCTTCTTCGGGTCGGAGGCGAAGCGCTGAAGCTTGCAACCCTCGAGGTACTCCTGCCACCAACCGCAGGTCGCCATTGAGCGTTAATGGTGAGCCGAAGGCCCCAGCGGAGAAAGGGGCGCCGCAAGCAAGGCGGCAGAGTTTTTAATCCGAGCTGCGGTTAATTTTCCTTCCGGTGACCCGGGGGCAAGCGTGAAGGGCACGGCGTTCAGAGTGTTAGCGCTAAACGCCCCTTCCGCCGGGTGGAACAGCTCCTGAATGCCCGGGACTGGTCGCGACCTGGTAAGGCGAGAACGTCAGGTCGGCGAAGAACTTTACGGAAGTCGTGTGGACCTGGCGAGGTCGACCGGCCATCTGCTGCGTCTCGCTCGCCCGCCCTTACGTCAAAACATTCAGCTCTGCAGAACAACCTTGAATACGTAGGCAACCGCCCCGGGACCTTCCTCGGGTGTCTTCACCGTTAAGGCTTCCTCCGTCCGGTTCCAGGCGAGTTCCGCGTCGCTGCCGAGCAGGCTCACGCGCGCGATCCTTCCCGCAAGCAACCCGGCCTTCATACCCAGCGACTTGACCCTCAGCTCCCGGCTCGGCCAGCCAAGTGCAATAACGTAGAGCGCATCGCCTCGGGCGGTAAATCGGAGGTCCTCGGGCGTAAACGTTTGCCCCTTCTTTTCGCCGAAGGCGCCGCCCTTAAACTGAGCCGGGCCTTCGCCATATACCTTCCAGGAGCGAGTGCCGTAAATCGCCTCCCCGTTCGCCCCGAGCCACCGACCTTTTCAGTTCAGTCTCCAGGGCCAACGCGGGCCTGTGACCGGCACGCTGCGTGGGGGGATGACTTTGGCTCTTTCGGACCGCTTTTGGAGGCGGGACGGGGCCCGTGCCCACGGGGAATGGTCCAGTGCCCCGGCTCGCACATAAAAATGTGCTCCCTACGGGGTTGAGTCGCGGCGAGCCGGTTGAACTTGACATTGGGAAAGCAGGAAAAGTAATCGGCGAATCCTGATCCCGCTGCCGCCACCGGCGTGGCACGCTGAAAGAAAAAAACCGCGAGGCTGGGCCAGAGCTGATTGCTTTTTCGGACCCAAAGGAGTTCTCCACTCGCAGCCGCACGCGCTCCGTTAACGGCAGCCGGGCCAGGGAGGATGACCTCCAAAACAGCCGAGAACCGGGGAGATATGTATGGCGGCTAAACCTATCTTCCGGTTTGACGCGAAAGCTCTGTTAGCAAAAATTGACGGCGGCAAGACGACCCTTGAGTATAGTGACAAACGAGTCGTGTTCGCCCAAGGCGAAACGGCCGACAGCGTCTTCTACATTCAGAAAGGCAACGTAA
>CADDZE010000038.1 GCA_902812465.1 Acidobacteriota bacterium | reverse complement strand
GCGTAGAAGAAACCCGACTGTGTATAGGCGGCAGGCGGGTCCAGAGGATCCTTCCACTCGAGTACGTAGTGATCGCAAAAGGCGCCGGTGGCGGTGCCGGAGATCTCGATTCCCAGGACGCCGGGCCCCGGATAGTACTGTTCCTCGGCGCACTCATTCACCGACGGCTGGGTGATTTCGCATTGCAATGGCCGGAAGCAATCACCTAAGCAGCGGAAGTAATACACCAGGCACCAGACGACGTCGACGAAGCTCCGAGCACGGGCCAGGCAGCAGCCAAAGCAAATGGCACACAGGCACCAGCAGCGGCAGAACCAGAAGCTCCGATCCTGGTGGCGGGCCGTGAAAGTTTCACTGCCGAGCAGGGCCTGCGCAGCCTCGGAAGTGAGTAGGCGCTCGAAGATCCGGCACGGCTCTTCTAGGCCCTCGAAGCAGTCGATTTGTCCCCCGATCACCTCCTCGGGAATTCCAGTCGGGAATTCAACGCTGGCCAGCTGGTCCGTCAAATAGGGCTTGTAGGCTGCGGCTAAAGCTTCGACGAGGGTGCGGAAGTCCTGCCGCTGTTCGCTGCTGGGAGGACTGGCCACGGGCCTGCCGATCGATTCGCGAATGCAGCGCCAGTACTGATAGACGTAATAGGCCCAGGCACGGAATGTGCGGGGACCGCGGCAAACCAGCCATCCGAAGATGAAGCAGCAGCGCAGATGCTCGAAACACCATCGCCAGTTTTCAATCGGCCCCAGCTGCTGGCGTCCGGTGGCGGGAATAGACCGCAGGGCGACTTCTTCGGTGAAGAACTTGGCAAAGATCCGGTTGGCTTCGGCGAGTTCGTCGGCGCAGTTGGGCTGCCGGCTTTCCGCCTCTTTCTTCAACTGCTCCGGGTTCTTGGCAAGGTTCAGCTGCTGCTCCAGAATCGGCTGGTAGGCAGCCAGTAAAGCTCTCAACACATACTGGAAATCTTCGCTGTGGAGCTCCGGCACCGCGGGCGGGGTAGCGTCGGCTTGGGACGGCTTGCTCTTCTCCTGGTCGGGCATGGGGGGCCTCCTTTGGAAGTGAATAGACTTCGCTAACCGGGCGTGCCCGTGTCTGGCGCCGCCTCATCGAACCTAGGTGCGGCTTGTTCGTTTCTTGGCTATGACTACCTGCTTGGTGGCGCCCACTGGGGCCGAGGCGCCTCATTTACGCCGCACTCTTTCACCTTCGCCACACGCGCTGAGTTTGCAGGACGGAAACGACGCGGTGCCGGTTCGGTGGAGTGGACCGATCTTTGGCTAGCAGCCACAGTAAACTGCCTTTTCGGAACTCTGTCAAGCGGCTCTCTCTCGATATTTCCTTGTGCGATAGCCAACGCGCGATGGATGTCTTCGTGGTACCCCTCGCCGATTCACGCGCGGGACGGCAAGCGCGCCTGCTCCGGCGCAGCAACAGTTGCTCAGGTCGCGAGCAGGCTCCCGCGCAGGCCGGGTGGTAAAGGCACGCGGGTCTCCGGTGGGCGCGCCGATTCGTCTTACTTAGATTGGGTGGCCAGCAGCGCGATATCGTCCATTGGTTCGCAGTGCTTTTCTCGGTCCCGTTTCCGAACTTCGGTTACGAAACACCTGTTCGGTAAGATGTGTAGAATGGGTCTCGCTTGCTACTGCCCATATCCTTGTGAGGTTCTGTGCCGGTTGTTCTGATTCTGGGTGCCACATCGGGGATTGCCCGTCCGCTGGCGGAGGAGTTTGCCCGCCGCGGGTACGCCTGTCTGCTGACCGGCCGCGATGAATACGAGACCCAAGCCCTTGCGTCAGACTTGGCTCTTCGCTATGGAGTCCGGGCCGAAGCGCTCGTGCTCGACGTTCTGGACTTCGCCTCGCACCAGGCAGTGATCGACCGATGCTTCGAGCGAGCGGGAGGCAACCTGGCCGGTGCCGTGCTCTGCATCGGCTATCTCGGCCCAACTCCCCCGGCCGAGGCTGGCCCGGCGGAAGTCCGCCGTATCCTGGATAGCAACTTCACCGGCTGCGTTTCCCTCCTCAACCTGCTGGCTGCCCGCCTAGCCCAGCAGCAGAGCGGCTTCATTTGTGCGATTTCCTCGGTGGCCGGCGACCGCGGCCGACAGAGCAATTTTCTCTACTGCGCTGCCAAGGCTGGCCTTACGGCTTACCTGCAGGGCCTCCGGAATTACCTCTTTCGCTTTGGCGTGCGGGTGATCACCGTTAAGCCCGGATTTGTCGATACCCCGATGACCTACGGCCGCCAGGGGACATTCCTAGTGGCCTCGCCCGAATCGGTAGCACGGGGCATTTACAAAGCCATTGAGCGGGGCCAAGATGTTGTCTACCTACCCTGGTTCTGGCGGCCGATTATGTTACTGGTCCGCCTTATCCCGGAGTGGCTCTTCAAGCGGCTGAGGTTGTGACTCCCCTGGTTGACGGGCGGACCCCCGGGCGGATAGGATTACTCCGTAGTTAACAACGATTGGTCAGTGGCCTGAACCCTTGTCGGCCTCTAAAAATGAAGGAACGAAGCCACCAAGTTATTGAAAATACACAAGGCGCGAGCGAAGACTCGGGCGGCAAGTGGCCCTCGGCGGGGCCGGAAACTGTCAGCCTGAAGCCGGGAACCAAGGGAGGCGGCGCCCTGCTTCCCATCCTGTTACTGGTATTCGGCGCTTTAGCCATGTTCTGGCGCCCGCTATTCACCTCGGAGATGCTCTTCTACCGTGACGTCTCCAAGTACACCTACCCGGTAGCTACGTTTATTCACGACAGCGTGCGGCGCGGCTGGCTGCCATATTGGAATCCGTACCTCAGCTTCGGCGAGCCACTGCTTTCCAATCCCAATTTTCTCTTTTTCTATCCGTATACTTTGTTCATCATCTTGCTTCCCGTAAAGTTTGCTTACACGCTGCATTACCCCTTACATTTCGCCGTCGCGGGTGCCGGAACCTACCTGCTGGCGCGCCGCTGGCGGCAGAGCCGCACCGCCGCGTTCTTGGCTGCGGCCTTCTTCATGCTCAGCGGACCGATACTCTCGCTGGGGAACTTCTACAACCAGGCGGCGTGTACGGCGTGGCTGCCCTGGGCGCTGCTAGCCACCGACCATGCCATCCGGAGCTGTTCGTGGCGGCCGTGGATTCTACTGTCGGTTGTCTTGGGGCTGCAGCTGCTGGCCGGCGAGCCCTTCACCCTGCTGGCATCCTACGGACTCTGCCTGGGCTACGCTTTCTTCGAACGCGGGTCGAGGCAACAGGTTTGGTGTGCCGCCAACCGCCGCGTCGCCGCCAGGTTCATCATGGCCGGAGTAGCGATGGTGGCCCTTTGCGCCATTCAATTCTTCCCGTCCCTGGCCTTGCTGCACAACGCACGCCGCGGCACCGCCGGCCTGTCCTTCCAGCAGACTTCCTACTGGTCCCTCAATCCGCTGGCACTCCTCGACGTGGTGATTCCCGGCTTCTTCGGCGATCCTCTGGGAGGAGCGACACCGTGGACGGAGGTCTTGGGCGGCGCGAACCAGGCTTATTTCGTCTCCGTTTCCGTTGGCTTCATCCCACTGTTCTTTGCCCTGGCGGGCTGGATCATGGGCGAGGACCGGCGGAGGCACTTCGCGGCCATCGCGGCGCTTCTTCTGCTCTTCGTTGCTTTCGGACGCTTCACTCCCGTCTTTGCTGAGACCTATCTGCTGGTTCCTCTGCTTCAGCTGGTGCGCTTTCCGGTGAAGATGTTCGCTCCGGCGCTGCTGCCCGTCTGCCTGCTCAGTGGCTTCGGGATCGACGCGCTTGGCCGGGCCTGCTGGCGCGAGGAGAGCAGCCGAACTCTGCGCTCGCTTCTCTCTGGAACGCTGGGCGCCGTCCTCCTGGCCTGGTTGGCCGCCCTGATCGCTCCCGAGCCGCTCACTCGGCTGGGGAGCTGGCTGATGCACTGGAGTGACGCGATCGCATCCCAGAGCGCTGCAGAATGGCTCCCCGCCGAAGACCTACGCGCCGGGGGGAAGTACTGGGTGACGATGCTGCGGTTGCTCCTGCCCGGTTTGGCCGGCTTCCTTCTTGGCAGTTTGTTGTGGCTCGTGACGCTCGCGCGAGGCAAAGACCAGGCTCGGCGGTTGGTGGTGCCCGTGGCACTGCTCGGGGTGGCCCAGCTCGCCTGGCAAAACTACGCTGCGAATCCCGTGGTGCCGCCGGGCTTCTACAGCTACCGGCCGCCTGCCTTGGATCAGCCTCGCGATCCCCGCCAACCTTACCGTTTCGCCTTCCTCTACGAACACGAACCTCGCAAGGGTCAGGACGATCCGCAGCGTTTTATCAACTTCGATTCCATCCCCGAGGCTGCCCATCTGTCCCCGGCGGCGCAGGCTGCCTTTCTAGGCCACCTCGAGCTCGAGCGCGGCACCATGCTCTCAGGAGTCGAAGTGGCGCAGAACGCGGACCTAGAGGGGTCACTGCCTTCGATTTTGTATGATTTCTGGATTTTTGCTCGCGCGATCAAAGACCAGCCAGGGAGGTTCGACTGCTTGCTTGGCCGCGCTAACGTCAAGTACATCGCTCGCAAGCATGCGTTCCCCAGTCCAGCCACTCGCCTGGCCGCGCGCATCTTCAACGGCTCGCCGCGGCCCGGGTACCTGTACGAAGACCTGTGTTTCACGCCGCGCGCCTTCGCCGCGGGCGAGGCCGTCTACGCACCCGGCGCGGACGACACGCTGGCGCTCCTCTCCTCCCCCGACTTCAATCCCCTGCGCCAGGTGATCCTGGAATCGCCGCCCCCGTTAAGCAGAGCCGAGGTTGCAGCTCCGATGTCCCCAGGGCCGTCTCCAGCTGTGTCCAAGGCTTCAACGGTAAGCGCCCGCCCGGAACCGAACGAAGGGACACCGGGGCTAGAATCCTCCGCCGCGACAGGCGCGGCGGGGAGCGTAGAGATTGTGGAGCGCAACCCGGCGGAAGTTGTTCTCAACGCCAGCCTCGCGCGGCCCGGATACGTCGTGCTGCTAGACCAGTTCGACCCCAACTGGCACGCCACCGTCGACGGGCGCGAAACGCCGGTGCTGCGGGCCAATCACCTGTTTCGCGCCGTCTGCGTGGAGGCCGGCCGCCACGTGGTTCGCTTCTACTACCGGCAGAAGGGGCTCGCCTCGGGAATAATCGTCTCCCTGGTGGCCCTGGGGGTATTCGGCTCGATCTACAACCTTGATCCGCGATGCAGCGCGATCTAGCCGGCAAGCGCAAACCCGCCCTGCTCAGCGACTGGCCCGCCGCGGTCGCCAGGGTGATCCTCTGGCTTGCACTGGGCCTGACCCATCAGCGGTGCCTGGCCGCCAACCCTCGCCAAGATACGCGCCCCTCTGAACCACTCAGCCAGCAACGGCCAGGCGGTCGAAGAAGTGGATGAGGACCTACTTCTGGCGCGCGGTCCCTTTCGCAAATAGTAAGACGGCTTTTCCGCTACTTGACGCGGCGATCATACGCCACGGAAGTAGAGGCGGCTTTAGGCCGCCACGCAAGCCACAGGGTAAATCGGCCGCCTCGTTGGCAGACGAGAAAAGATCGTGGCGGGATAAGCCCGCCGCTACGGGACTGTCACTTGCTCGCGTAGGCTCTTGCTTCCTGGAGCTCGGAGCGATCGGTGGGTGCATGGTCACATAGTGAGACGAGCTGGGCGTAATAGGCCTTCGCCTGCTCGGACTTGCCGGCTAGCTCAGCGGCGCGAGCCGCTCCGTACAAGCCGTCAAAGCGCTTGGGCGTCTCCTTCAGCGCGGTCTCATACTCGGCCAGCGCCTCCGCCGGCCGGTGCAGCTCCAGCAGCAGATCGCCAAGCATCTCGCGGGCGGGCATGCCCAGGTTGTCGGGACCTTCGGCGTCCTCGCGCTCGGCAGCGGCGCGGAGGGTCTTCAGCGCGGCGTCCGGCTTGCCTTCGGCGTACTCCACCCATGCCTGCTCTTCTTGCTCTTCGATGTCGGGAGCTTGATATTTGCGCGTCGCAGCCGCCTTCGCGCGGAGCCGCTGGGCCTTCTCGAGATCCCCGCGTGCGGCTTCGGCATGGCCGGTGTGAGCTTCGCCGAGAATTCGGGCGTGGTAGGTGGCGATCTGCACGCCTAGCGGACCGCCTTTGGGCGGAGCGAGTGCGGCAGCGTCGGCCCAGTGATGAAGCTCCAACGCGTAGCGAGCCTCAAACAGCGCCTTGTGTGCGGCAGCCTGGTGAGCGTTGATGCCCGGGACCTGCTTCAGCGCGTCGATGAGCTGGCGCGCGGCGGCGTCCCTCCCTACCTGCAGGTAGGAGTAATGTAAGAAGTCCATCGCATGGAGCTGATAGCTGGCGTCGCCCTGGTGAGCTAGAGTGGCCTGGCGGGCCGCCTCGGCCGCGGCGAGGTTCGATTCAATAGACTCCTGCCACAGACCCAGCCGCGTGAAGATGTGTGAAGGCATGTGCAGGGCGTGGGAAGAGGACGGGGCAATCTGAGCGTAGCGACGCGCAGCTTCCAGACCCTGTGAAGCCAGCTCCGGCGTATCACAGGCGTGAATCAGGTAGTGGGCCGCTCCCGGATGATCGGGCTGCGCAGCGAAGAGCCTGTGCAAGATAGCGATGGCCTCCCTGCGCGCGGCCAGCTCCTGGTCCTTCGGCGGGTCCGACGCGAACAGCGACAGGGCGTAGAACGCGGCCGCTTCGCCGTCCTCCGGATAATTCTGGTAGACCTTGCGCATCGCATCCCGGTAAGCCCCGGCGCGGACGCGATACACTTCCTTGCGGTTAGGGTCGCGGTAGTACGCGGCGATGGCGTCGATGTAGGCTCGCTCGCGGGGCGTCGGGGCTGAAAGCGATTGCGCCTTGCGCGCTGCCTTCCAGCCATCGTTGAGCGTCTTCGGACTAGGCGACCAATCCCAGAGTTGGTGGTAAAGGCTCATGGCCTCGCCCCAGTACGCCATGGCACAGTTCGGATCTTGCCGCGCCACCTCGCGGAATCCTTGCCTTGCGGCCTCGTATTGGAAGGAATGAAGCAGAGCGACGGCCCTTTCGAACGGCTTGCGAACCGCCTCGGCACAGGAGATGGGGAATGAAACCTGACCCAGCTTCTCAGGTCCGACGGCAGCGCCGCCCCCAGCATGATGATGCTCCTGCAGCGCCACCAGAGCGCAGGGCTGGGACAGCAGGCAAAGTGCCAGAAGAATCGAACACGAGCGCATCGCGAATACCTCCTGTCTTGGCACTGTACCACGGGGGCACGAGCCTGGCGAGGATGCCGTTGGCAGGCGGGTAGCTCGCCGCTGCTCAACCGACGTACGGCCGACGCGACCCGATAGGAATGAGCGCAGCCCTAAGGAACCCCTCGGTCCCTCGCACGGGAAGTAGAAGCCTCGGGTCCAAGATGTAGACAACGTAGAGGTTGTAAGCGGTCTTCCCCCGCCGAGGTTTGTCAGGTTTGTACCGAATGTATACGGGCATGCCGGCCGCATCAGCAAGAGGTCGCACCGGCTGACGCGAGGCAATTTCCTAGATTTGACGAAACGAACCGGATATGTTGTTGAAAAATCGAGGTTGGCTCCTGAAAAAGCGGTTGCCGGAGCCGCTTGCTGCCGCCTGGTCATCGGCGCTGCCTTGGGCGGGAACGCCAGGTAAGGGACCGATCTTTGACAACTTCCGTCATCAGATGGTAACCTCAAGCGATTTCGGCAGTGCTCGGGATCTTAGCGGCTAGCACGGCGGTTGCTTCCACTCGGGGGGATGGCATGAAGGTTTCCGGTAGGGTGATCTATTTCGCTGGTGTGGCGGCAGTTGCGGTGCCCACAGCCGTCGTTCTACTGCGGCTAGAACAGGTTCGGATTATTACTGGCGCTCAACCGGTTTTGGTCCGCAAAGGAACGCCAGCTCGATGGCTTCCTCCTCAGAACAAAGGGGTCAAACCCAGTGCCGACGAGATCCTATCGCGCTTGCCTTTGGCCTTCGAGCCTAATTTAGGCCAGGTTGACGGACCAGGCGCCCATCAGGTCAAGTTTCTAGCGCGCAGCCCCTATTACGCGCTGTATCTGACCAGCAGCGGGGCGGCCTTGGCTATTCACCCCAGCATCCATGCAGGTTCTCATGAACCCCAGCCACAATCCAGGATCCCGGCCGTTCTCCGTATGGAACTCGTAGGCGCCAGTCCCCGGGCGGTAGCAACCGGGATCGGCCAGCTGCCTGGCAAGGCCAATTATTTCATTGGGAACAATCCCCAGAGCTGGCATACCAACGTTCCCACTTACTCCCAGGTACGCTACAGGGACGTCTACCCGGGCGTCGACGTGGTCTACTACGGTCGCGAAGGGCAGCTGGAGTACGACTTCATTCTGGCGCCAGGAGCCAACCCACAAGCTATTGAGTTCGCAGTGAGGGCAGAAGATTTCGGGCAGGCGGCGTCCGGCACGCGGCGGAAGCCTCGGAGGGAACAATTATTGATCGCCGATCGGCAGGCGTTGTCAACCACGCCCTTACACGTAGCGGCGAATGGTGACCTGGTGGTCCGCCTCGCTGATTGCGAGTTCCGGCTCCGTAAGCCTCGGGTTTATCAACCGTTGGAAAGCGGTCGACAGCTAGCTGTTAGTCCATGGGTATCAGGAACCATGAACCAAGCACCGCGTACGGCGGACCTTTTGGAAGGTAAGTATGTTCTAAAAGGCAACAACCACGTCGCCTTTCAGATTGCGCCCCACGACCCGACGAGGCCCCTGGTTATTGATCCTGTCGTGGTGTATACACGCGCGCAGGACCAGACCGATCAGGCTTCGACGCCCAGCATTGCCTATTCGACCTACCTGGGCGGAGCGCAGGTCGATCAGGGGCAGGGCGTGGCGGTGGACGCCAGCGGAGCGGTCTATATTACGGGTTTCACGAACTCAAACAATTTCCCTCCCGCGGGGACGCCGTACCAGAACAAGTTAAAAGGGGGCCAGGACGCGTTTGTGGCCAAGCTCTCGCCGGATGGCTCGTCGCTGATTTACAGTACCTACGTCGGCGGTTCTTCGCAAGACCAAGGAATAGCTATCGCGGTGGATGCTTCCGGCAATGCCTACTTTGTGGGAGGCACCAACTCGTCGGATTTTCCCGTCGTGAACGCCTTCCAATCACAATGTAACGCTACTTGCTCGTTTGGTTCAACGGACGCTTTCGTGGCCGAACTAAACCCGAGCGGATCGGCGCTTCTCTACTCCACCTTCCTGGGCGGAGCGAGCAATGACCAAGCGTTAGGGGTCGCGCTGGATTCCTCGAACAGGGTCTACGTGGTAGGACTCACCCAGTCGCCCGGCTTCCCTACCAAGAATCCCCTGCCGCCCCCCAATAACGCGCTGCAGGGAGGCCAGGATGGGTTTGTAGCCAAGCTGGACACCACGCAGTCGGGAAGCGCCTCCCTGCTTTATTCCACTTTCCTAGGCGGAGGAAGCACCGAGGTCGCGCTGGGCATCGGCGTGGACAGCGCTAACAACATCTACGTGGCCGGGGGGACCGGCTCCAACAACTTCCCCATCGTGAACGCCTATCAAAGCGCTTTTGGAGGGGTGCGCGACGCCTTCCTGACTAAGCTGGACCCTACCGGGCAGAAGATTCTCTACTCGACGTATCTGGGCGGCTCGAACGATGAGGTTGCCTCCTCTCTCGCCGTCGATTCCTCGCAAAACGCCTACTTGACAGGCTTTACGGACTCCACTGACTTTCCCTTGCTCAACTCCCTGCCCCCACCCAACAATACCCTCCAAGGCATCCAAGACGCTTTCGTAGCCAAGATTGATACCACCAAATCCGGCAGCTCTTCACTCGTCTATTCCACCTACCTGGGCGGCGAGGGCTCGGATACGGCCAATGGCATCGGCCTAGATCCCACCGGTAGCGTAACGGTAGCCGGGCAGACCGGCTCGACCAAGTTTCCCCTGGCCAATGCGACACAGGCCACGATTGGCGGCAACCAGGACGCGTTCGTCTCGCGGCTCGTTCCCGGCGGCTGCGCCTTGGCGTTTTCCACCTATCTGGGCGGCAAAACCTCGGATACGGGCGCGGCGGTGGCGGTCGATCAGGCTGGCAATGCTTATGTGGTGGGTTACACCTCCTCGAACGACTTCCCCACCGTGAACCCTCTACAGCCTCAGACGGGAGGAAACACCGATGCCTTCATAACCAAATACCTGAAGGCCAGCACACCAGCGGCCTGCCTGAATCCCGTCAGCCTCACCTTTGGCAACCAGATTGACGGTAGCACCAGCGCTGCCCAGAATGTGACCCTGACCAACGCCGGGGACGCCACGCTGAATATCAGCAGCATCGGTGTGCTGGGACCCGATTTCAACGAAACCAACCAGTGCGGCAGCAGCCTTTCGCCCGGACAGAGTTGCACCATCAGTGTGACGTTCACCCCCGTCACGGCGGGAGCACGGGTGGGGACGTTGAACGTTGCTGATGACGCCGGGGGCAGCCCGCAGAAGGTCAACCTGACGGGCACTGGCACTGATTTCGTGCTGACTGCTTCGCCAAGGACGGCGACCGTCTCGCGTGGCCAGAGTGCCCAGTTCACCATTACGCTGACGCCGACAACCGGCTTCACCGCGGCGGTTTCATTGAGCTGCAGCGGCGCGCCCCCGGCCGGCAGTTGTTCATTGAACCCTACATCAGTGACCCTCAACGGGACCAGCGCTTCCACCGCAACGCTTAACGTGTCTACTACCGGATCGTGGACCCCTGGACGGCCTGGGAACCGCCAGCCGCCGCTCTCCATGCCGGAGCCGTGGATCGAAGCCTTGGCCTTACTGCTTGGGCTGGCTTGCGCTGTCACCGCCGGGCGAAAGCAGCACTGGGGTGCCCGGCTGCGCTTCGGGGCATCTTTGGGAGCTTTGCTGGTGGCTGCGCTCCTGTGGTGGGCCTGCGGAGGAGGCGGTACCTTCAGTTCGACGCCCCAGGGCAACTACACCGTCAGTGTGAAGGCTGCTTCCGGCAACCTGGTTCACACCGTGCAGGTGGGTGTTACGGTGGACTGAGGTTGAGCTCGTCGGTGTTTGAGATCCCAGGCCGTTTGCCTTTTCAGAAGCAACCGCTCCCAGACATCAGGCGGCACGGCCATCGCATCCAATTGGCTGCGGCCTCCAGACTGGACGCGCGAGACGTATGACAGGAAAGGACACGTAATGCCTCTTTGCTGGATTTCGCGGTTCTTGAAGCTGACCCTTTGTTTAGTGGTTTCGACGTGGGTTTTGCAGCCAGCAGTTCACGGCCAGGACCTGGTGCAGGAAGCGGTGGCTGCGTTCCCCCTCCAGACTGTTCGGCTAGAATACTCGAAGCCGGCGGTCTTGCGCACCCTCCCCGATTACAACACCCTGCGTCAGCGCTACGTAGGACCCAATTTGCGCGCCCTCGAGGCATTTCTTGCCAAACTCGGCGTTCAGGAGCGGGATATTGACGAGCTGGTGCTAGGATGGCAGAAGGGCGAAGGCGAAGGGGGCATGGTGCTGGAAGGCGTGGCCCGCGGCCGCTTTGATCCGCGAGGAATGGCTAGCCGCGCTGCCAGCCAGGGTATCGAAGCGGTACCGGTGCAGGATGCGACGGCCTACTGCTTCGGATCCGGTCCGGAGGCCACCTGCGTGGCGGCGCTTGATCGTACTCGCGGAATCTTCGGTCCGCTGGCGCCGCTCACGGCCATGATCGAGGCTCGCGCCGCTCAGTCACCCACCCTCAGCTCGGACAGCCACTTCATGAGCCTGCTCCATGAGGCGCAGGCCAACACGCCCATCTGGGGCGTGGCCCTGGGCGCGGCCATCAGCGATTGGTTCAAAGGCTGGATGCCCAGCCAGAAGGACATGCAGCTCGACTGGTCCCAGGCGTTCCAACGCGTGCGGTCGCTCTCCTACCGGGTGCAGACGGCGGACAAGGTCCACCTGGACGTTACCATGACTTGCGATTCGGCGGAAGCTGCAACACAACTGGGCCAGGTGCTCCAGGGCTTGAAGCTGTTCCAGCAGCTTGCCTGGCAGCAACAGAACCCGAACCGTCCGAATCCCTTTGAAGACGCCACCGTGGCAGCGAAGGGGCAACAAGTCAGCCTGGCCCTGGTCACTCCCTATACTGCACTCGAGGGCCCGCCGATTGGCCAGTAAGCACAGGAGCCATGGAGTCGAAGCAGACGTTCGAGAAGCTCTTTGAATACGATTGCTGGGCTAACCACGAAGCGCTGGGCAGCTTGTCCACCGTGACGGAGGAGCGCCCGCGCCGGTTGTTGGGCCACGTGATTGGCGCCCAGCGCATCTGGCTGTCACGCCTGGAGCAGGAGGATCCGGCGTCGGTCGAGGCGTGGCCTTCCTATACGCCGGAAGAGTGCAGGCGGGCGATTGACGAGTTGGCGGCGCATTGGAAGCTGCTCATCGGACGGCAGACGCCTGAGAGCCTTGCGGCCAGCGTGGTGTACCGAAACACGAAAGGCGTCGAGTTCCGACACCCGCTGTGCGACGTTTTGCTGCATGTCCTCCTGCACTCCGCGTATCACCGCGGCCAGGTAGCTGCCGCCGTGCGCGAAGCCGGGGGCCAGCCGGCCGCCACCGACTACATCGTCTGGGTCCGGCGAGCGCCAAGGGCCGCGGCCAGTGACCAGTGAAGCGCGGGGGCGGAGTTCACTCCGGCGGATGGCTAGAAGGGAAAGGCGGATGGAGCCCGGAAGAGAGCCTGGCGACGATTTGAGAAAGTGTCGAACCCACTAGGTTGGCTCGCCCTCAGCATAACGCCTTGCTGGCCTCTTCCTTTCGGCCATCGCCGTAATTTCATGAACGGGCACTTTCGGCCGAGTGCTTGCCAACTTGCCACCAGCCGGTGCTTTGAATCCCGCGCGGTTTCGCAAGCTCGCTGTCTGCCTTGCCCTGGCGTCCCTCCAGCGCTCCCCCGCCGCGCTGGCTCAGGACAATTACGAGATTCAGGTCTACGGCTACGAAACCGTTGCGCCGCACCATAGCATGGTGGAGCTCCACAGCAATTTCACCATTGAGGGCAGCAAGCAGGCCGAGGACGGCGTGCTGCCCACGGAGCACGCCTGGCACGAGACGATCGAGATCACGCGCGGCATCACACCCTGGTTCGAAACCGGCTTTTACATCTTCACCAGCGCCCGTAACGGAAACGGCTGGGACTGGGTAGGCGACCACATCCGCCCGCGCTTCCGCGTCCCGGAAAGCTGGCATTGGCCCGTCGGCGTCAGCATCTCGAACGAGATTGGTTATCAGAGACGTCAGTTTTCCTCCGATACCTGGACCTGGGAAATCCGCCCGATAATCGATAAAAAGCAGGGCCGCTGGTACTGGTCATTAAACCCCACCTTCGATCGCTCCTTCCACGGTCCGAGCGTCCACAAGGGTTTTGAGTTCTCACCCAATTTCAAGCTGAGCTACGACTTCACGCCCAAGATCGCCGGAGGACTCGAGTATTACGGATCGTTGGGTCCAGTGACGGGCTTTGATCCCCTGCGCGACCAGCAACAGCAGATCTTCCCTACCCTCGATCTGAACCTTTCCCCGAAGTGGGAATTCAACTTTGGCGTAGGCGTGGGCGCGACGCGAAGCACTGACCATCTCATCGTCAAGATGATCCTGGGCTATCGCTTCGATTTTTAGCACTCGCCGCCTGGCTTGATTTTGCCGCGTTTCCTGGCGTAAGCTAGGGTTATCAAACGGTGACGAGACGTCAGGAGTTCACCGATGAGGAAATACCTCTGGGTCGTTCCGGTATGCTTGCTCCTGGCCGGCCTGGTCTGCTCCGCGGATGAACAACCGCCAGGCCCTCAGGAGTCCCTGGCCGAACTCGCGCGCCGTACGCGGGCGGAAAATGCCAAAAGGAAGGCCGCCAAGGTTTACACCAACGAGGACATTCCGCGCGGCACCGGAGGGATCAGCGTGGTAGGCGGGCCGACCCTGCCAGCCAAGCCCGCAGCGCCCGGTGCCAGCCCCCATCCCAGCCCGTCCGCTGGCCCCCCGAGTGCTCCTTCTTCCACCAGCAAGAAGGAACAGCACTTCCGGGAGGAGATGGGCAAACTAAAGGCTCAGCTCGAGCTGCATCAGCGGGAGCTGGCAGTGCTGGAGCAACAAGAGAATCTGAACCAGCTGCAGTATTATCCCAACCCTTACGACACGCTGCAGCAGGAATACTCGCGCTCGGATATCAATAAGCGCGCTCAAGCCATCGAAGAGAAGAAGCAGCAGATCGCCGAGGACGAGAAGGCCATTGCTGACCTCGAAGAGCAGTATCGGCGGGAAGGCGGCAATCCCGCAGAACTTAGCCGGGAGGCCTCGGCCCTGCCTGCGAGGTCTGCCTCCGATGCAGCGGCTCCCCAAGCTGACAAGGCTGCCCCGGGTAATGGCGGCGCAAGAAGCAAGGAGTACTGGCAGGCGCGTTTCCAAGCCGCACGCCAGGCTCTAGCAGTCGCAAAAGAACAGCTGCAGCTGGCGGAGAACGAGCTCAACCTCATGCAGGTTCAGCAGGCGCGGGAGATGAATGCTGCTACCCAGGCGGAGCTGGCACAACGCATTCCCCAAAAGCAGGCCGAAGTGGAAGAGAAACGCGAAGCCGTCGCTAAGGCGCAGCAGGCCCTCGACGATCTGCAGAAGGAATTCGATGCAAGCGGCGCGCCGCCTGATTGGAGCCAAAGCCCGGGATCATGAAGACGCCCTTCCGCATTCCGTCTCCGGAGCTGCACCTGGCTTAAGGCCCAGATGCAGGGCTGCCACGCCACCTAAGTAGTTCTGATACCGCACGCTGACGAAGCCCGCCGCGACGAGTTGCTGCGCCAATCCCTCCTGGTCGGGAAAGCGCTTGACGGAATCGTGCAGATACTGGTACGGCCCCTTGACGCCTGAAATCCAGGTGCCGATGCGTGGCAGGACGTGGGCGGAATAGGCGCGAAAGATGGGGCCGAAAACAGGCCAGCGCACGCGCGAGAATTCAAGAATGGCCAGGGTCCCAGAAGGCCGAAGCACACGCCACATCTCCCGCAGGCCCAGCGCATAGTTGGCCAGATTGCGAAAGCCAAACGCGCTGGTGATGACGTCGACTGAATTGTCAGGGAAAGGGAGCGTCAGCGCGTTGGCCGCGAGCAGGGTGATAGGCAGCTTGCCGGACCGTTTCGCTTTGTGGCGCGCGCGCTCCAGCATGGGAAGGCAGAAGTCGGCGGCCACGACGCGTCCGGCTGCGTGCTGCGCCAGCGCCAGGGCAAGATCGCCGGTGCCGCAGCAGACGTCCAGTACGAGCAGCCGCGGCTGAGCCAAGGCGCCCTGCAGGGCGCGGCTGGCCGCATAACGCCAGCGCACATCCAGACCCAGCGAGAGCAGGTGGTTCAGGAAGTCGTAGCGCGGCGCCACGGCGGCAAACATCCGCTGGACGGCGCGTCCTGTCTCCTCGATGCGATCGGGGGTGCCTAGGGGACTACCCATAGAGGGCCGACCGTTCGGGGCCAGCTGCCCGCGCAGGCCGAACGGTGCTGAGTGGCCGTTTGAACAAACGCAAGGGGCTTGCTACCTCTGGCATCGCTCGTCACTGGCAGCGTCAAGCCACTCGTTACCGTCTCTCTGGGCATCGCGAAAGGCGGCGGCGGCAACTTCCAAGGGTACATCCGAGGTCACTTTCACTTTGCCCACTCTCAACGGTAGCACCCAGCGGATTCGCCCGCCGACGGCCTTCTTGTCCTGAGAAAGCAGCGGCAGCACCCGGCGGGGATCGAGGTCGCGGATCGGGGGCAGGGGACTGACGCGGCGGACAAGCTGCGAAATCCGGCGCTCCTCTGGCTCTGCCAGCAGGCCCATGCGCCGCGCCATCCGGGCTACGATCAGCAAGCCCCATCCTACTGCTTCGCCGTGCAGAAAGCGCTGGTAGCGCGTCGCCTCTTCCAGAGCGTGACCGAAGGTGTGGCCCAGATTTAGGACGTGGCGCAACCGCGCTTCGCGCTCATCGCGATTCACCACGTCAACCTTCACCGCCGCGGCTCGCACCAGCAGTGGCTCGAGCGCCTCCACGTTCGTAGGGCGCAGAGAATCCAGGACGTCTTCAAGTTGGCGGAACAGCGGGTCACCCGCCAGGATGCCGTGCTTGACCACTTCGAACAGGCCGGAACGGAAGCTGCGCAGATCGAGCGACGTGAGCACACCCGGGTCCGCCACCACCAAACGCGGGGGATAGAAGCTGCCGATCAGATTCTTCATGCGCGCCGTGTTGACAGCGGTCTTGCCCCCGATGGCGCTATCCACCTGCGCCACGATCGTGGTCGGCACCTGAATGCAGTCGATGCCCCGCATGTAGACGGAAGCGAGGAACCCTCCCAGGTCGCCGATCACGCCGCCGCCGAACAAAATCAAGAGGGACCGCCTGTCAGCACCCAGCCCAAGCAGGCACACCGCCAGACGTTCGATGGTCCTCAGGTTCTTCGATCGCTCGCCGGGTTCAACGAATAGCACGCGCGCCCCCGCAGTGTTGCTCTCCTTAGAGAACAGACCGCCCCACCGTGACCATAGGGGACGCTCAGTCAGGACGAATACGGAGGAGTAGCCCCGGGTAAGCCACGGACGAACCGCGCGCCACGCTCCCCGCCCTGCCACGACATCATAAGTAAAGTGCCGCGATTTCACCCGCAGCCGCTTCATCGCAGGAATAGTCATAACATAGTTGTGTTGCGGGCGTCATGCGCGCACTGGCCAGCGCGCAAACGATACGAGTGGAGGCCGCGCGCGGGCTGCCTCCGTGCCCGGCTTCTAGCCGCGTGGCTTGCTCTTCTTGAGCGTCTCACCCGATCGCCGCTATAGTAGCTGCAATCTGCCGCGGAATCTTTACAATGTTCACCAGACGAGGAGCCGCGCAGTGCTGAGAATCAAGGGCCGCTTGCAGGTAGGGCTGCTAGGCCTAACTCTGATCGGAGGAGTCTGCCTGCTTCATCCCGCATTTGACCCTGGCTCGCTTCCGCTGCGCGATCCCTCCCCAAAGGCTGCATGGAAGCTAGTCTGGAGCGATGAATTCTCCGGGCCGGATGGGTCGGCGCCCGATTCGTCAAAGTGGACTTATGACATTGGCGGCAATGGCTGGGGTAACCACGAGCTGGAGTACTACACGAGCCGCCGCCAGAACGTGCATCTCGAGCACGGCATGCTGGCGATCCGCGCCCTGAGGGAGAGCTACACGGGGCCGGGTGGTGTCCACCGCGACTACACTTCGGCCCGCCTGAAGACGCAAGGCCTTTTCGAGCAGGCCTACGGACGTTTCGAAGCGCGCATTAAGATCCCCTACGGGCAAGGCCTCTGGCCAGCGTTCTGGATGCTAGGCGCCGACGTGGGTAAGGTAGGGTGGCCCAGGTGTGGAGAAATCGACATCTTCGAGAACATCGGCCGCGAGCCTTCGGTCATCCATGGCAGCCTTCACGGCCCCAACTTCCCACCCCAGGGCGCGACCGGCATCTACACACTCCCGAACGGCGAACGCTTCGCCGACCGCTTCTACGTCTTTGCGATCGAGTGGGAGCCAGAGGTGGTCCGATTCTACGCTGACCGACACTTGTACAAGACAGTCCGGCGCGGGGACGTTCCCGTCTGGGTGTTCGATCATCCCTATTTCATCCTTCTCAATGTAGCCGTTGGCGGCGACTGGCCTGGGGATCCTGATGCGACGACCGTCTTTCCTCAGACGATGCTCGTCGACTACGTGCGTGTCTACCGCCGGTGACTGGCATGAGAGCAGGAGCTGTCAGCGTGTAACCGGTGAGTGCCTGATGAAGGCCGGGAATCCCTCCTGGGAAAGTTTTTGGCGTGCCGCCTCCGCCTCGGCACGCGCAGCGAACGGTCCTACGCAGACCCGGAAGAGCTCACCGTTCGGAGTGCCGGGCTGAGGCGGGAGAATAAATGCCCGGTAGCCCCTGGATTGGAGTTGCTTCACCAAGGATTCGGCGCTCGGCTGTGTGCGGAGAGCTGCCACTTGGAGTGTGACGCCGGCATCGGCATCGGGCTTAGAAGCTTGGCGGGTGTTCGGCGTGGGGCCGCCATTTTCGGAGCCCTGCTCTCCGCCGGTGCTGACCCCAGATGGCTCTTTAGCGCCTTGGACTGCGGAGGCCGATGCGGACCCCTTTGGCCCAATCTGTTCGACTTCGGGCGGAGCGGACGCCGGGGGTGCGTTTTCGGCGGGCGGCGGGATCTGCTCCGCGGTGGGTTGCGATGACCCATGACGCTCGTTGTGTCCCACTAGGAAACCGAGTGAAAAGAAGACCGCGCAGAGCGCGACGAGCGCCAGGAAGCCGAGCAGAACGTTGCGGACCGACGAAGTCATGAGACCACTCAGTGGGAGATGACGGGGATCAACTTGGTTGGGCTCCTCCCATGCTCGGATTGGCAGGCGGCCCACCGCTGGCGGGCTTCCTGGCCAGAAGCCCGGCGAGCAAGTCAACCGGCAGCGGGAAGACGATCGTGGTGCTCTTTTCCGTGCCAATCTCGAGCAAGGTCTGCAGGTAGCGCAGCGTGATAGCGGCCGGTTCGCGATTGAGAACCGCAGCCGCTTCTGCTAGCTTGGCTGCAGCCTGGTATTCGCCGTCGGCGGAAATGATCTTGGCGCGGCGCTCGCGCTCCGCTTCCGCCTGCCGAGCGATGGCGCGCTGCATCTCCTGCGGCAAGTCGACCTGCTTCACCTGCACTTGCGTCACCTTGATGCCCCACGGCTCCGTATGCTCGTCCAGAATGGATTGCAGGCGGGCGTTGAGCTTTTCACGCTGCGAGAGAAGATCGTCGAGTTCGACTTCGCCCAGGACCGTGCGCAACCCGGTTTGGGCTGCCTGTTCGACGGCGTAGCGGTAGTTCTCCACCTCGACGATGGCCTGCGTGGCGTTGATGACGCGGAAATAGACCACCGCGTTAACCTTCAGCGACACGTTGTCGCGTGTGATGATGTCCTGCGGCGGGACGTCCCAGGTGATCGTGCGCAGCGATACCTTCACGATCTTGTCGATCGGCCACAAGATAATGATTACGCCAGGCCCCTTATCCTTCTTCAGAACGCGCCCCAGGCGGAACACCACCGCGCGCTCATACTCCCGCAGCACGTTCAGGCATTTGATGATCCAGATGACGACGATCAGTACAACGATCAGGGGAAACAAACCCAGGCTGGCAGCGGTGTTATCCATAGCCTCTCCTTCGGCAGCGCAAGTTCAAGCGCTAGCGGCTGCACTCTGCAGGTTTAGAATCCGGCTCCACCACAAGGGTGAGGCCATCGGTCTGGCGTACTCGCACCCGCGTTCCGCTGGGAATGGGCTCGTCCGCCCGTGCCTGCCAGAGCTCCCCCCGGATCAAGACCTGGCCCCGCGGTTCGAGGTCAGTGCGGGCAATGCCCACGCTGTCGATCATACCCGCTTCGCCGGTGATGGCCTTCTGCCGCTTGGCGGCAAGCACCGCCCGCAGCAAAATCATGGCTATCAGCGTCACCGGCAGCGTCACGGCCAGCGAGGTTGAAAGGCGGATGCGTACCGCCGGCCAAGGCGAATCGACCAGAATCAGCGAGCCGACAATCATGGCCACCGCTCCTCCCGCGGCCAGCACCCCGTGCGACCCAACCTTCGCCTCCAGCACAAAAAGGATCAGCGCCAGAACGATCAACGCTACGCCCGTGTAGTTAATGGGCAGCAGGTGAAAGGCGAACAGCGCCAGGATGATGGCCAGAGCGCCGACCACCCCCGGCACCACCATGCCCGGATGGCTGAACTCGATGTACAGGCATAGGAGGCCGATCAGGCCCAGCACGAACGCAACGTTGGGGTCGGCGATCCAGGAGAGGAACCGCTGGCGTTCGCTCATTCGGTAGGGCTCGATCCGTGCGTTGGAGAGCCGCAACACCGTAGTGCTGCCGTCAAAGCGCTGCAGAGTGCGGCCATTGAGCTGTGCCAGCAGATCCTGGGGCGTGCTGGCCACGGCGTCGATCAAGTGGTTCTCCAGAGCTTCCTTTTCGGTGAACGCCTTGCTTTGACGCACGCCTTCTTCCGCAAGCTTCACATTGCGCCCGCGCTTGCCCGCGATGCTGCGCAGATAAGCAGCTGCGTCGTTTTCGATTTTAGCTTCCATGGTTTTGCCGACGTCGGATCCACCGATCAGCACCGGGTGGGCGGCACCGGTATTCGTCCCCGGGGCCATGGCCGCGACGTCCCCCGACAGCAGGATGAAAAATCCAGCGGAGGCTGCCCGGCTTCCGCTGGGCGCCACGTAGGTAATAACAGGCACGCGGGAGCTGATGATCGCCTTGATGATGGCGCGCATCGACGTGTCTAGGCCTCCGGGCGTACTCAGGTCCAGAATGACGGCCGCCGCATTCATGCGGTTCGCTTCGCGGATGCCGGCGACAACGTATTCCTCGCTGACGGGTTGCACGACACCTTCCAGGTTGATTTCGAGCACTACCGGTTGGGGACTGCTATCGGGGCTAAGCGGCCGGGCTGTTATCAGAAGTGCCAGAACCGCCGCCGACGCCCCGCGTAGAGCCGGGCCGCCTAAGGAGCGCGCTATCCGTTCGGATGATGCCCCCGTCGAAATCGGCGGAGCCGCGTTCATGGCTTCTTCTCTTCCGCCTGGTGATTGTGAAGGGCCTCGAGCAGCCGCTCAGCGTCCGCGTCAGCCGGATTAAGGCGCAGCGCCGCCTGCGCGTGCTGGAGGGCAAGGTCCCTGCGATGGAGCGAGAGATAAATGCGCGCCAGCCAGAGGTGCGTCACTGCATTATTGTCGATCTGCAGCGCGGACTCCATCTCGCGCGCCGCTTCCGGGTGCTTGCCTTCCGACTCGTAGACCTGGCCCAGGAGCAGGTGAGCCTCGCTGCTCTGAGGGCTGAGTGAAACAGCTTCGTCAAGCTCCCGCTCCGCTTCCGGCATCCGGCCCTGTGAGAGGAAGCGCTGGCCCCGGCTGAGATGCACGTCGGCATGCTCGGCGGGCGGTTCCTGGGTCAGGCGAGCTTCCAGGGCGTTGTTGACGGCAAGCGCCAGCAACCGGAAGGCGCGCCCGTCATAGTTCTTCTTCAGGCGTGGGAAAGGTTGAATATCTTCATCGCCTCGGCGGGCACCGCCAGCGCCAGCCCCGAGCGGCGGTGGACCCTCCTCGCCAGCCACAGCCTCCGACGCGGGATCCGCCTGACTCTCGTGGGCTGCCAGCCAGGCGCGCTCACGTCTCTCGCCCGGTGTGTCGCCCAGTTTCTCCATCACCAGTGCTAGTGCGGCGTGGGCGCCGGGGTCATCGCCGTCAGCTTGCAAAGCCTCGCGGAAGTAGCGTTCGGCACTGCTGTAGCGCTTAAGGTACCAAAGCGCGGTGCCGACGTTGAAACAGAAGTCGGCGTCGTTCGGGTCACCTTGGTAAGCGCGCTGGAAACTGGCGAGCGCCTCCCCGTAGTGATTCCGCCGGGCCTCGATGACACCGAGGTTGTTCCATACTTCATTCAGGGGAATTTGCTGGGAAAGGGCGCCGAACGCCTTCTCTGCCTCTGAATCCTGGCCGAGGAAGAATGCGTTCACCCCCAGCAGGAATAGCGACTCGAAGTATCCGTCGTCGGTGGGAACGAGCTTCCGCAGCCACTTGGACGAAGCGGAGTAGTCTTTGGTTTGAAAGAAGTGCCGGCCCAGCTCGAGCGCCGCCCGATGGTCCGAAGGATTCAGCCGGTCTGCTTCGCGAAGAAAATGGAGCTTGCTTGCCTCGTCGGCCGCAAGGATGCCGCGAATATAGTTCTCGAAGGCATCCAGGCGGACGGCGGGGAAGGCGCGCGCGAAATCCTCTTCGGAGCCGGTGGTGAAGGAAGGATCGTGGGCGGCGAGCAGCCGCCAGGCGAGCAAGCTCTGTAAATCCGACAAGTCGGCCAGCTCACCGCTCGCTTCCAGCGGCGCATCAAGCCTCAGGGCATGGACGTCCAGCCACTGGGCGCTCTCGCGAAGCTGCTTGCCCTCCACCTTGAAGCTTCCCACCAGGGCCCAATCCACACCCAGCTTTTCTGCCACCTTGAATTCACTAGCCAAAGTGAGGGGCGTCCCTCGCGGGATTCCCAGCTGCTCGTACGCCTGATCGCGGTCGGCGCGGTCGAGCGCTACCCGGCTCGGTCCGGCCAGGCGTGCGGAGAGCAGGTCCGCCAGGCCTTCGGACATCCACCCCAGGTCCGCGTTGTCACTCTGGTTCTCGAAGGGGAACACCAGGAAAGTACGCGTCGGGACAACGGCTTGGGCTGGCAAAGTGAAACAAGCGACCAGGAGCAGGGAGAAGGCAGTTCTCATGCTGCGTCGGCTCCGATTATAACACCGGAGGCAGACCCTGCGCGCTAGGCGCGATTGAGGCCGGAGGGGTTAGGGTGCGCCCCCGGGCCGCGGTGCAGCCACCGGCAGGCCGCCGCCCAGAAGCCACGCGGGCCATCGGCTGCCACCGCCACCCTCATCGACACCGACGGATCGGTCTGAGGAACGATCCCGTTCTGCGAGCTTTTCCTGTACGATTCAGGCGGTTGCTGGCTGCCAAAGCCGGTTCGCACCGACCATCGGGCCTTAGAGCAAATCGCGGGACGGGAGGATAAAATGACGGCTCGGATCGCGGGCGTCCTAGTGGTTTTTCTCTTTCTTGCCGGGCTGTGCAGCGCCAAGCCGTCAGAGGCCAAGGGAAAGGTAAAGCCGGCTTCGGGCAAGGAGCTGTGTTCGGCGCTGGCACCTGCCGACTTCACCAAAGCTGGCGTTTCCGTGTCTTCCCTTTCTCACGCCAACTTAAACCCCAACGACAATACGGGGGCCTACTGCCTCTATGACAGCAAGGCCGGACAGGTCGAGTTCGACATCTTCTATCCGGCTGGCAATACGCCTGAGGAGGCAAAAGCCGTCGAAAAGACGGTGCTCGCAGAAGCAGGTGGCCCATGGCAGCCTGTCCAGCTCGCGGGGGCTGATTCGGCGCAGATCAACCTAGGGGTTCCGGGGAAAGAGCCGGATGCTAGCATCACCGTGCGCAAGAAGAATGCGGTATTCAACATCGCTATCCCCACCCATGCGAACGCGCGGCAGCAGCTGCTGACCTTGGCTCAGAGGGTGTTGAGCCGGCTATAGTGCTGGCTTGCTCGCCAAGACCGAGCGTGTGGTGGCGACGAGGCTCTTTCGCACCCTGTCGGCGTGCGTGCGGCTCGGCTGTCTCCCCGAGCCCATTGCTCTTCGCTCGGCCACCCCTAGTCTTCGCCTTGGGCGCTGATAGCCGGGGCGGGAGCTCGATCCTTCACCCAGCGCGCGAGCGCCGGGAACCATAATAGGCCGGGCACTAGAAGGGCCGAGCCCATCAGCGCCGCTAACTGGCGAGGCTTGAGGTGCCAGGTATCCGCTCCCACGCCGATCGCATAGTTGCAAGCCGCTGCGGCCAGCATGTTCAGGCCGTAATCGAGCGAGAAGATTCGGCCACGGAAGCGATCGTCCGCCGTCAATTGCAGCAGGGTTGTGGACGTGACCCACACCACACTGCCGCCCAGGTGGGCGCAGCAAACGGCGATCATCGCCGCCGCCAGGACAGGGGCCCGGCTCAGGCTAAGGTAAGAGCCGCCGATCCAAAAGAAGGCCAGACCCACAGCCTTCCACATCCGGCGCGGCTCCCCTCGGGTCAAGCGGTCAGCCAGCAGCGGCCCGAGGCCCGCCCCGGCGCCGCGCGCCGCGTACAACAGTCCTACGGCCAGAGCGCCCCGGCCGGCGACGGGGAAGACGCGCTCACCCAAAAGTGTCAGCAAGAGCAGAGCCCCGGCGATCATACCCAGGCCGCCCTTCGCAAGAACTAGCATCACTACCTGCGGAGTGCGGCTCAAGTACGATAGCCCTTCGCGTAGGCTCTTATCTTCCTCGGTGCCGTGCGCATCAAGCGAGAGATGGCTTTCGCGGCAGCGAATGCGGCTGATGAGCAAGCCGGAGGCGAAGAACGAGAGGGAGTTCACCGTAAAGGCGGCGTTTCGCCCCAGCAAGGCCGTAACCACCCCGCCCAAAGACGCTCCCACCGCCAGCGCTACCGACCAGGTAGCGGAAGACAGGGCATTGGCCGGCAGGAGTTCGTCCACTTCGACCAGGTCAGGCAGTAGAGCGCTCCGCGCTGGCTCGAAGATAGAGGCAAAGACCACCTCGGCCCCGAGCAGGGCATACACCATCCAGAGGTTGGAGCGCGTCCGCACCAAAATGAGGCCCAGCACCACGCACCCGCGCACCACGTCGGCCAGGATCATCAGGCGTCTGCGCGGAAGGCGATCCACCAGTGTTCCGGAAAGTGGTGTCATGAAGAACCAGGGCAAGGTCTGGAGGATGATGGCGTAGCTGACGGACTTGCCGCTCCCGGTCAGCCCGAGCAGCAAATCATAGATCGCCAGGCTGTAGAACCAGTCCCCGATCTCGCTCACCAGTTGCGCCATCCACAGCCAGCGGAAATTCCCGTTGCGCTTCAGCAGTGCGAAATAGCGCAGATGGAGCGGCACACGAGGGGCACGGGGAGTGTCAACGAGCGGAATGGTGACGTCCTCGCGGGTGGCCATGACCTGAGGATTGTAACAGTCGAAGGGTACGGCTTCGCGGCGGCCCCACGCGTTCTCCTCTTCCTTACTCTTACGCCGCGCGGCAGAAGGGCGTTAAACTAGGCCGGCCCTGCGGGGTTCGAATGCCAAATGAGGAGGTAGCTAAACCGACGTGACCCCCCTCCGGACGAAAGCAAGCCTTGCCACCCATCTGCTCTGGGGAATCGCTGCAACCTGCTGGTTAGCCGCTCAGCCAACGCTTGCTGGCGGGAGCCTCGCCGAACGCATTCAGCAGATCGTCAGCCGGCCGGAGTTCTGGCACGCGAGCTTCGGCATCGAGTTCTATTCCCTGGACACGGGCCAAGTTCTCTACGCACTCGAGCCTGACAAACTCTTTACGCCCGCTTCCACGACGAAACTGCTGACGGAGGGCGCCGCTCTGCAGCTGCTCGGCCCTGGCTACCGCTTCCGTACTCGTGTCTATCGCACCGGCCCCCTGACGGCCAACGGAACACTGCAGGGCGATCTGGTACTGGTCGCCAGCGGCGATCCTAACCTCTCGGGCCGCCTCCAGCCGGACGGCACGCTGGCTTTCCAAAATGAAGACCATAGCTATGGCGGCCCTCCGGTGCGCGGTGACCCGCTTGAGGTGATTCGCGAGCTGGCGCGTCAGGTGGCGTCGCACGGGATCAAGCACGTTCAGGGCAGCGTGGTGGTCGACGCCAGCCTCTTCCCCGAAGGCGAACCGGAAGGCGGCACGGGTATGATTGAGTCGCCGGCTGTTGTCAATGACAACATAATTGACGTGCTGGTGCGGCCCGGGCCTTCGGTTAACGCCCCGGCCCAAATCCAGCTCTCCCCTGCCACCGCTTACCTGCGCGTTGTCAACCAAGTGACCACTGGGCCGCCGCTATCCCGGCCGGACGCCAAATGGGAGCCTGACCTAAAGTGGGAAAAGGATGTGGCCAATCCGGATGGCACGCATACCGCGACGCTTGTAGGCCGGGTTCCGCTCGGCCCGGTGCCCGACCCCCTGCCGGCTTTCCCCTACCCCGTGCCGCAGCCGAGCCGTTTCGCCAAGATTGTCTTCGCTGAGACACTCGAACAGACAGGCATCACCCTCGGCCGTGCCCGCCTAGCGCCTGATGCGAAGACGCTTGCCGCGTTCTACAAACCCGAAAACCTGGTGGCGGAGCACGTTTCGCCTCCCCTTTCTGAGGAAGTCAAGCTCACCTTGAAGGTGAGCCAGAACCTGCACGCCAGCAACATGCCCTATCTCTTGGGCGCACTCGCGGCTCGTCAGACAGCGAACCTTGCCCAAGCCGGCTTCGATCTTGAGCACGATTGGCTCACCCAGGCTGGGCTCGACTTGAGCGGCGCCTCGCAAGGCGACGGCGCTGGCGGCTCAGAGGCGGCGTTCTTCACCCCGGACTTTATGGTCCACTACCTCGCTTACATCGCCCGGCAGCCCTACTACCCAGTCTTCTTGCAGGCACTCCCTGTCCTGGGCCGGGATGGCACGCTGTGGAATATTCAGGTACATTCCCCCGCTGCTGGCCACGTCTTCGCGAAGACTGGCACCTACACGGCCTACGATCCTCTGAACCGCAATTTGATGGTAACAGGCAAGGGTCTTGCAGGCTACATGACCACACCTGGCGGCCAGCATCTGGCTTTTGCCATTTACGCCAATCATGTAGCTATCCCCCAGGGCGCCGACGCAGCCACGCAGATAGTCGGCCAGGCTCTCGGAGAGATCGCGGCCGCTGGTTACCTTGCAGCCGACCAGGAGGCTGTCAACCGGGGCCGGAAGGGCGATTCGGGCGCCAACTAGTTAAGGGCGCTTGACCTGAGCCTGGCGAGCCCGTACCTTTAAGGGCGAAGGATAGCAGGATGCGAGCTGCAGAGACGACGAGCGGCTGTGGCACGCCCGCTCGGGGCATGGTCGCCGGCGGGTTTCGACCCGCCGCAAAGCCGAAGGAAAGCCTTCGGTCATGGCCCGGTGTGCTTGGCGCCGCTCTTCTCGTCTGCTGGATCGCCAGCCTTCTCGACCTTTTCGCTCAGCAACCCGGCTCCGCGGTCCCCGATCTCTCGGGCGAATACCAGTTTCTGAACGAAGGGGACACACTCGGTCTGCTCGAAGAGGAGGGCAAACTCAAGGGCTATGTCGACGTGCTGCAGGGCGAAGAAGAGTCCGATGAAGTGCTGAGTTACACCATCGACGGCACTCGCCAGGAGGACCAAGTCGAGTTCAAAACCAGTAAGATCCACGAAAAGTACTATCGCTTCACCGGCAAGGTCGAACGCGGCAAAGGCCGCCAGCCCGGCGATCCCGATTACGCACGCCTCGTCGGGGATCTCCAAACCATCATCGTTGACCCCGTCTCCGGCCAGGAAAAGAGCCAACACAAGCAGGTGGTTTTCAAATCCAAAGGCAAGCCACCGCGCGACGAGCCTTGAACCTTCGGTGCTGCTCAGCAAGCAGCGAGGCAGAGTCTACAGCCTTCGAAAACGGCTGCGCTCACAATCTCAGCAGCTGCGAACCCGTCTGGCTCGCCGGCGGAGGCGAAGACATTCCTCGTATCCGAGCCGCTGCCGGGCCGGCGGATGGTCCAAGTACTGGAGGAGGTCGCCGGCAAGCGCGCTTAGCCGCAGGCAAACCAGGCGCGCCTTCGCAGGTCGCAGACAAAGTGACCCACCGCGCTTCACCCTATTGGATTCCAACCACCGAAAGAAAAGCCTCAGCTAATCGCCTGTCCGTCAATGCCACCAGCGGTCCCGAGCAGGCCTGTGGCACACTCTCGTGTGGATTGTATGCGCCGTCCACTTTGTATACATCGCGGGCGTGCGGATTGGGCGAGGGCCTCGCGCCAGCACGCGAGTGTTTATTTTGACAAAACGAACCGGATATGTTGTTGAAAACAAAGGCTCGGCTACCTTCATCGCCGCCGAAAGCTCGCCATCGATTCGCTCGGGACGAAGTACGGCCCAAGCCGCTCAGCCCGCCATCGCTCGGGTCTGGGTCAAACGATTAGCGGTGATAAGCGCGAACGAAGTAGGCAATCCCCAAAACGATGAGCAGCGAATTGGCGAGAGGAAACAGCCGCTGCTGGATTTGTCGGTTCAAGCTCGCCCCCCACGCCATGACCCACACGGAGAAGAGTGCTGCACCGTAATACCCCACCAGCCCTCCTGCAAAGAACGGAACAACCCGGGCGTATCCGTGCGCGCGGCCTTCGGCCAGCAGGGGGCCAGCTAGAGTCAGCCAATAGATCCACGTGCCCGGGGCGGCGAGTTCCGTCAGGGCGGCAGCCGAGACACTCGCGTAAGTGAGTGCGCGAGACTCCGCCAATCGCTCGCTGGTCTTCCGCCCGGCTGCCACCAGAGAGTAGGCTCCGAAGCTTGCCACCAAGGCGCCGCCCCCGTAGCCGACGTAGTGAGCAATGTCGCGCGGAATGTAGCGATAAAAGAAGAGCGTGACGACCAACAAGACGCTGTCTATAAGCAGGGGAGGTCCGAGGAGGATGAGCGTGGCCCGAGCCCACCGCTTCAAGGCTACCTGGCTGAGTGCGATCAAGTGAAGCGGGCTAGGGAACAACCCGCCTACCACACCGAGCCCTAGTCCCATCAGCAGTAGGTCCATGGCTACGCTTAACGCTGGGCACGTGCGAAGCCGCCGATTACGTCCGGGCTCGTGGGGTTCGAGCGTCGGCCGCCCGGCGGCGATCCCAGGTGACGTGCGGCAGGATGATGTCCTGCTTGATGCGGTGCGCATGCTCTCGCACGCGCTCGAGCATGCTGGTCAGTAGAACGTCCGAGAGCAGGTGGGGCACCAAGCCGAGCTCGATCAGCTTCTGATGCCGGGGGTTGTAGTAGTGCTCTTCGGCCTCCACGCGCGGGTTCTCTAGGTGCTGGATGCGCACGTCCATACCCAGTTGTGCCGCCTGCTTCTTGACCAGCTCGGCCAGCTCCAGGATGTTGAATGTCTCCGTGAATTGATTGAAGACGCGGTATTCGCCCGCCTGCGGGGGGTGCACAATAGACAACTCCACGCACCGCAGTGTGTCGCGAATGTTTAGAAAACCGCGGCGCTGCCCCCCGCGCCCGTAAACCGTGAGCGGCAGCCCGGCGACGGCCTGCACGCAGAAGCGGTTGAGCGCCGTGCCAAACACTTCATCATAGTGGAAGCTGGTGGCCAGCCGCGGATCCAGCAGCGTTTCGTCGGTGTCGATGCCATAGACCACTCCCTGATTGAGGTCGGTGGAACGCAGCTTCCAGATGCGGCAGGCGAACAGGATGTTGTGGCTGTCGTGTACCTTCGAGAGGTGATAGAACGAGCCAGGCTGCTTGGGAAACGGCAGCGTGTCCCGGCGGCCCTTGTGCTCGATCTCAATGAAGCCCTCCTCAATATCGATGTTGGGTGTGCCATACTCGCCCATGGTGCCGAGCTTCACCAGGTGGCAGTCGGGCGCGCATTCACGCATCGCCCAAAGCAGGTTAAGGGTGCCGGAGAGATTGTTGACTTGGGTGAAGACGGCACGGTTGTGGTCAATCATCGAGTAAGGCGCGGAGGGCTGCTCGCCATAGTGGACAATGGCCTCCGGGCGGAATGTCTCCAGCGCCTCTTTCACCACACCGTAGTTACGCAGGTCGGCGACAAAAAGCTCCATCGTCCGCCCGCTCACCTCGCGCCACGCCTTCACCCGGTCATGCAGCGTACAGATGGGGATGAGGGGCTCGACGTTCCGTTCCATCTCCCAGCGGCGCTTGGCGAAATTGTCCAGCACCGCCACCTCGTGACCTCGTCGCGACAAGTACATAGCGGTGGGCCAGCCCAGATAGCCATCGCCCCCCGCGATCAGAACTCTCATCCTGAATGACCTCCCTAAACGTCCCCCGGTTACCTCTCGCCATCGAAAAGCTCGGCGCCGAGGGTTCGTAGAAGCAGCCTAGCGGGACATGCTAAACTTGCCAGTTTAACGCGGATTGGCGCCTTATGGCCGAATACCTGGTGACTGGCGGGGCGGGATTCATCGGGTCGCATATCGTTGAGGCACTGGTCCAGCGAGGCGAGCGCGTTCGCGTGCTCGACGATCTTTCCACCGGCCGGCTTGAAAACCTTGCCGCCGTATGGGACCGCATCCAATGGCACCAGGGGGATATTCGCGACCGGGACGGCATCCGGTCTTGCTTCGGCGGTGTAAATTACGTATTGCACCTGGCGGCGCTTTCCAGTGTTGCCCGCTCGCTAGCGGACCCGGCCGCTACGAACTCCGTTAACATCGATGGCACGCTCAACGTCCTGCTGCTGGCGCGCGAAGCGGGAGTGAAGCGAGTCGTCTTTGCAGGATCAGCGGCAGTATACGGCGATTCCCCGGGTCTGCCGCGATCGGAGGGGCAGCCGCCGCGGCCGCTCTCCCCTTATGCGCTCACCAAATTGACCGGCGAGTATTACTGCCAGCTCTTCACACGACTCTTCGGCCTGGAGGCCGTCGCCCTGCGTTTCTTCAATATCTTCGGGCCGCGGCAAGATCCCGAGTCGCCGTATTCAGGGGTGTTGTCCAAGTTTGTCATGGCTTACCTGCGGGAGGAGACGCCGACGATCTTCGGAGACGGCGAGCAGTCGCGCGATTTCACTTATGTGGCAAACGTTGTTGACGCGGTGCTGCGGGCCTGCTCGGCCCGCGGCGCGGCGGGAGGCGTGATCAACGTGGGGACCGGCCAGCGCTACACTTTGAACCAGACGGTAGACCTACTCAACGACATCTTCCAACGCCGGATTATCCCGCGTCGCGGTCCGCCGCGACAGGGCGACGTGCGAGATTCTCAGGCTGACTTGGCCCTGGCGCGCCAGCTGCTCGGGTATGAGCCCCAAGTGCCCTTTGAGGAGGGACTGCGTAAGACCGTCGATTGGTACGCATCTAGAATACGCACCTAGAATAAGAGTGGGAGGTTCCGGATGAATGCAGCGGCTGCGATCGCCTTGGCGTTGCTTGGCGCCTGCGGAACGGCATTTTACGCCTGCTTCGCTCCGACTTCGCAGCTTCTGGGGCGCTCGTTGGTGCGCGGACCGGCAAAAGACCAACAGGTCGCGCTCACCTTTGACGATGGGCCGGCGTCACCCTTCACCGAGCAGATCCTGGACATCCTGCACGAAACTGGGGTTTCGGCCACCTTCTTTGTCTGCGGCAAGAATGCCGCCCGTTATCCCGACACCCTTCGTCGCATTCGGGAGGAGGGGCACACGATAGGGAATCACACCTACACCCACCCTTTCCTTTGGTTTAAGAGCCGTTCTCGAATGGCCTCTGAAATCGACCGCACGCAGGACGTGATCGAGCAGCTCGTGGGCCTTCGCCCCAAGCTGTTCCGTCCTCCCTACGGCATCCGCTGGTTCGGGCTTTTCCCCCTTTTGAGGGAGCGTCGGATGACCGACGTGCAATGGTCCGATGCCGGATTCGATTGGGTGGCCGGAAACAGTCCGGAAGAAGTCATCCGGCGGTCGCTTGCCAAGCTGCGTGCGGGATCCATCCTGCTGCTGCATGACGGTCGCGAGCCTCGTCCGCCGGAGCATGTGGACGCCAGTGTAACCGTGGCCGCTCTTCCCGCCATCATCGAAGGTGTGTGGAAGAAGGGCCTCTCGTTTGTTTCCGTCGAAGACTTCTTGCCTTCGGATGGTCAGGTCAGCTGACGAGCTCAATCATCAGATGGGGCACCACCGATGTCCAGCGTGCTTATTTTGACGGTTTCCCACGGCGCTTCGCACCGGCGGGCGGCGGAGGCCCTGCAGGCAGCCTTGCTCGAACTCTGCCTTGACGCCCGAGCCGAAGTGGTCGATGCGCTCGCACATTGCACTCGCTGGTTTCGCGCCTACTACGACTCCTACGAGATTCCGCTGCGCTACTGGCCCGCTCTTTGGCGCCGGATCGAAGCCATTCAGCATCGTTCCCGCTCCACCGGCCCGTACTGGCTATACCGCCAGGGAGCACAGCCGCTCTTCGATTTCATCGAGACTTGGAACCCTGACGCGGTAGTGGCCACCGAGGTAGGCCTCTGCGAGCTGGCGGCGATGCTTAAGCGCGAGCGCGGTACTCGATTTCAGCTTGCTGCGCTCGAACTCATGGACTTTAATCAAGCCTGGATCCAGCAAGAAGTGGATCTGTTTTTGGCCAGCCACCCCGACCTGGCTGCGGAACTTGTGACGGCCGGCGCTCCGCCAGGCAAAGTCGTCTGCTGTGGCATACCCATCCACTTGTCGTTCGGATCGGTGCCAGAGCGGGAGGAGGCGCGGTATCGCCTGAATCTCCATCCTGAGCTCCCTCTGCTGCTGGTTCTCTTCGGAGGCACGGGCTTCGGCAAGGCGAGTGAAATCACCGCCGCGCTTCAGCGCGTGCATCAACCGTTCCAATCGGTCTTCATCGCCGGCCGGAACGCTCGCCTGAAGGCGCAGCTCCGCCGTTTCGCCAGCGCGCTGCCCAACTGCAGGGTCCTCGGGTGGGTGGACAATGTAAGGGATTGGATGGCGGCTGCGGACCTTTTGATCAGCAAGCCCGGCGGATCGACCTTATTCGAAGCGGCTGCCTGTGGTCTCCCCGTGCTGGCATTTGCACCGCTACCCGGCAACGAAGAGCGAACCTGCCGGTGGATCGAGAAATGGCGGGCCGGCCTTTGGGCTCGCCGTCCCGCCGAGCTAGCGGCGATGGTCGACCAGCTATTGGCGAAGCCGGCCGAATTGCGGGATCTGCGTCAGCGCACCCAAGTTTTGGCACGGCCGCATGCAGCTTATGAGGCAGCCCGGTGGGTGCTCGCGCTCGCGACTGAGGGCAACCAGCGAAAAGGGAACGCAAACGAGGCTGGGTATAACGATGTGCGTCCCAGCGAACCTCGTCTCGAAGGTTTTAAAAAATGAGCCGCTTCAGCTAGCGATTCACCTGATCAATGAGCGGCAACAGGAGGCGTGCGAGAAGGCTCGTCATAGTCCCTCTCAGAGGCTGGCCATCCGCTTCACCGTGCGGAAAATTCGGCGGGAGAGACATGAGATGGCGGGCACGATTCCTTCAGGCGAGCACCAGATCGGGATGATAAACCGTTCCCGACACGTGGCGCGCCACCGCGATTAGTCTGCGATCCGCATTGAGTACCTTCAGAAGCGAGATCACCGGCGAACGCCCTTCGGATCGCATTCCTCGGACCGGACGTGTAGCCTGCGCTAGCTGGAAGCGGCGCCCGTTACGGACGCTTTGCTCTTCTCGGCCTCGGACGACAAGTTCTGGGCACTCGGGCAGGAGTGCCTCGAGAGGAACCAAGCAATCCTCGAGCCTATTCTGTCGCACCAGTTCCTCCAACCTCTCGAGTGTAATGCTCCGATCCTCGCGGAACTCGGCTACGGCTGTGCGGCGGAGGCTGGCCAGATGGGATGGACATCCCAAGCGCTGTCCGATGTCGTGAGCCAGCGAGCGGACGTAGGTCCCGCCCGAGCACTCCACAGCGAAATTCACCAAATCTCCTTCGATCCCCAGGAGCTCGAGGGCATAGATCTCAACGTTCACAGGGGGAAGGCTGACGGGCTTCTTCTGCCTTGCCAGTTCATAGGCACGAACACCTCCCACGTGCTTTGCCGAGAAGCGGGGTGGTACCTGTGCCAGGCGTCCGGTAAACTGCTGGAAGACTCGCTCCAGCGCCTCACTATGGAGCGAAGGATGCACGGGTTCGGAAGTCGGACTACCCGTAGCATCGTAAGTGTCGGTGGAGAAGCCAAAACGGATAGTCCCCTGGTAGGCCTTGCGAGATTTCAGGTAAAACTGGGCAAAGCGCGTTGCCTTGCCGACTGAGATAGGTAGAACCCCGGTGGCAAACGGGTCCAGTGTCCCGAAATGGCCCACCTGGCGGGTACGCACGATCCGCCGGACGGCAGCGACAACATCATGCGAGGTCATACCCGCGGGCTTGTCCATAATCAGAACGCCCGACAGAGAAGGTGGCAGCTTCGTTGCAACTGGCTGGCTTGACATTTGACGTTCAGATGGGTGGCGTCCTACCTAGAAGAACTGGACCGAGTAGTTGGTGACCTCATTTCCGAGGATCGCCTCTGCCTCAGCCAGCACCTGTTGAAACATCGATTCCAGCAGGGCTTGGCTGTTCGAGATGGAGGCAACGCCCAAGGTAGCCCTCTGCCATAAGTCCTGGTGATCAAGCTCGGCGACGGCGACATTGAAACGGGCGCGCAGGCGAGCCGAGAGGGGCTGCAGCACAGACCGCTTCTCTTTCAGGGAGTGCGCGTAAGGTATGTGAATATCCAGCGTCAGAACGCCGAGAGGCATCGGGCTACTGGGTGGTCGGGTGATCGGATCACCGAATCGCTGCGATCACCCGAGGATGCCATCGCCATACTATAGGCTTGGTGCTACCTTCTCGGTGACGTAGGCCTCAATCACGTCGCCGACCTTGATGTCGTTGAAGTTCTCGAGTGACACCCCGCACTCCATTCCGGACCGCACTTCTCCCACATCCTCCTTGAAGCGCCGCAGGGAGTGAATCCGACCCTCGTAGGTAACAACGTTATCGCGCAGCAAGCGCACCTGGGCCTCGCGGCTCAGCTTGCCATCCTGAACGTAGCAACCCGCCACGGTCCCCACTTTGGCGATGCGGAAGGTTTCGCGCACCTCGGCCCGGCCCACTATGGTCTCCTTATACTGGGGGGAGAGGAGACCGAGCATAGCCTTCTTAATTTCCTCGCTAAGCTCGTAGATGATGGTGTGCAGGCGGATGTCCACCTTTTCGAGTTGTGCTAGCTCCGCGGCCTTGCGCTCCGGGCGGACATTAAATCCGATGATGACGGCATTGGACGCAGACGCCAGTAGCACGTCGGTCTCCGTGATAGCGCCCACCCCGGCGTGGATCACTTTCACCTTCACCTTCTCGCCGCTTAGCTTGGTGACGGTGTCCGTGACCACTTCTACCGAGCCCTGCACGTCGGCCTTGACGATCAGGGGCAGCTCTTTGACGTCGCCGGCCGCCATCTGGGCATGCAGCTGTTCCAGGGTGAGCCGCGCGGTCTTGGCTAGGGCAGCCTCTCGCGCCTTCGCCTGGCGATGCATCGCAATCTGGCGCGCCTTCGCTGTGTCTTCGATGGCCTGAACGCGATCGCCCGCCTGCGGAACGTCCTCGAGCCCCACCACCTCCACAGCAGTCGAGGGCGGAGCCTCAATGACCGGGCGGCCTCGGTCGTCGAACATAGCGCGCACGCGGCCATAAATCGAGCCGACGATGACAGGATCGCCTACACGCAAGGTGCCGTTCTGTACCAACACGGTCGCCACCGGGCCTCGTCCGCGGTCCAGCTTGGCTTCAAGCACAGTGCCGGAAGCCAAGCGCTTGGGGTTGGCTTTGAGACCCAGCATGTCGGATACGAGCAGAATCATCTCGAGCAGGAGGTCGAGGTTCTTGCGTTGCTTGGCCGAAACTTCCACCATCACCGTGTCGCCGCCCCACTCTTCCGCTAGCAGGCCATGGTCAGCCAGCTGCTTCTTCACCCTTTCGGGCATGGCTTCAGGCTTATCAATCTTATTGATCGCCACCAAAATCGGCACCTTGGCGGCGCGGGCGTGGTTGATAGCCTCAAGAGTTTGTGGCATCACGCCATCATCCGCAGCGACAACAAGCACAACTATGTCCGTCACCTTCGAGCCCCGGGCGCGCATCAGGGTGAAGGCCTCATGACCTGGCGTGTCGAGAAACACGACCTTACGCGCTTTAACCTCCACCTGGTAAGCGCCAATGTGCTGGGTAATACCACCAGCCTCACGTGCCGTCACGTTGGTCTCGCGGATGGCGTCGAGGAGCGAGGTCTTGCCATGGTCAACGTGTCCCATCACCGTAACCACCGGCGCCCGGGGCACCAAGTCCTCGGGCTTGTCGGCTTCCTCAACCTCGTAGATAACCTCGTCTTCAAAGCTAATGACCGAGGTCTCGGCTCCGAAGCCCCGGGCAATCTCGGTAGCAGTCTCGCTATCCAGCGTCTGATTGATGGTTGCGAAGATGCCCTTATCCAACAGGCGGCGAATCACATCTTTGGCCCGGACCCCAAGCTTCTCGGAAAGCTCCTTGATGCTCACGCCCTCAGTGATGG
>CADDZE010000037.1 GCA_902812465.1 Acidobacteriota bacterium | reverse complement strand
TCCCAGGCGGCTTCCGAGTATCGTCACCTTCTGCCTCCCTCCCGACAGAATGCCCGATTCCCCTCGCCGCCTTCAGCCGACAGATCACGTGCTCATTCATCCGGACATTTAATGTGCTAACGACAGGACTGTGCGTTGAGGCTTGCCCGCCACTAGGCACCGTGCTAGACTCAACTGCAGGTTTCGTCACCTCCTTGTTTGGCTATCGTCCGGCCATTCAAGTTTGCCAGTTTCACGAAGCGATTCAAGGAGGCGACCACCACTGTTTCGCCCCTTCCTAATCGGTCACGGGGCTAAGGAGCTATAAAGTCGTGAATCGCAAACTTATCCGTCCTTCACTCTCCGAAATCCAGGACCAGATGGCGGCACGCAACCAACAGCAGCGTCGCAAACCCGCTCCGCCCGAGCAAACCAACGCCGAGAGCTTTTATTACATCAAGCAGATGCAGGCGCGGACGCCGATGGTGGTGGTGCTCAACACCGGCGAGAGCATCCGCGGAGTCATCGAATGGTACGATAAGCATTGCATCAAGGTCCACCGCGTGGGGGAACCGAACCTGCTGATCATGAAGTCGGCCATCCGTTACATGTACAAGCAGGCGGACGCCAAGAGCGACGGCAGCGGCAATTCCGAGGCCGGCAATAATGGCTAGGCCAGCCCGTGTCGGCGCAGCGCGAGGTGGCCACGCGCCGGGGAGGGCATAGCGGGCACTTGCCTGCCGAGGTGATGTATGAGTTCCACAACTGACCTGGCCTCGCCAACCATTTCCAGGCTTGTAATCGCGCTCCTGGTGGTGGTCACTTCCCTCAGCGCCCAGGAACAGCACAAGAAGAAGGTGCCCGTACTGGACAAGATTGCTACCGGGACGGGACTTCAGGCCTTCAGCGGCAACGTTCAGTCCCTGGATACAAAGCGCGATCTCCTCAACGTCATGACGGTGGAGGGCGGCGCCACCGAAACCTTTCCAGTGAGCCGCAAAGTCAAGGTGTCAGCGGCTAACGGGAGCAAGCTGACGGCGGCGGACCTCACCCCTGGAACCAACGTAATCGTCTACTACGAGCAGAAGGGCGACCACCGTACGGTCCGGCAGATCGTGGTGCTGGAGCGAGCAGCTGCGCCGGGGAAGAAACCCAGCTCATCGTAGGTCCCCTCCCTTCTCCCGACCAGCACCTCCGTAGCCCGAGGTGGCCGTCTGCACCTGAAGCCCTCGGGCGCGTTGGAGGCGGCCCTCCGAAACCGAATCTAGGCTCACCCTTTTCCCTTCGCCGCTGCATCCAATTTCGGGAATCATGCGCATCGGAATTACCTGTTACCCAACCTATGGCGGCAGCGGGGTAGTGGCTACGGAACTGGGGCTGGAACTGGCTGCGCGCGGGCACGATGTGCACTTCATTAGCTACGCGGTTCCGGTCAGGATGACCGAAGTTTCGGAACGCCTCCACTTCCACGAAGTGGAGGTGGTGAACTACCCGCTCTTCGATCATCCGCCCTATGCGCTGGCTCTGGCGACAAAGATGCATAACGTCGCCCTTAGCGAATCGCTGGACCTGCTCCATGTTCACTACGCCATCCCGCACTCCGTCAGTGCCTACCTGGCACGCGCTATGGTGAAGTCGCGCCGCCTGCCCTTTGTAACGACGCTGCATGGCACCGATATCACGCTGGTCGGCAGCGACCGCTCGTATCTGCCGATCACCCGTTTCTCCATCGAGGAGAGTGACGGCGTCACGGCCATTTCTGAGTACCTGCGGCAAGTGACCATCCGGGAGTTTGGCATCCAACGGCCGATCGAGCTGATCCCCAACTTCGTTAACTGCGACGTCTTCCAGCCCGCCGATGGCGAGTGCCGCCGCCATGAGTTCGCCCGGGAAGGTGAAGCGGTACTCGTTCATCTTTCCAACTTTCGCCCGGTGAAGCGGGTGCGTGACGTCATCGAAATCTTCCACCGGGTCCGCCGCGAAATACCCGCCAAACTGCTCATGATCGGCGACGGCCCGGACCGCACGTCCGCCGAATGGCTGGCCCGGGAGAAAGGCCTCGCCGGGGACGTCATCTTTCTCGGCAAGCAGAACCAGGTGCAGAAGCTCCTTAACTGCGCCGACGTGCTGCTGCTCCCGAGCGAGCTCGAGTCGTTCGGGTTGGCAGCGCTCGAAGGTATGGCCTGCGGCGTGCCGCCCGTCTGCTCGCGCGTCGGCGGCCTGCCGGAAGTGATCGACGACGGGGTGGAAGGGTACCTGGTGCCGCCCGGCGATGTCGACACCATGGCGGCCCGGGCCCTGGAAATTGCCTCGGATCGCCAGCGGCGCCAAGCTATGGGCCAGGCCGCCCGCCAGCGTGCCCTCCGGCAATTTTGCAGCAACAAGATCATCCCGCTTTATGAAGCCCTGTATGAGCGCGTGTTATCGCAGAACGGTGTTCCACCTCTTCCGTCCGTCCGGGGGTAGTCGGGGCAGCGCTGGACTCAAGCTGTGCCGTCGTTCCGACCGAAGCGAGGAATCCCCTGACCGCCTCTTCGTACTGCCCTGGATCGAGCGTGAACCCTTCGCCGTGCCGGTCCCCGGGCAGGATCAGCAGCTGCTTGCGGCGGCTGCGGGCGTCCTGGTAGAGCGCGCGTGCGATTTCAGGGGGCATCCGACGGTCGTGATCTAAGCCCACCAAGAGAATGGGGCGGTCGCCGATTCGTTCAACCGCTTTCTCCAAATCGAAGTCGGCGACGGAAAAATTTCCGCGCCACGCAATCCAGTGCGTGACCTCGTCGGCGATGGGAAAGCTAGGCAAGGGCGGAAACCACCACCAGCGCCGACGCACCATGGAAAGAAACAACTCATAATGGTGGCGGACCGTATCGGCGAAATTCAAAAAAGTACTGTCGCAGATGACCGCGGCCACGTCCGGCGATTCAGCCGCAGCCATGAGCGAAGCGGCCGCGCCCATGGAGACACCCCATAGCACGACGGGGCGCGCGGCTTTCTCTTGCATCAGGGCGTATCGGACCGCTGCTTCAACATCCCGCCGCTCCTGATAGCCGACCGTGGAGAGGGCGCCGCCGCTTTCGCCGTGGTGGCGGAAGTCAAACAGGAGCCCGTTGTAGCCCAAGGTGTGCCCGAATGCCGCCATAGGCAGCATCTCGATTCGTGTGCGATTGAGGCCGTGAGCATAGACGATGGTGCCCTTTGCCCCTTCCGGCGAACCAGCAGCCGGCACAAACCATCCCTTCAAGAGGATCCCGTCAGAGGCCCGAAACTCGATGGGATGATAAGCCAAGCCGTAGGACTGCGGCGTCTTGGCATCATTGGGATCGCGAAAGTGGAAGCGGTTGCGCGTAGCAAGGTTGGTGAGGAACCAGGGTACAACGCCGTAGAAGAACACGACCCAGGCAGCCGCCAGAACATACAGCGCCACGCGTGCCGCCTTCCAGGCCTTCCGTTTTGTTGACACGGGACCTCCAATCCCGGCTTGGGAGCCATCAGCCCTGGGACGAGCGTGGCAACGCCGGTTGGGGCTCCGCAATATGGGTCGCCAGCAGTAGCGCCACCAAGAGGGTCATCACTGCACAGAGGGTGGTGACTGCCGCGTAGCCCAGCCGCTGGTACATCAGCCCGCCTACCAAAGCGATCACGCCAATACCCAGTTGCGAGGCAATGTTGCGCGCGGCGATGAATGACCCGCGCTGGTCCGCGGGCACCATTTCGGTCATCAGCGCCGTTAGCGGCCCCTGGCGGAATGCGGCGCTGAGCCCAATTACGCCAAAGAACGCGAACATCCAGAACCCCCAGCGCAAGAAGGGCACGGCCGCCACCGAAGCACCCATGAGCAGGTTGCTGCCAATCGAGACCGCGCGCTTCCCCCAGCGGTCTGACAAGATCCCCCCCAGCGGCGCTCCCACGAGCGACGCCAGTCCCCCGACCATAAAGACCAGAGTGATCCCGCCCGTTGCCACCTGAAAGCGGTCGCTCAGCCACTGACCGATATAGGTGATGAATCCGACCAGGCCGGCCGAGACCAAAAAGGCGATCCCTAAGGCCGCCGCCAGATCGCGCTTGGCGAAGAATGACGTGAAGGTGCGCAAGCTGGTGCGCATTCTCGCCGACGAGGAATCCGCGTTGCGAACCGGCACTCTATCGCGGGGCAAGATCACCGAAGCCAGCGCCACTGCGATTCCGAACACGGCAAAACTGAAGAAGACGCGCTGCCAGCCCCAGCGGTCAGCGATCTGCCCGGCCAGGGGCACGCCGACGATCGGTGCAGCGAAATAAGCCGACGAAATCAAACCGATGGCCCGTCCGCGCACAGCGTAGGGAAACCAGTCGCCCGCCAAAGCAATCGAGCAGGTGGAGATCGTGCCCGCGCCCCAGCCGGTGAGAGCCCGGGCAGCTATCAGCTGGGGAAACGAGTGAGTGTGAGAGGCCAGCCAGGAGGCCAGGGCAAAGAGCACCATGCCCGCGCGGAGAAGCCACCGCCGGCCATAAAGGTCAGAGAGCGCACCGGAAATGAACGACGCCAGCGCCGCCGCCACCGAGTAGACCACAACCAGTAAGCCCGCGACCGGCACCGCGACGTGGAACGAATCGCCCAGGGCAGGCAGCAGCGCGGCAATCATCTGATTGTCGGCGACTCCGGCAAAGAGGAGGAGAAACAGGTTGGTGATAACCAGGTAATCCACGATGAAGGCCGGGAGCCGCAGGCTGTGGCCCGCCGAGGCTTGGGGTGCCCCTGGAACCCCAAAGAGGCCGTTGCGCGCGGCAGCTATCCCCCAGCGGCGCGGTACGGCGGTGCGTTCATTCGTCGAAGTGGTGCAAGTCAAGCTTGCAGGCTGCCTTGTCCGACATGTCGACGACGCTGGCGGCAGCGATGCCCACGGCGATCACAATCGCGTCACTGATCTCATGCTTGGTGACGCCCAGTTCCAGCGCCTTGCGGATGTGCCCCTCCAGGCAGCCTTCGCATTTGGCAATCAGCGAGCACCCGATAGCGATGAGTTCTTTGGTTTTCAAGTCGAGGCTGGTAGGCGAAAAATAGCTCTCTTTGTAAAAGCTCTTGTAAATCTGCCGGAACCGCGGCTCCATCATGCTCATCGATCCGGGAGTCTTCTTGTTGGCTGCCAACTGGTCGGCGCGGTCGGTGGTCTTTTCTTCAATAGGTGCCATGAATCTCCTCGTCTCTTACGCTAGCCAATTCTAGTTTAGACGAAGAGCGCGGCCCGCTCGTTTCACTCCCTCGCGCCGCCCGCCGGCGTATTTGGCCCACTTGGCAGTACCGCTCTCCCGTCTCAGAGCCCATACTAGCACGCCGAGGTGCTTTGCAGGGCTGGTGGCCGGGCATAGGGCCGGCGGATTCGATATCCCGCACCGCACGCCAGTTGAGTTCATGGCCTCCTTGCCAGGGCCGGATGCCGCCAGCGCGGTGTGAGCTGCTCAGCCCTTCGGTTGAGCGCGCCGGGCGCGGCCGTCCTCCACTAAGTCCGCGAGCGACGTGTGGTCCAGGATGCCCGCAGCTGCATTGCGCACGTCCAGGAACACCTGATAAAGGGCGCTGTGGCGCTTGTCGCGCTTCACCAGGCGCCGCAGCGACTCCGCATCGCCTAACGGCGCTAGAGGGCCATCAATGCTGCGGATGATTTCGCCGAGAAAAATCTTAGACGGCGGCCGTTTCAGCCGGTAGCCGCCCTTCACGCCCCGCAGGCTTTCCACCAAGCGTACCGCCTTGAGATTGAGGAGGATCAACTCCAGGAACTTTTCCGGGATCTTTTCCGAAACGGCGATATCGTGGATCTTGGTCGGCCCCGACTTATAGTCGCGCGCCAGCCGCAGCATGGCCTCCAGCGCGTAGAGCCCTTTGTTGGAGATTCGCATATGACAGCCGGAAGTTCCGAGTCAGGGATTCAGGAATCAGCCTTCTACCCCTACCCGGGGACCTTGCCTCTCACTGGAAGCCCTGACCTCACTGGCTCGCGCAGGCTCCTGCATCGTGCCTTCGGCAGGCACCAGCGCGGGAATTTCGAACTGAATCGATGTGCCTAGGCCAGGCCGGCTCTCGATTTTGAGCCGGTACTCTTGGCCGTACAATACCTTCAAACGCTCGTTGACGTTGTGAATGCCAATGCCGGAGGCGTAGATCTCACCCTGCTTCGAGAGCGGAATGCCCACGCCATCATCAACCACTTCGACGGCCAGACGTCCGTTCTGACGCCACGTGCGCAACGTGATCGTTCCTCCCTCAATTCGGGGACCGATTCCGTGGCGGATCGAGTTCTCCACCAGCGGTTGCAGCAGCATGCTAGGAACGAACATCTCGAGAGTTTCTTCATCAATCTCCTTGACGATACGCAGCTTGTCGCGCCCAAAGCGGGCGACCTCGATGTCCAGGTAATCGTCAATAAATTCTAACTCCTCTTTGAGTGGCACGAAGTGGCCGGCGCTGCGCAGGCGCCGCCGCAGAATATTCGAGAGCTTCAGCAGCAGGGTCCGTGCCTTATCGGGATCCAAGCGGATCAGGGAGGAAACGGTGTTCAAGGTGTTGAAAAGAAAGTGCGGATTGATTTGGCTGACCAGGGCGTTCATGCGCGCCTCCAGCAGCATCCGTTGCTGTTCCTCGAGCTTGCGCTCGATGCGGGTCGAGTTCCAGATGCGCACCGGCAGGCCGATCCCGATCATCGTGTCCACCACGATCAGCACCTTGCCCCAGGTGGTGGGAGAATCCAGGTAGAACACCTGATGCCACAAGCGGCCCACCGTCAACCGCATCACCTCCAGCAAAGCGCACATCAGCGCGAAGAGGATTTGCCAGTCCAGGGCCGGCTCCTTAAAGCGCTGCCGGATAGAACGATAGAGGCTGAGGTCGATAAAGGGCGAGAATTTCCAAATGGCTTCCTTGTCCGGACAGAGGGAGCGCGCGGAACCGGCCACGAGCGCGTAAATCACCGCTAGCGGCGCCGCCAGCAGCTCGTGCACATTGGACGTGCCCATGATTTCGTGGGGGATCAGCACGGCTGGCAGGCTCACCATCATACCTACCACTAGCCCGGCGATGCCCCCGCCCAGCAGACCAGCCAGGACCGTGATCTCCAGGCTCAGGTCGGTACCCGGATACTTGGCCAGCAACCGCGTCAGCACCCCCAGCATGAACGGCACTCCCAAGAGCACCGCGAACAACAGCTTCTGTCGCGGCGTGCGCTGCTCGACAAAGATCAGGCGGCGAAACTGGCCGAACCGCGCAATCACGCTGGCCAAGGAGGCGATGACGCCCAGCTTGATCAGCAGGATTACCAGCAAGTCTTTGCCGTGAAGCTCCATAAAGAGATACGTCGAAGCTTATCTACGGTTGGGGGGTAGGGCGCCTCCGGCTGCCTTCTATAAAATGTAACCACTTGATTCCAGGAAACATTACGGCTTTGTTTGCAAAATTCCCCCAAAGGATACAACCCCGTCGACTGAACGACGGGCGGCGGCGCCTTCTTTGGTTGGCAAGCCCGAAGCCAACAACCTTCTCTCAACCCACGACCGCCTTTTGGCAAGTTCCATAAAATGTAACCAATTGATTCTAGGCCACATTACGGCTTTGTTTGCAAATAAGCGCGCGCCCGGCTCGTCCGGAGTAGAGGTCGCAGCTTCCCCAACGGTGAGCAAGCCTAGAGAAGGCTGGCCTTTCTTAACCCTACTGCGCGGCCACCCTCCAATAAAACGTAACCAACTGATTCTAGGCAACATTACGGCTTTGTTTGCTAAAAAACACGGGAGCCGCTGCCCAAGGCAGCAGAACATGGGCTGGCACGGCTCGGCGGAGCGGACCGTCTCCGAACCAATATGCCGTCTTATAAGCTTCCTTTGTCTCATTTATTTCCTCGGTATGCACATCCCCTCTTCGTCACAAATGGGGGCAACGTTGTAGCCCCGGGGCGTCTGCGTCCGGCCCCGGCACTCGCTCATGGCGGTGCCTGCTTCGACCCGCGAGCTCTACCGGTTGACCTCCAATCCAGCGCCACCTCCCACGAAGTGGACCACCTCCAGCCGGTCCCCTTCCTCTATGGGGGTAGAGGTCCATTGGTGCCGGGGCGTGACCTCAAGGTTGCGCTCCACCGCCACACGGTCGGCAGGAAGCTGGAGCCAGTCGACCAACCCCGCGAGGGTCAGGCCTTCCGGCACGCGTCTGGATTCGCCATTGATCTGGATCGTAATCAAGTCAAACCCTGCCGGATTCATAATACCATCGGTGTGCTTTGAGAGGCTTGCGGCTGGCCAAAGGTTGGCGTCAGCGGGGGGCAAAGAGTGGTCAAATGCGCCCCCTTGGCTGCGGGAGGTGTCTGGCAGGTTGCGACGCAGAAGAGAGAGGGAGAATTTGGTATTGCGCGGACGCCTGTGTTAGTATCGGCCCGAACCGGCTCCGCGGGACTTATCCTCAGCCTTGGACCCGGCAGGACAAATCCCGCAGCGCTCGCGCAATCTGTTGAAAGTAAGACCTGTTAGGCTGGCCCAAAGAGTTTCAGGCGCAAGGGCGGAGGGTATGCCCGATCCATGCTCCGCCGTCGCTCCGACAGGCCCGCATGAGGCGCTCACCTCCAGTTCAAGCAAATTCGCCCCGTCAGCAAAACGGTAGGGCCCTGTCCGACCCTTCCGTACCTCCGCCAGGCTTTGCCGAGCTGGCAGCGTTCTTAAACTACGCGCGCGTTGAGAAGGGGCTGTCCACAAACACCGTTCTGAGTTACCGGCGCGATTTAACGAAGCTCTTGCGCCATCTTCAGGCGCGGCACCTTTCTCTGGCTGAGGTCACACGCGAGGACGTACGGGAGTTTCTGCAATCCCTGTACACGCAGGGCCTCAATCCGCGGTCGGTAGCGAGATGCCTAGCGGCGGTGAGGGGCTTTTTTCGCTTCCTGCTAAACGAGGGGACGATTCGCCAGCAGCCGGTGACTGAGGTGGAAACGCCTGACCTGGGCCGCATTCTTCCCAAGTACCTCTCCCTGGAGCAGGTGGAGGTGCTGCTCGCGCAGCCGGATCCTGCCACTCCCGCGGGGCTGCGCGACAAGGCCATGCTGGAATTGCTTTACGCCTGTGGCCTGCGCGTCTCGGAGCTCGTCAGCCTGCGGTGGGAGGACTTCGATGCGAACCTCGGAGTACTCCGTTGCAGGGGCAAAGGAGGCAAAGAGCGGCTGATCCCGGTTGGTAAGGCGGCGCTGCAGGCCGTGGAGTCCTATGTTCGCCAGGGCCGGCCCAGCTTGGTGAGGCATGGGTCGGGTGGCGAGGCCGCATCCTATCTCTTTTTGAACCATCGGGGGAAGAAACTCTCGCGCGTGGGATTCTGGAAGATCATCAAGGCCTATGGCCGCGCAGCAGGCATCGGAACTCCGCTTACCCCGCACTTGCTGCGGCACTCTTTCGCCACCCACTTACTGGAGCGCGGCGCGGACTTGCGTTCAATTCAACTGATGTTGGGCCACAGCGATATTTCCACCACTCAGGTGTACACGCACGTTTTGAAGGAGCGGCTGAAGCAGGTCTATGAGGCGCATCACCCGCGGGCATAACACTGGGCGCCCGTGCCGTCCACAACCGCAAGCTGAGCTCTGACGCTAGGGTCTATTTTTCATGAGCGATTACAACTTCCTAATGGAAAGCCGGCTCTCGCCGGAACAGTACCAGTTGGTCACCCGGCTCAGCCGAATCGCCGCCACCCAGGGCGTGAACATTTACCTGGTCGGCGGGGCGGTGCGCGATCTGACCTTGAGCCAGGCGACGGTGCGCGACCTCGACTTTGCCGTCGAGGGCGGCGCGCAGAAGATTTTGCGGCAGTTGGAAGCGGGCAAAGCTGCACCTAGCTCGGCGGATGGCACGCCCGCTGAAGCAGCGCCGCTGGTGATCGAAAGCCGGAGGATTGACACCCGGCGGGACGAAGCAGAAATCGTCCTTACCAACGGCGTCCGTGCCGGCATCGCCGCCACCCGAAAGGAGACCTACTCCAAGCCGGGAGCGCGTCCTGAGATCTCCAAGGCAGACATCTTCGAGGATCTCCAGCGGCGGGACTTTTCCATGAATGCCATGGGGCTGTCGCTGCATCCCAACTCGCGCGGCTTGTTGCTTGACCCCACCAACGGCGTGGCCGACCTCGAGCGGCGCGAGATTCGAGCTCTCCACAGCCGCAGCTTCTTGGACGACCCTTCCCGCCTCTACCGGCTGCTCCGTTTCCAGCTCCGCCTCGATCTCAAGGTCGAGGAACGCACCCAGCGCTGGATGGAGTCCGCGTTGGAGAGTCGCGCCTGGGAGCGGCTGGATTCGGAGCAGCAGGGCAGCGAACTGCGGGCCATCCTCCAAGAAGAGAACCCGGCCCGGGTTCTGAAGCTGCTCGCCGAGCGCAAGCTCTTGGCGGGCCTGGATAGCAAACTGGCCTCAGCCCGTCCCGCCTACGATGCCTTTGAGAAGGTGCGCAGTGCCGCGCGCCTGATCCCTAGGGCGGACACGCTACTGGTAAACTTCCATGCGCTCGTTGCGAAGCTCCCAGCTAGCCAGCGCCAACGCCTGGCCCGCAAGATTCTGGGCGACGCCAAACTGGTGAAGATGGCGCTGGGATTGGAGCTGGAAGCGCGCAAGCTGGCACGCGAGCTGGGCGGCCCCAAGACGATGCAGCCCAGCCAGATCTATCGCCTGCTCAACGGGAAGCCGCAGCGCCTCCTCCTTTTTCTCCTCGCCTACTACCCGCAGAGCCGAATCCAAACCCGGGTGCGGAACTTTCTGCTGAAGTATCCTGAGGTGCGCGCCAAGCTCCCTCGCGCCGAGTTGCAGATGCTGGGCCTCGAGCACGGACCGCAGTTCGAAAAGATCCTCGAGCAAATTTTTCTGGACCAGCTGGACGGTAAGCTCAAGACTCCCCAGCAGGTTGCGAAGGCGCTGCGGGAGCTTTCGGGAATCAAGCCCCCAGCCGCGGCGGAGAAAGCCCGAAAAGGTCAAAAGACGGGTACACCGGCGAAGAAAAAGCCCGCCTCGTCCAGGAAGCGCTGAACGCCATGGGTTTCCTCCGGGGCGGATGGTCACTCACGGCTTGCGCCCAGACGCCGCAGAAGGGTCTCATTCGAGCGGCTGCTTGAGGTCGGCCGCCGCGGCGCTGAGCTGGGCGAAGGCCCGAGCCGCCTGGTCCAGCCGCGTGTGAACATCGCCCATGAGAGCGGCCGTGGCGGCGCGAAAGTCTCGCAGCGCGCTCTTGGCAACCTCGCCCAGCTGCCCCCGAAACGCTTCCAGCGACTGTTGAAGATAGGAATCGAGCTGCTCCCGACCCTCCTTCAAGCATCCTTCGGCAGAACTAGAAGCCTGCTGAACAGCTCGCAGGATGCGTTGCTCGCACTCGCCAGCGATCGCCACCTGCGAATTCTTTAAGCGCTCCTCCAGGCCCGCGAAGGCCGCTTCCGCGCGCTCTTGCAGCTCTCGCGACAGCTGCTCCATGGTCTCACGAAGCTGGTCAGCGAGGCGATTCATGCCGCTCACCTTGAGTTCGTCGTGCGATCGTTGCAGGTCCTCGCGCAGGCTCTGGAGCCAAGCTTCGCTCTGGAGGCGGAATTGTTCGAGGGCCGAGGCTCCGGACTCAGAGAGCCTCCTCTGTTCCTCGCTGTATGCCTCGAGAGTTCGCTCCGCCTGCTGCTGGAGCTGCTGGGACCGCGTCAGCGTTTGCTGCACCAGCGCTTCCAGCCGGTGATGCGCTTGTTGCTGGAAGATCTCCAGCGCTGAAGTCACATCGCGTTGCACATGGCGGCGAGCTTCTTCGGCGGTGCGGCGGGACACCTCTTCCAGCTCGTTGCGGAGCGCCTCCTGCATCTCGGCGAACGAACTCTCCAGCGCCCGCCAGCTTTGCCGGTGCAACTCCTGGGTTTGAACCAGCAGCTTCTGCACTTCGCGGCGCGATACGTCCAAGAAACGCTGGACGCTTTCCAGCTCCAGACCGGCCCCCCCTGCGGATGGCTGGCCGGGCGATAGGCTTGCAGAGCCGGGCCGCTCCGGACCGGCGAGCCTCGCCCCATCGGGCATTGCTTCAGGCTTCTCCGGCAGGATCGTCGTGCCGTCTTGCGGTTCCGTCCGGGCGTCCGGTGCGGGCGATCCCATGACGGTTTCGCCGATGCTCTCCTCGAGCTCCACTTCCGATCGTTGCAGGCGATGGCGCCGGCGCAGGCGGAGGCGCTCCGGCAGCAACCAGCCCGGCAGCCCACCGTTCCGGTCCGCTGCCGTAGACGAGGCCCCCGGATCGCGGCTCGGCGCGCTCGTGGCCAGTCCCCAGAAGTCGCGTGGCTCCGCCAACTCTACTCCGATTTCGAAGAGGTGCCCCTTCTCGACCACGCGCACGACGCGCGCCAAAGCGGACTCGCCCAGAAGGGGATTACCCAGCGTCACCTGCGCCCCCACGCCCAGCCGGTGCGACGTCGAAAGCCGTGCCCCGTAGCAGCTGACTCCGTCGATCGGAGCGGTGGTTTCTCGGAAAGGGATGCCGCTAGCGTCGGTGCCGCTGAGCGTTACAGGCCTGGCCACTGCAATGCGCGGACTGCGTCGGTTCTCCACGGGTGCGGCCTCAAGCTCTTGCATGATGGTGAAAGCGCATTATGTGTGAAGGCCAAGAGGCGAGTCAACTTGCCGAACGACCCCGAGCTGGTACAGGCAGGGCTCGCCCTACTCAGATGAGCCCTGCGGGCTGCCTCAGGCCGATTGCAGCTCCCGTACGAAAAAGGTGGGCACGCTTCCTGTTTCGACGCCGCCCGTGAATTCCTGCAGCTTCTCGTTGCTGATGGGGTCGAACGTCTGGCCTGTCCAGGGCGTGAAGTGCTTGCCCACGATCCAGGCAGCATTGAATGGGTTCACGTTAAACAGCTTGTAGTAGCCATTCCGCTGGAATGAGACCAGGGCACCAGGCAGGTAGCCGCGCACTTCAAGGGGGCCGACGCCACGGTTAAACAGCTCGTGAAGCCGCAGGAAGTACCGCCAGCGATTATCGAAGCCGCCCCTCAGCTGATCAGAGTAGAACTTGAGGAGGTCCAAGACAATCTCACGGCGCGCCACGTCCGCACGCACCTCTGCTAGGAAGGGGTCGTCGCCATGGCCGTCCGCCGGATCCGCGAAGGTGAAGCTAGTGAACTTTGAGGGCTAAGCTTAGGGGCTGGCGGAAGGGGTGCTTCGAAGCTGGGGGGAACCCCGGCAGCGGCCACGCCGCCTTGGGAGCCTATGTGGGGGAATACCCGGGCGCGTTTCTTCCGCCCAGCGATCATCCATCAACAAAAAGTAGCCTGCCTTGGCAGCTTCCGCCGCCATCGGCCCCTATAGCCCCTGCGCGGCCAGGACTAACAGCAAGCGGGCCAATTTCTGCGGGTCGTGGCGGGCCACACGGTCTTCTTCCAGCAGGTCGGCCATAATCGGCTTGACGCGCAACTTCTGGATTTCATCGAGATCATTCTCCACCGGCTCGGCGCGCTCGGCCGCGTAACGGCGGCGCAACACGGGCGAGAGCGGGCGTGTGTTGAGCACGACGCAATCCACCAGCCGCCGTCGGGCATGTTGGTGCAGGGCGCGAATGTGGTCCGCAGCACTGTAGCCCAGCGTTTCGCCAGGCTGGGTCATCAGATTTACGATGAATACCTTGACCGCTCCGGACTGTGCAATTGCCTCCGCAATGCCTTGAACTAACAAGTTTGGAATCAAGGAGGTGTAAAGGGAGCCGGGGCCGATGGTGATCAGGTCCGCAGAGCGGATGGCGCCGAGGGCCTCCGGCAACGGGCGGCAACGGCCCGGAACCAGTTGAAGGCGGCGGATAGGAACGTGTGTCTTGGTGATGCGCGACTCACCGTAGATCTCGCGCCCGTCACGCAGCTTGGCCTTCAGCCGGACGTCGGCCAGGGTGGAGGGGAAGATTTCGCCTCGCACAGCCAGCACTTCGCTGGAAACCCGGATGGCATGGGCAAAGTCTCCGGTAAGGTGGGTGAGGGCCGCCAGAAAGAGGTTGCCAAGGCTGTGGCCCGCCAGGCCACGCCCGCTGGTGAAGCGATAATTGAATAGGCGGGTGATCAACCTTTCGTCTTCGGCGAGCGCCACCAGGCAGTTGCGCACGTCACCCGGCGGCAGCATGCGGAAGTCACGGCGAAGCCGACCCGAACTGCCGCCTTCGTCGGTGACGGTGACAATGGCGCTCAAGCGCGATATAGGGGGGGAAAACTCTGGGGGACCGCCCGGCTGCACGACGTGGTTCTTAAGGCCCCGGAGCAGGACCGAGAGCCCGGTGCCTCCGCCAATCGCCACGACGTTCATGCGGGCTTGGTTCGAGAAGGAGCCTTGACGTGGACCCAAGCGGCGCCCAGCCCACGCGAGCGTTAGCTGGAAATACGCGGACCCTCGCCCATCACCAGGCTTCGAAAGCGCGCATCGCTGCCGAGCGACTCGAAGTCCGGGTCGTGGCGCGCCTGGTAGCGGTTTTGCGGTCGTAGCTCGATGGCCACCCGCAGGTGCTCGAGCGCAGCGTCGGCATTCCCTTGCAGGGCGTGGGCGGCAGCCAAGGCGTAGCGGATCTCTTCCCTCTTGGGCTCCAGTTTGCACGCCCGGCTCAGGTGCTCCACGGCCAGGTCGAGCTGGCGCGCATTCAGCTCGCTAACACCGAGAATGTGAAAGTCGGCAGCCGTCTTCGGTGTTGGAGTGCGCCTTTCAAGCCGCTGCAGGCAGAGTCGTAAGTGAACCCGAGCCCTGTCAGCGACGACCGCCGGGGCTGAGTCTGCGAGCCGTTCTAGAATTTCCCGGGCCTTTTCGTAGTTCTGCCGGTGAAAATGGCGAGTGGCAGCGGCGAAGTGCCTAACGGCAGTGGTCAGTCTGCCCTCGTCCTCGGGGGATCTTTCGACCTTAGGGACAGTCACCGTCGTGGCGTGCCCGGCAAGCCTAGAGCGAGAAACCATCCGCCTTCGACCAGTCCCCGACGGGGACCGGCCGCTTCTGGAGCTGCTTAATTTTGTGTGGCTTGCGCGCCGCCGGGTGACAGAGAGCCTGGTGGAGCGCGCCCTAGAGGAATTAAGTGATTTCATATCAATAGGTTAAGGCATAAATCGCGCCCGCAGCCTATCTACTTTAGCATACATCCGCAAGCCCAGTCAAATGGCGCGTTCAGAAGAAGTTACCCGCACCCTTACCTCCGGCCCTTGATGCCGTTGAACCTGGACTGCTCAGCCACCGCCCCACCTCTCTGACACGAGCATCCCGCCTAGCGTGAGGAAGGCCCCTATCAAGGACCTTCCGCCCAGACGCTCGCCCAAAACGACCCTGGATACCAGGGCGGCGAACACGGGTTCGAGCGTAAAGATGAGGGCCGTATGCGCTGGCGGAGTATACTGTTGCGCCCAATTTTGTACGGTGAAGGCAAACGCCGTCGCCAGCAGGCCCGTGACTGCTAGGGCCATCGCTAGCCGTGCCGTCCAGTGGATGGTGCCCGGGTCAAAGGGCCACAACACGGCGGCCAGGACTCCCACCGTAAGGACTTGTCCAGGTACGAGGTGCTGAAAGGGCAGCCGGCGCGTGTAGCGATCCACCATCACGATGTGAACGGCAAAGGCGGTGGCCGCCAGCACCGTCAGCAGGTCGCCACGGTTTACTTCAGAAATCCCGGTAGGCACAACCAGCATATACAAGCCGGCAAAGCCTAGAAGCGCTCCCAGTGCCGTGCCGACCTGCAACCTTCGTCCCAGGGCGACGAGCATCACCGGAACCCAAATCACACTCGAACCGGTGATGAAGGCCGACTTCGAAGGTGTCGTAAAGACCAGCCCCCACGTCTGGAAGGCATAACCGGCAAAAAGGAACACTCCCAGTAAGGCAGAGGGCACCAGGGCCCGCCGATCCAGACGGCCTCCCGCCAGCACAATCCAAAGCAGCACCCCAGCCAAGACAAAGCGAATAGCGACAAACGGAAGCGGCGGGGAATCGCGAAGGGCATCCTTGACGATGACAAAGGTTGCACCCCAGATGAAGGTCACCAGCGCGAGAAGGAGTTCGGCCTGGGTTCGCTGGGTCATGGGCTAAAGACCGATTCGTCAGGTCTGCAGGGTGGAACAGCGGTACAGAGGCCCGGCAACCCAAAGGCGCTGGGTCGCCGCGCCAAACAGCCAGACAGCGTAAACCCTAAAGCTGTGGATGTGCTTGGGGATGAACCATCATGCCGAAGAGCAGATCCAGCGCTCACCGATCCGAGTCTAAGGCGTAGCGGGCGCCGGTTTCAGCAGCTCGAGGATTTCACCCTCAGCAAGCACCCGATCCGCCTGCTTGGCATGCTGGAGAATCCGCTCTACGGTCTGCTCGGAGGCCTGCATGCCCCGCGACTCGAGCCAGTAGACCACGTTAGACCGGCCGCTCATCGGGCCGATCTCGATCTTCTGCCTCATACCAAACCAGTGGGACGGCACGCCGGAGTAGACCTGGTTGGCGAGCTCGGGATTGCCCTTCCTGTACGCTTTGATGACGGCGGCCGCGTGGACGCCGGTGGCCGTGCGAAAAGCGTCCGAGCCGACCACCGGATAGTTGGGGGGTATGCTCACACCAACCGCCTCCGACACGGCCGAAACATAGTCCTTGAGCTTACACAGGTCCTGATCCTTCCATCCCGGAGCGCCCATCAGTTTGAGGTTGACCAGCATCTGGTCCATCGGTGTGTTGCCGACGCGCTCGCCGATACCCAACGCGGCGGCATGCACCTGGTCAGCCCCTGCCTCAAGCGCTGCCAGCGAATTGGCCACCGACAGGCCGCGATCATTGTGGCCGTGCCAGTCAACGCGTATCTTTTCGCCGCTGGGCTCCACCACTTCTTCGCGGATAAAGCGCACGAGGGCGCTGGCGCCGCTGGGAGTGACGTGACCCACAGTATCACAAACGACGATGGCCTGCGCCCCACACTCGATGGCCGTGGTGTAGAGCTTCTTTACCACCTCCGGACGAGCCCGCGTGGTGTCTTCTGTCACGTACATGGCGGACAGGCCGAGGCCGACCACCAACTTCACTGCGCACTCGGTGGTCCGTAGAAGAAAGTCGAGTGTCCAGTCCTCGGCGAACTGCCGAAGGGGGCTCGAGCCGAGAAAGGTGGCTGCCTCAATATCCAGACCCGTGGCCTGCGCAATCTCGGCAATTGGCCGGATGTCCGACTCCAGGGTCCGGGCGGCACAATTAGGTCGAATGGGTAACTTTGAGCGGACAATCTCCTGCGCCAGACGGAGCACGTCCGACCTGGCCCTCGGGCCGGCACCGGGCAGGCCGAGGTTCAGGCTGTCGATGCCCAACTCTACCATCAAGTGAAGGATCTCGATCTTCTTTTCGATGGGCGGGTCTAAGGCCGAGGGCGACTGCAAGCCGTCGCGCAGGGTCTCGTCATTCAGTAAGGGACGCTTGGCGAACTGGGGTTCGGCTGTCTCAACCGCGTTCCAATCGTAGATCAACCCCGAGATGGAGTCCATGGGTGCAGTTAGGAGCCAGAAGCCAGGATCCCGCATCTCGCTGCTGGCGCCCAGCCTCTGTCGCCGAGGGGCCGCGGAACAAGGCGGGTGCACACTGCCCTTCGCCCTTCAGTCCTAGGTTCTAGCCGCTGATTTTTTTCTCAGGAATCCCCCCAACAGGCTCACAGGACGCGGCTCATAGCGCAGGCCGGCGCTCGAATCATCCGTGGGCGCCGGTTTATAAAGCGTATGACAGCGCTCGCAGCGGTAGATTTCTGCTTCCCGTCCCACCACTTTCAGTGTCTCTTCGTCCGGCGTGTACCAGCGTTTCAGGTGACCGCAGCAAAGCTCGCCTTTGGCGTCGCGCTCGCTGCAGGCCCGCTGCCCGGGCGCCTTGATCTTAACCGTCACCGCCATGCTGCTGCCTCCGAGAAGGAATGCACCAACCACCAAGAACGCTTCGCGGCGCCGGCTAGTATTCTATCAAATCGCCGGGGCCGGACGAGATTTCGAGTCGGGCCGAAAGCGCCTGACTCAAGACCCTTCCTTGGAAGCGGCACACAGCGAGCGGCCTTGCATGCCGGGCGGGATCGGACAGCCCGCCAGGTCAAGCAGGGTCGGGGCGATATCGAGCAACCGGGCTCCGCGATACTCGCCCCGCAGCCGACACTCCGGAGCTCGCAAAATGAACATGCCGAACTGCGAGTGGTTGCATGCGTCCGGGCCGGTGTCATTTTCCTGGAGGTGAAGCCGCCCGTGGCCCACGCTACCAATCGACCGCCAGAGCAGCCCGCCGAAGTGGACAATCAGATCCGGGGCGATACCCTCCACGCGGCGATAAATATTCTTCGGTTTGAAAACCAGCGATCCAAGCGGGCGGCCCTGGTCGTCCGTAAGGGCTTCCAAGCGCGCCTTCAATTCATCTTGGAAGGACTCATACTGGGCAAGAGGAATGACGCCCTGCGGCTCGCGCCCGCGCAGGTTGAAGAACACCCGCGCATAGTAGCCGCCTTCGCTCCAGACCCCCGTCTTAGACCAGTTCACCTTGAGCTTTTCCAACGGCGTCGGCACGCTGGGATATTCGTCCAACACCAGAAGGCCCTCGTGGATGAGCCACTCGTTCACCGCAAAACCTCCATCCAGGCGCTGGGCGCCATGGTCAGAGACCACTAACACGATGGCGTCACGCTCCAGCGAATCCAGCACCTCTCCGATCTGCTGATCGAGCCAGCGATAGTACTCCGGGATTAGGCTCTCGTAGGGATTACCTGCCTGATAGTGGCGGTGCTGGCGATCAAAGAAGTTCCAGAAACCGTGGTGCATTCGGTCGAGGCCGATGTCGACGAAGTGGAAGTAATCCCACTCCTCGCTGGCCAGCAGCCAGTGGACCACACGCCACTGTTTCCGGCTCAGGTCGAAGATCTGCTCCTTCAGCCACGCCTTGTCATCGGTGCGAAACCCTTTGACGTCAACGGGATACTGCCCCACCAGCTCCGTAATCTTCTGCTTCAGCTCTGGGGGATGGGTGAAATCGTGTTTCTGCGTATTGGGGGTGAGGAAGCAGCCAACGCTGATGCCGTTCACGCGCCGCGGCGGGTAGCCAGGGGGTACGCCCACAATGACGGAGCGTTTCCCCTGTTCCGCCAGGTAGTCCCAAATCGCTGGAGCCCGAATCGAACCCGAGTTAGCGAAGCCGAGGCCGCGGTAGGTGTAGTCAGTGCGATTGCGGAAGCCGTAGACGCCGAGTGAACCGGGATCCTGGCTTGTGCACATGCACATCCAGGCGGGAACGGTAATCGGTGGAATGACGCTCTCGAGGTGTCCCCACACGCCATCTTGCATCAGGCGGCGGAGATTCTTCAGCCCTTCATCGCCGAAAACAATTTCCGGCGCGGCGCAGTCGAGCCCGAGTACGCAGATCCGCATGGGACGGTTAGTGATGATGGATCGTCCGTTGGGAACGCAAGCTTTCCATCCCGATCCGAAACTTTCAGCCTCCGCTCTTCTCTTCGCCTTTTGTCCAGCTTGCCTTTGAGGCAAGCAGAAGTCCAAGCCATCCGGCTTGAGCCAGTCGGCGCCAGCCTTTTGAACTAGGCCAGGCGAATATCCGTCGGCACGCCGAGCCTCGCGCCAAGCTGGTGGTTAGCATCCACGGCGGCACGCTTCCTTTCCATGACGACGCTCCCTCCGCGAAGCAGCCGCGCCATTCGCCTACTGGCAAGCACCTCCGTTTAATCCCCATGGCTTCCCATCCAGATAGGCCGGCAGCGGCACGCCGAACCACTCCAACACGGTCGGAGCAACATCTACGATGGCCGGGCTCTCGCAGGTGAGTTTGCGGTTGGAGAAGAGCACACCGGGAACCAGCCTCGGATCGACGCAGTGATCGCCGCTCCAGGCCTTGCTATTCTGTTCAAACGTCGTTTCGGTTACCCTGCCCGTTACCGAGTCCCAGCCGGCGCGGTAGCCTTCCGCATATCCGAGGATCAGGTCCGGCCCGTTTTCCCGGTAGGGGCCCCGAAAAGCCCGGTCACGGTCGAAAACTTGCGTGATCGGCGCGCGCCCCGTTGCCGGATCCACCAAGCCTCGAAGCTTTTCGGCCAGCTCTTGCTTCAGCTGTTGTGTTTCTTTCCCGGGCGAAACGATGCCCTGCGGCTCGCGTCCGCTCTGATTGACGTAGAGCCCGTTCAGACCAAGTGCGTAGGCGCGGGTCCGCTGCCAGTCCACCCCGGCAAACCATGGGTCGCCCGGCCGGGCACCCTCTTTCAGCGCCAAGTAACCGTTTTGCCAGAGCCAGCTGTTGATATTGACACCTCGGGTAAAGGACTTGAAGCCATGGTCTGAAACTACCATCAGGACCGCATCCGGCGCTCGTTCCAGGATCCGGCCCACGAGTTCGTCCATGCGCTCATACAGCTCTTCGATGACGCCCGCGTAGCGCGAACCGCCTTGGGCGGAGCAGCTTGGCGAGTGCCAGGGATCAAGGTAGCGCCAGAACATGTGCTGGATGCGGTCGGTAATATCGAATACACAGACGCAAAGGCCGCGGCGAGTCTTCTCGAGGGCGTCGAAAAACATGCGCTCGCGCTCGTCCTGGATGAGGTAACACTGCTTGAGGAAGGCCTCGTCGTCGAGCGCGCCTTCGTTCAGCGCCCACGTGTCCTCCGCCAAGCCCAGCGTGGCGTACGGCCCCAGGAGCTTGGACAAGTAAACGGAATAGATCAACGGATGGGAAATGGGCAGGGCCGGCCGGCCGGGATCGATGTTGACCGGGCTGGCATAGAGCTCGACATAAGGGGCCAATGTCTTAAGGTAGAAACGGCAAATGCCCTGAATCGTTACCTGCAGCCCCGCTTTGAATTTCAGCTCGATCCAGTCCGAATACTCGCCCCTGCGCAGGAACAGCCGGCGGCCGTTGAGTTCGACTTCCGCCCCGTCGCGGGCCCCATCGGGCCTAAGACGGAACTCGATCCGCAACTGTTCGCGCTTCCGACGAACCAGCGGATTGTCTGGTCCGGGAATGTACGATCGAAGCCACCCGTCTGCTGCTAAGAGCGGTATTCGCACGCCCCCTTCGACGGGCTGCGTTCCCGAGCCAGCAGTAGAGTAGAAGGAGAACGTCCCCTGGCTGCCCTGCAAGTCCGGCACGCACATTCCGGAAAGAAGAACGCCGTTGAATTTTTCCGGCGGAAAGGTAATGGGCACACGGATCACGGAGCAGAAAATGCCCGACCTGGCCAGGAAATGCCAAAAGGGTATTCCCTTGCGCAGCAGCCTCACGCGTGGCCTTCCTAACGGGATCGCGTATTTGCCCACCTTCAGCTTACGCTTACTGCCGCGAACCTGCGCCGAGGAAAGCGAGGGCAGATAGGAGCCGGGCTCGCGGCTGAGAAAGTCATAGATGTTGTGCTTACCTGGATTGACGCCGGTCATGAAGGAAGACCAGGCGACGGGCGAAATCGGAGGACAGGTGGTAGCCAGGCGGTGGAAAGTTCCGCTGTCCCGCAGGCGGGCGAGGTTGGGCAGTTTGCCTTCCTCCATGAACCGTACTGCTAAATCGGGGTCCATGCCGTCAAAGCCTATAATCACCACCCGCTTCACCTTGGCGCGGCGATAAGCCTTGTATCCGCGGACCCAACGAATAATCCGGCGAACGGGCCAGGTGACGAAGGCAAAGCAGGAATAGACAAAGGCCAGAAAGAGCGTCAGAAAGGATGACAAGAAGGCGAACCCGGCCCCCGGACCCACGTAGGCATGAGCGGCTGCAGGCGTGGCCAGGATCATCGCCAGGGCCGCGAGGATGAGCAGGTTCCGCCTTGCATGAAGAGCGGCTGCGGGTCTGCGGACTCCGTCACGGGAAGAGCTTGCTGATCCCCACCAGCACGCCCGCGCCCAGGCCTTGACCCGCTGCCGGAGGGTACACATTGGCGCGGCCAGACCCCCGGCGACGCTCGCGGCGAGTTGCCGATTCATAGCTCGATCCTCAACATCACCTTCACCATCCAGCCGGAAACGAGCGACGCCACCAGGAAAAAGCCTAGCCAGCCCGTCTGGAAGCGGCCTAGGTCGATGATTCGGGGCCTATAGCCGACCTCGATGGCCCGCACCGCACTGCCGGCGGGCATTGGTTCTTCCCCGGGATCGAGGAGCCGCTCCCAAAGGTGCGCCTGGACACGCCGCACCGCGAGGCGGACCAGGCCGTTTGATACAACAACCCTCTTCGGGAATGCGTGGCCTGCGGCGATCACGGCCGGCAAGAATTCCCCGTACCCGTCGGCGCGAAGCCGCCAGTCCACTTCCTGCAGGGCAGGAATGTGTACAGGCGGGGCAGTCAGCGTCAGGCCACGCGGCACGGCGAGCGAGCTCGAATCAACCGCGAGCGGATCGGCCAATTCAGCCTTTACGATAAACAACTCGCCCGGCCGCAACGGCAGATGGCTGAACCTTAAATCCAGCTGCCCCATGATGATCGCCACCGGAAGCAGCAGAATGAGCAAAGGCCTCAGCGCATGCACCAGATAGGCTCCGGTGAAGCGCAGAATTCGCCCGTAAGCGCACATCACGACGCCCGGTTGGTCCGGAAAGAGGCGCAGTTCCAGGATGTGCGCCTGAATGCGACTCTTCGCGCGGCGCATGGCTGGCTGGTTTGATGCGTAGCGGAACACGAGCATAGCCATCACGCCCGTGACGAAGGAGGCGGCTGAGAGCCCGTAAGCGGGATGGATATCGCGAAAGGGGCGGAAGAACAAATCAAACGTGCGGTCGATCAGGGCTCGAAGGGCATCCATGGGCGGTGGACGCGCGGCTCGTCAAGCCAGCATCGCCCATACCAAAGTTCGCAGGATCATTCGATGTAGCCCAGACCTTGCAGCCGCTGCTTCACTTCCTCTTCGGGATCGTCCGGAGTCTCACGAGGACCCAAAAGCCGGGCTATTTCCCTCTCCACGACGTGCCTGACAAACTCCTCCGGCGAGGCGTACCCAGCCTTGGAGGCGCACTGCTTCACCTTATCCATCAGCTCGTCGTCGAGTTTGATCCGGTGTCCCAGCATACCAGGCTCCCGCGGCACGCCGCGCCGCAATTTAGGTGAGGCCAACGATGGGAGCTGCAGGCGCATCTTGCAAGCGCCGCTTGTCGGTGCACGTGAAAAACCTTCGGAGACCCCGGACCCAGCTAAGCCGCTGTTGGGTAGCACGAAGATCCGTTGGCCTCGTTACCCGTGACTGCCTCCGTAGGCAGCAATGAACTGTTTCAGGGCTGCCTCATTGATTTTCAGCGAACCTGAGGCCATCATCTGGCGCTTCAAGTTCTGCTGATAGATCTCAAAGACCAGGTTGCGCTTCTGCTCCAAAAGTTGTTCCCGTAATTGCTCCCGTTGGCTGGCGAAGCCGGCTTCATCGGCGGGAGTGTGAGAGATCACCTGGAAAACGACGCGCGTGCTGCCCACCGAGACTACGTCACTGGTCTGGCCTGGCGCAAGGGTGAAAGCGGCTGCCAGCGAAGACCCTGGAATAATATCCCCCACCTGATCGTTCTGAGTAAAGTCCTGGCTCTCTTTCACCGTCAGGCCCTCGTCCTGGGCGGCCTTGCGGAAGCCTTCCTTCTTACAAAGCGCCGCAAACGCCTGGGCCTTCTGTTCAGCCAGCACTTTCGACTGTTCGGCGCGGTAATCCTCCTCCACCTGCGCACGGACTTCGTCCAGTTTGGGCGTATGCTCGGGCACAATCTCCGCCACCTGGATCACTGCGGTTCCCTTGGGCACGGTAAGGGAGCCCACTTCACCCGTGCGGAGCTGGAACGCCAAGTTTTCCAGACCCTCGCTGTTGCCCAGGTCAGGAACAGCTTGGTTGTACCTGAAAAGGGGTGTCTCCCGGGGATCGAGGCCGGCCTTGCGGACAATCTCGACGAATTTCTGGGGCTGAGCCTTGATCTCGCGCACCAGGTTATCGGCCAACGCCTGCTTAGCGGCCGCCTGCTTTTCCTGCTCGAGCTTCGTGCGGATCGAGTCTTTGACCTCGTCAAACGACTGCAAGTGGGCAATCTGTCGGTCTTCCACTCGAATAATGTGAATGCCGTAGGTGGTTTGAATCAAGTCGCTCACCTGGCCCGGCTTCATCGAGAACGCGGCTGTCTCGAATTCCTTCACGGTCTGGCCGCGAACAATCCAACCCAGCTCACCCCCATTCGGGGCGGTGGCGGTATCCTCGGAGTACTTTTTGGCCAGCTCAGCAAAGTTGCCTCCTGCCCTAACCTGCGCCAGCACGTCCCGCGCCTTCTTGGTGACGTCGGCTATTTCGGCTGAACTCTTGCCCGTGGTCTTGAATAGGATGTGCGCGACCTTGACGCGGTCCGGTACGCGGTAATCAGCAAGATGCTGCGTGTAGTACTCCCTCAGTTCCTGGTCGCTCATCTGCGCGGGAGCCTGCTGGTTGGTGATCAGCACGTAGCGGAGCCTTCTCTGTTCAGGAAGTTTGTAGCGCGACGGGTTCTTCTGAAAGTAGGCCTGGAGCGCTTCGGGGCTCACCTTGACTTCCTTCAGAAGCTGGCTGGGGTCGAAGACTACGTAAGCGATCTTGGCCTTGGCATTCCTGCGCAGGTACTCCTGATGAACCTCCTCGGGGGTCACCTGAACTCCGTCGGTGATGATATCGCGCATCTTATCCAGGATGATGCTCTGGCGCAGCATGGCTTCGAACTGGCCGACGCTCATGCCGGTTTGCTGTTGGATGACGTTCTCATACTGGTCCATGCCCACGAACTGGCCATTTTGGTAAAGGAGGGGGTCGCTCTGGAGGGCTTGCAGGAGCTCCTGGTCCGAGGCCTCAATGCCCATCTTCTTAGCCTGGACGAGGAGTACACGCTGCATCACCATATTATCTAAGGTGCTGCTTGCCATGAAGCTGACCCACTGAGCGCCGGCTCCAGCGGGCAGGCTGCGAAGCTGGCCTTCGATGCTTTGCCGCAGATCCTGAGCGGTAATATCCGCACCGTTCAGAGAAGCGAGCACGTTCGTCCGCATCGGGTTGTCGCCGAAGCTCCCCAGCCCGGGGATGAGCGTGATCACCATGCCCAGAGACACGATGCTGAGGAAGAAGATCAGCAAATACTTCTTCACCGCCTCGCGATTCCGCCGAAAGAACCTGTACATCGAAGCTCCTGCTCGGCCATTATAGGGCTAAGATCGCCTGCGGCACAATCGATGATGCCCCCGTCGACGGACGGGGAGGGCCTGGCTGCCCGTCGGGATTGCGGGGCCCATGGTTGGCCCTCGATTCGGGATCCTTTGTGCCGTCGAGCCGACTTAACCCCGCGTGGGCTGGCGCTGGGGATCGACAGGATCGGGATGAAGCGCGAATACCCAGATCGACCGGTGATCGCCGTGGGCGGCGTGGTGATCCATCGCCGCCGGGTGTTGCTGGTCCGCCGTAGCCGCGAGCCGCTAAAGGGCCGGTGGTCAATTCCCGGCGGTGCCCTGGAGGTAGGTGAAAGATTGGCGGAGGGTGTCCGGCGCGAAGTCAAGGAGGAGACTGGCCTGGAGGTCGAACCCGTCCAGGTTGTCGCAGTGCTCGACCGTGTGCTCTACGCCCGCCGAGGAGCTGCGCATGCCAAAGACTCCAACCGTCAGCAGCCGCGACGGCGCCATGGCCGCCGCGTTCGCTACCACTATGTGATCATCGATTACGCCTGCCGCTTAAAGTCGGGCCTGCTTCGTCCCGCATCAGACGTCCTGGATGCCCGGTGGGTGGCACCGCCGGAGCTCACCCGCTATCGGCTGACCCAGGCTGCCAGAAGCGCCATCGGCGAAGCCTTTCGCTTACTTTCCAAGTGAGTCGCGGGTTTCTTCCGGGCTATTCAAGCACGCTAGCCCCAACTCCTGAGCCCGGCGAAGCCAGAAGAAGGACGCTTCGGCGTGCGGGGAACGGTGGCCAGCGCCAGCTGGAGAAATGGTGATCGTTCAGCCCAAACTCGCCGCTTTGTTGCTTCTTGCCACACTCAACCACCTCCCGGATCGCGAGCAGCTCTCTAACTCGTCTTAACCCCTTCGAAAGACAGGAATTAGAAAACTGTCTCACTAGCCTCGCGCGTCGCCATGGTCTCGGCGGCGGTTGTTAGCCTGAAGAGAAGGCGGCGCTGCGGCTTGAGTAGACAAGCCCGCAGCACCTGACTTGGGTTCAGCGAGGCACGGAGATGCGGCGTCTGGCGCTGCCGATTGCGTCCATCAGAGATCACTATACGGTGGTGGTTGTGGGCTCCGGCTACGGCGGGGCGATCGCCGCCTCGAGACTGTCGCGAGCCGGGCAGACCGTTTGCGTACTGGAGCGGGGCCGGGAGCTATTGCCGGGTGAGTACCCGGACAGCGAAGCAGAAGTGCTGCGGGAGAGCCAAGTCGACACTCCTGACGGCCACTTAGGGTCGCGCACCGCCCTCTTCGACTTCCGCGTCAACCCGGAAATGAACGCGCTGGTGGGCTGCGGCCTGGGCGGCACGTCGCTGATCAATGCTGGCGTGTCCCTGCGGGCTGAACCCCGGGTCTTCGACGATCCCCGCTGGCCGCAGGCGCTGCGTGACGACTTGAGCCAGGGCCTGGAAGAGGGATACCAGCGCGCCGAGGAGATGCTTCAGCCGGTCGCCTATCCCGCAAGCTTCCCTTCTCTCCCGAAGCTCCGAGCTCTGGAAAGGTCGGCCGCGGCTCTAGGCCATCCGTTTCGCCGTGCGCCGATCAACGTCACCTTCGCGGATCGAACCAATGCTGCCGGGGTCGCACAGCAAGCTTGCAAACTTTGCGGGGACTGCATCACCGGGTGCAACTACGGTGCCAAGAATACCTTGCTGATGAACTACCTGCCGGACGCTGTGAATCATGGCGCCGAGATCTTCACACAGGTCACGGTACGACACGTTGAGCGGCGCGGCGGCCGGTGGCTGGTGCACTATCAGGTCCTCGATTCCGGCCGGGAGCGTTTTGATGCTCCTACCGCGTTCGTCGCCGCCGATATTGTCCTCCTCGCTGCCGGCACCTTCGGCTCAACGGAGATTCTGCTTCGCTCGCGCGCGGGCGGACTGCCGTTGTCTGGCCGGCTCGGATACCACTTTACGGGCAATGGCGACCTGCTCGGTTTCGGCTATGCGTGCGACGACGTGATCGAGGGCATCGGCTTTGGCCGCCACCTGCCTCAAGGACGCGCGCCCGTCGGCCCGACCATTACCGGCGTAATCGATGCCCGCCAGCAGCGCGAACTTGCTGAAGGCATGGTCATCGAGGAAGGGGCGGTACCCGGAGCACTCGCCGTCTTCCTGCCCGAAGCTCTCGCCGCGGCCGCCCGCGCTGGAGGATCCCCGGAAAGGCCAAGCCTGCGGCGGATGGAGCAGGAGGCCGCGAGCATCCTGCTGGGTCCGTATCGCGGCGCCACCCGGAACACGCAAACCTACCTGGTGATGGCTCACGACGATGGCAATGGACGGATGACCCTGGAAAATGACCGCCTCCGCATCCACTGGCCGGGCGCTGGCAGCCAGCCCGTCTTTGACCGCGCTAGCCAGTGCTTGGACGCTGCCAGCCGTGCGCTGGGAGGCCAATACGTCAAAAATCCCCTCTGGATCCGCCTGTTTCGTCACGAGTTGATCACTGTGCACCCTCTGGGCGGATGCGTCATGGCGGAAGACGCTGAGCGCGGGGTAGTAAACCACAAAGGTCAAGTGTTTGCAGGCACCCAAGGCTCGGCCGTGTATGAGGGGCTCTATGTAGCCGACGGCTCGGTCATTCCCCGGCCGCTCGGCGTCAATCCCCTACTCACCATCTCCGCGCTCGCCGAGCGCTGCTGTGCGCTATTGGCGAAGGACCACGGCTGGACCATCCCCTACCGAGGGGACACGGCCAGCTTGCCAGTCGAAGCCCCAACCGGAAGACCGGCCAAGCCCCCTCTCTCACCGGCGACACTGGGTATCGAGTTCACCGAGCGCATGCGTGGCTATTGGTCCACCGAGATCAAAGACGACTACGAGCGTGCTGCCGCGGCCGGTAGAAGCTCGAACTCCACCTTCGAGTTCATTCTCACTATCCAGACGGACGATTTAGAGCAGATGCTCGCCGACCCGACTCACCTGGCGCGCATGGCCGGCACCGTTACCGCGCCGGCCCTTTCACCGCAGCCGCTTACGGCTAGCGACGGTGTGTTCAACCTCTTCGTCGCCGATCCCGAGCGGGTCGATACGCAGCAAATGCGCTATCGCATGAAGCTAGTGACGGAGGAGGGACGGGCTTACTACTTTCAAGGCTTCAAAGAGCTGCATCGCGATTCGACCCACGACCTCTGGGCTGACACGACGACGCTGTATATCACCGTTCACGACGGACCCACGCCCGATGCTCCGGTGCTGGGCCGAGGCATCCTGCGCATTGGCCTGGAGGACTTCGCCCGCCAGCTCGCCACCATCCGGGTGACCCACGCGCATACCTTTGATGAGCGCCTCAAGGCCTTGGCACGCTTCGGCCAATCTTTCGCGGGCGAGCTGTTCGAAATCTATGCCGGAATCTTCGCATCGCCGGCAGTCTTCAACCCCAGCGCGCCCCCACGCAAGAGGCGGCCCTTGCGCGCACCAGCGCCCGAAGTTCATGCTTTTAAAACCACGGATGGCGTGCCGCTCCGACTTACTCGCTATCAAGCCGGAAAGAAGGGTCCGGTGATTCTGCTTCACGGCCTAGGGGTCTCCAGCCTAATCTTCGCCATCGACACCATCGAAACCAACCTAGTCGAGTATCTCTGTGCACGCGGATTTGACGTGTGGCTGCTCGATAACCGCGCCAGCATTGCGCTGCCCTCGGCGGCGCAGCCGCTTAGCGGCGACCTCATCGCCCTCTACGACTATCCCGCGGCCGTGGCCAAGGTGCGGCAAATCTCCGGCAGCCAAACGGTCCAGGTGTTCGCCCACTGTTTCGGCGCCACCACGTTGGTCATGGCCATGCTAGCGGGTCTGCAGGGCGTGCGGTCGGCAGTCTGCTCGCAGGTGGCCACCCACCTCATTGCACCCCTCACTACTCGGGTGAAGTGCGGCATTCACTTTCCCGAGCTCTTGGCACGGTTGGGGATCCGGTCGCTCACCGCCTACGCCGCCCCGCGGACCGGGCATGACAGCTGGCATGAGCGCCTCTACGACTTGGCCCTGCGGCTGCTTGCCCCTGGTGGTCCGGAAGGCTGTTCGAGCCCTGTTTGCCACCGTATTACGTTTCTCTACTCGCGGCTCTACCAGCACGAGCAGCTCAATCAGGCGACGCACGATGTGCTGCACGAGATGTTCGGCGTGGCCAGCATCGGCGCGTTCGAACACTTGGCGCGCATGGTGCGAGCCGGGCACGTGGTGACGCGGGAGGGCAAGGACCTCTACCTTCCGCACCTGGAGCGGCTGGCCCTTCCTCTGGCCTTCATTCATGGTGCCGAAAACGAATGCTTCTTACCCGAGAGCACCGAGGTCGCTTACCGTTGGCTGCAGCAACGCCACGGATCGCGTTTCTACCGCCGTGAGGTGGTTCCCGGCTATGGCCACCTCGATTGCATCATCGGCAAGAACGCCTCACAAGACGTATATCCGCTGATTGCCGATCATCTCGAGGCCACGAACTCCTGACGCCAGGCACGCTGCCATGGGCATTTTGCGAGCGGAGCCACCGCGCACTCCCATCGGATGGTTCATCCTGCTTCGCCGCCAATATCCTCAATGGTATGTTAGCTCGCCGCGCTCCCTATTTCATCCCAAACCCTGGCCGCCAGGATTCCACCACCGCCGCAACCCGGTTTTTGCCCACAACGAACTATTCTTGCCTGCTGTGTCCCCGGAAAGCGTGTTTGACGTGCTGCGGCGCGCGCCGGAGTGGCCTGAATTTTATCCCAATTGTGCCGATGTCAGGATTGCCTCCCGCTCCGGCTCAACGCCGGCCCCGAAAGTGTTAAAGTTGTGGACTCCATTTTCCTGGCGAACATTTAGCACCTGGCAGCAGAGCGAAGTGACGCTGTACGAGCCCGGCCGGGCGCTCGGTTGGACAGCCGAGAGCTTCGGCACCCACGCCTTTCACCGCTGGTTGCTCATCCCGCAGCAGGACGGCACCCGGGTGATCACCGAAGAGTGCCAGCATGGCTTCACGGCCTGGATCGACCGGCCTTGGATGAACCCCAGCCTTCACGCCGCTCACCAGCTGTGGCTCGAGCGCCTGAAGGCGCGCCTGTGTTTCGCGGCGGTCAGCACTCCCGGAATCTGCTGTCGATAACCGCCGCTGTCGCGCCGCTTTGCCGCATCCCTGCCGACTGACTCGCCTGACACACGCTTGAAGGCCACTTCGCGAGGGGGACGCTATTGCCTGTGGCCCTTGCATGGGGACTGAAGTTGGCCAGCCTATTCCGCCGGTCAGCGGCTTCCCTCATCCAGTTGCGCAGTACGCTCAACTTTAACGCCCCTGCTCTCATGGCAGCCATGATAACCGCCAGCCGTCCCGGGCCATGAGAGCTGCGGGCGAAGTCTGCGTCGCCAACGCACTCAGTGTATACTGCGGGGCCGGAGGGTCGTGGCCGTGAGTGGCGTCGTCGTTGCCCCGGCCCTGGCTCACCCCAAGCTCGGCCGAGATGGCCGGCCAGCAGACGAGGCCAAGGGACGAAGGATCCAAGTGAGCTTACCTGTTGGCGAATCCCTCGCCGGTTCCGTTGAGTGCGGCAGCCGGGCAGGTGAGACGGGCAGGCGCCCGCACCGCCTGAACCTCGTGATAGGAGCCGTCTTCATTACCTGCGGGTTCTCCTGGGTCCAGTTCGCCACGCCGAGCGTCTGCTGCGCCGACTTTGATGGTTACTACCACATCAAGTGGAGCGCTCTCCTGTGGGATGGTATGCGCCACGGTGACTTTCTCCCCGCTTTCACCTGGTTGCCGCTGACCACGCTGAGTCCCGCGCGTTATGCCGATCAACATTTCCTCTATCACCTGCTGTTAATTCCCTTCACTTGGTTTGGGGACCTGCGCCTGGGCGCGAAAGTAGCCACCACCCTGTTTGGCAGCGCGGCCATCCTCGCGCTCTACGGACTCATCCTTCGCTACCGCATCCGGTATCCTCTGGCGTGGCTGTTAGCCTTGCTGGGATGCTCCTGGTTCTTCTATGCCCGGCTCAATATGACAAAGGCAACCGGTCTTTCCCTGCTCTATCTTGCGCTGGGAGTGTACCTATTGTTCGAGCGCAAGTACGCCTGGCTGGGTCCGGTCGCGTTCCTCTATGCCTGGACCTACAACCTCTTCGTGATCCTCGCTGTCTTAGCCTTTATCTGGCTGGTGGTCGTAGGGTGGAGTGAGCGCCGGCTTGAGTGGCGCCCTTTGCTGTGGACGATCGCCGGCATCCTGGCCGCTTTCGTAATCCATCCGTACTTCCCGAAAAACGTCAGCCTCTTCCTGGAGCACCTGCTCGCCAAATCGGGCCAGCTCTCGATTGCCCCGGGCGGCGGCTTCGAGTGGTACAGTGTCACCAGCTGGATTTTCTTCCAGGGATCTGTGGTGGCGTGCGCGGCTATGGTAGCTGGCTACCTCACCTTCGGCTACGCCCTGGCACTTAGCCGCCATGACAGGACCTGCATCCAGCGTCCCATGCTCTTACTCTTCTTCTCGACATTCTTACTGCTCATCACCATCCGGTCGATCCGTTTCATGGAGTATTGGCCACCATTCGCCGTTCTCTTCGCCGCCTTTGCGCTTCAGGCAGCTTGGGAGGCCGCGCCAATGCCTGCCGCGGAGGTCGCTTCCCCAGAGGCCACGAGCTTGCAAGACGCACCGCGGCGGGCACCTACTCAGCGACCCGGCCGAAAGGAAGGGGCCCAGCTTTGGCGGTTGCTCGAAATTCCGCTTCTCATGCTTTTGACGGCGGCAGCCCTTCACGCTCTGCGCACCGCCCGGACCAAGGTGGCAGTGAATACCAAGCCCCCGGACCACTATGCTGCAGGCGCCGATTGGCTGATCCGCCACGTTCCGGCCGGCGCGCTCATCTACAACGCCAACTGGTCAGACTTCCCCAAGCTCTTCTTCTACGACACGATGCACCGCTACGTCTCGGGCCTTGACCCTCTATACCTACTTGATGCGCATCCCGAGCTCGCGCGGCTGAATGACCGCTTGTCACGGGCCGCGGAGCCAGACCCCACCGAGGCTATCCGGTCGCTATTCGCCAAGCTGGAGCCCGCAGGAGTAAACTATCTTTTCATTGGCGACGCGCCCTCTCGGCCCTCGCCCCAATGGCTTCGGTACGCCTTCGAAGCGGGCTTCCGGGAAGCCTACGAAGACCAAGACTGCCTTATTCTCCGGATTTCCGATAGTCCGGCAAAAGATGATTCGCCCGGCCAGTGACGTCGTGCGAGCTTTGCCGCCTGGCCGTGCGGGAAGGCTGGGACGCTGCGAAGCGGTCCAAGACCGCTTTGGGACGCGGTCCTGGCTCACCCTCGGTCCTTTCGTGGGTCGTGCGGACTACTCGCTTTTGACGGCGGCGTCCGGCCTGCTGGCGGCTACCCTTCTTTGCTCGGCCGCGCTTTCCGGACAACAGAATGACCGGGCACGCGCGGAGGCTGCTCCGGCATCCGGCGATCTCGCCGGCGCCACCCGTGCCCTGGAGGGCTGGGTCCATTCACACCCTCAGGACGCCGCAGCTAGAGTCACTCTCGGCAAAGCGTACCTGCTGGCCGGAAAGCCCGACCGGGCGGAGGCGGAGCTGCGCCGAGCGTTGTCCATCGAGCCCGGCAACCCTGACGCTCTGCTCGCGCTAGGCTCGCTTTACAATCTCACGGGTGCACCGGCCCAAGCTGAACCCTTTTTGCGCCGCGCCGTCCGGGCAAGCCCTGACAACGCCGCTGCCCACCTCGAGTGGGCCGCAGCGCTCTCCCGCCTGCACCGTTACACCGAGGCGGCCGCGGCCTTGAAAGGTGTCCCGCCGCCTCCGGCACCCAGCCAGCAAATAGCCTACTTCCGGCTCAAGGCGGCCATCGATTCCGGCAATGGCCATTCGGACGCTGCCGCAGCGGACATGGAAGCGGCGCTTCGCCTGCGGCCTGATGACGTCGATCTGCTCACCGCCACCGCGCTAGCAGAGACCGAAGCGCGCCGGGCAGATGCGGCCATCCGTCATCTCGAGGCGGCAGCACGCCTCGCCCCGCAGCGGCCCGAGATCGCCTACCACCTCGCCCTGGCCCAGTTTCATACGGGCAAGCTGGACGCCGCCTGGGCCACCGCCGAGCGCGCCGTCCAGTTAGGTGATAATGCCGCACTCGAAAGTCTGCGGGGCGACATCGCGGAAGCGCGGGGCGACAGCCTGACAGCCGTCCGCTGCTATCAAGCCGCGGTTGCTTTGGCCCCCGGCGAAGAGCAGTACCGGCTGGCGCTGGGGGCCGAGCTTTTGCGGCACCAGACGTTCGAGCCTGCCTTGGCGGTCTTCGAACAGGCGGCCCAGCTTTTCCCTCAATCTGTGCGCGCCCGGGTGGCCAAGGGCCTGACCCTGTTCTTCCTCGAGCGCTACGCGGACGCCGCCCACACGCTGCTCGAGACGGCGCGTAGCACCTCCGGCCCCGAGTCTGTTCTGGCTTTCCATTATCTCGGCGAAGTGGCGCTGGACGAGCCCTCCACCCCCGCCGAGCCGGTGGCACAGGCCCTGTGCCAGCAGGCCGACGCTTCTCCCCGCGATGGCGATGCCGCCGCCTATTGCGGCGCGGTGTTGCTCAAGATCGAACACGACCGCGGGAACTCCCGGCCATCCGCCGAAGCGCTGCGCTATCTTGGCGCAGCGGTTCGCATCTCACCGGCTAGCCAACTGGCACGGTGCCAGCTCGGAAAGGCCCTCGAGTGGGCACAAGCGTGGGCGAGGGCTCGCACCGAAATGGAAGCCTGTGTCCGCTTGAATCCAGACTCGGCGGAAGCTCACTACCGCCTGTCGCGGATTTACCAGCGGCTCGGTGAAGCCGCCTTGGCGCAAAAGGAGAGGCTGCTGCAAGCACAAGCTGTCCGCCGCCTGACGGAAGAGAACGCACGGCGCGATAGCACGCTGAAGAAGTTTCTCTACACTTTGCGTGACCAGGCACCCGCCCGGTAGAAGGTCTGCAAGGTGGCGAAGGCAGTTCGCGACAGCTTTCCGGCACCCGACCGTGGGAGTGGTTCAGTACTGCTTCACCGCGACAACCGTATCGCCGTCAAAGGTGACGATCAGAACATGCGGAGGCAAACCGTAAATCCAGTCTTCCTTTTCCGAACCTTCTTTCACTTCCCGCACTTTGCGCTCCGGAGGACCCTTGGCGGAAAGCACAGCGTCGCGGTCCATCCCCACCAGCACTTCATGCTTCTTAATGGCTTCCTTGAACTTCGGCGGCACGGAGGGGGAATAGAGCACGGTGGGTGAGTGGCGCTCGAAATCGAGCACGCTGCTGAGGATCTGCTTGGCCTGGTCGGCCGTTAGGTCGGGAACCTTGCCCGGAAAGCGGATGGTGACGAAGGAACCCTCGGCCACCACCGGCGTCTGCGGCACGATCGGTGAGGTGGCTGCCCCCATGCCGATTTCGATATGCTGATACCACTTGGAACGCTTTTTGCCGCCGCCGTTGATGTCCAGCACGATCGCCTTGGGCTTAAAAGTAATCTTGGTGATCTCCGTTGGCATGCCGGGGCTGATGGCCACACCGTTCTCCCGCAACTCAGTACTGGCCTCAGCCTGATCCAGGTGACCTTGGGAATCAAGCACGATTCCTTTCTTCCCCCGCGGCAAGGGCACTTTGGAAACCGCGATTTCATGGGCGAGGCCACGAATCAGCAGCAGACGGTCGTTTTCCTTGGTTGCGTCCTTAGCCGGCGCGACGCGAGCGCTGGCCAGCGCCAGCAGGCAAGCACTCAGCCAACCGAGCCGCCAGGGGTATCGACCAGGAGCCATCAGGCACCTGCCTCATCTTCTACTGCCGGGTGATTTGCATCGTCTCGTCCACGGCCAGGGTGGGCCAGCCCGTCTTGTTGGGATCGGCAGGCGAGGCCGTCACCCGAAAGTGCTGGCCATCGTCGATGGTTGCGCTGTAGTTATAGCCGCGCCGACCGGCGGGGGAAAAGGTAATGGACCCCTCCTGCTGCAACTCGTCCAGGCTGCCGTAGGATCCGTGGCTAGCCAAGTAGAGCCTTTCCGCCTGGGCAATGGCCAGTAGGTCCGACTGCACCCCCACCACATCGATCGTCTCCTGAGGCGGAACCCCCTTCTCCGGTCCCCGGCCAAACTCCGCCTTGAGGACGAAATAACCAATCACCACCGCGGCCAGCACCGTCAGCAGTGAACCAATCGCTTTCACATTCCCCTCTGCGGCCTATTGTGGCCCCCGCCTCCGGCCGATGCAAGAGCGAGCGTATGCCCGCCTGGGGCCATCGCCGGGGGTTAGAGGAGCCCTGCGGTACTATCAGGCAGATTCCACGGTGTCTTTCAGCTCGAAACTTTCCTCACTCCTCCTGCGGGCGAAAAATCTGCGTCAGCGCCAAGCCGAAGCACGCCAACACAACTCCCGCCAGCATCAGCAGGTTCAGGTACTCGTGCAGGAAGAAGTAGGCGAAGCCTGTAGCCACCAACGGGGTCAGCGAAGTGTAGGCAAAGACGCGCGCCACGCGCATCAGGCGCAACGCCATGAAGATGCAGTAGACGCCGACGATGCCGGAGAGCACACCACTGATCAAGAGGGCGGCGAGGTCGCGCGCCGGCGTGGTGGAGATCAGGCGGAGACGGCCCGCCAGAGCCAGCCCGCCCAGCGCCGTCGCCAGGCTGGCTACAAACTGGATCAAGATAGCCGTCGATTGGTGGGCCCCGCGCAATTGGGAGTCGCGCCAGAAGACGCCCGCGATCCCGTAGGTTAGCGCCGTACCGCAGGCGAGCGGAATCGCCCAGTACCAGGCCGGCGAAGGCACCCAGCCGTGCGCCCATCCCCGCAGTTCGCCCAGCGAAACCGCCGCGACGCCCGCCACCAGCAGCCCAAATCCCAGCAAGAAGACGGGGCGCACCCGCTCGCGCAGAAACAGCCACGCGCCCAGCGTCCCCCAGAGGCCATACGTTTGCACAACTGGTACCGTCACTATCACGCCCCCCAGCCGAAGAGCAAAGTACTGCGCGAACAGTCCCACTGTCGACACCGCGCCCGCCACCGCCAGCGCTGCCACGGCACGATTACCCGCGTAGGCTTCCGATCGTGGCCACACCTGGCCAAACATCCGATTCTTCCAAACCAGCACAATGCCCAGAACCAAGCTGGGGATGCCGCGCAGGAAGGGCCCCACGAGCGGATCGGCATGAATGACAGCCAGCCGGTCAAAAATGTAAGCGGAAGCATAACCCGCAACGGACCCCAGGGCCCACAGCT
>CADDZE010000036.1 GCA_902812465.1 Acidobacteriota bacterium | reverse complement strand
CCCTTGAACAGACCCGGATCGATCAGCGGCGCCTCCGCCGCCGCCGCGGTTGAAACTGCCACCAGGATTGCCACCAACAGCAGCAACCACGCCTCACGTTTATTTACCGCGACTGACATCCGACCTCCAAAACGACAAAGGATCTCGATTCCCAGGCCGCGTGCATCATTGCGTGCGGCGAGTCTCGATCTTTGCGTCATGGCTTTCGAGTACCTCAAGCAGACGCAGCCTGCGCAGCGGGCCGGCGAGACGCAAGCTCCTCACGCTCGAATCGGCCCCTGCAGACCCTTTGGCCCGCCGACAAACAAGAGGGTGCAGATCCGCGCGGACGTCAATATTGATGGATCCGTGCTCGTCCGCGATACCTCGGAGTTCGAAACGGGCCCCGCGAATCTCCAGGGGATGACTTTGGAAAGTTATCGTTCCTCCGCGCACACTGAAATCAATGGACGCCGAGTGCAGGGTGCATTCGGCGCGCGAAGGTGCGATGTCATTCCAGGCATTGGCACGAGCCACGGCCAACACGGGATCGAATCCTCCCAGCGAGACGTTCCGCAGGCTCAGCGTGCCACGGCCCATCAGGCTCGCGGCCAGCTCCGGCCGCGACAGCCCCCGCCCCACGAGATGGGCCCGCGCGGAGCACGTTCCACGCATTCCCCGCAAGGCCGAGGGGAGGTATGCAGTCAGACCCTGGATCTTCATCGAGTCGAGGCGAACGTCCACAGCCACCGCCGCCGGGAGGTCCGCCAAGTTCACCTCCAAGCCGCCCGCGCCGTGACCGCTCCCCGCACGGAAGCTCGCATCCAGAAACCGAAGCTTCCGGTCGCTGATATCGGCCCGGGCGCGGAAGTCACGCAGCACCACCGAGCGGTAGCTGACTACTGCCGCCGAAAACTGCCCCTGCGCGTCGAGTGCCGCGAACAGGCTGGAGCGCGCCGATCGCCGCGCCGCCAGCGAGCGGAGGAAAGGAATGCGCTCGAGTAGCGAAGGCGGCGAAGGATGCCCTAGCGCCTCAAACCAAGCTGCGCCCTCCTCGACGCTGAGGCGCTCGACGCGCAAATCGAAGCTCCAAGGTGCCTGGCGCTCGCCTTGATGCTGGAGCACCGCCACGAACGATGTCGAACCTACCGCTCCGGCCAAAGGACGCACCATCACCCGGTCACCCTGAATCTCAAGGTGGGCGCGCCGAAGCTCGACAGGCTGGTTTAGGCCAGGGAGAAGGAGGCGGGCGCGGCGAAGCTCACCCTCACCCGTGAGGCCGGCGAGCAGCGCCGCCTGCGTCCGCGGCCACGCGTGCCCCGTCAGGCGCACGGCGGCGGTGCCGAAGCCTTCAGCATCCAGGGGGGCGGCGGCTGGCGACCCCAGTTCCCGCGCCAGGGCCAAAAGATCATGTAGGGGAGCATTCTGAAGCGAAATCTCGAAGTCGTAGAGAGGCGGGTTCCCTTTCCCCCCGCGCGCCGGATGCGGCAGCGGAGGCAGCTGGAGTTTGCCTTCCGCTCCCAGCTCGAGGTGTGGGCCGAGTACCATACGCACGGGCAACACCCGAACTTGTTGATGGTCGAGTTTGAGATCGACTTCGGGCACCCGCCAGGCTCTCCCAGCGGCAGAGAACGCCACCTGCTGTCCCGTTAGAAAGCCTCCGTAGCGTAATGCTGGCCAAACACCCTGAACGGCCACCAAGCCATCAACCCTGCCGGACGACACCACGGGCCCCGGCCGGCCGAACAGTCGGCGCGCTAGAGCTTCGAGGTCCTCCAGCCGCGCGCGCTCCACCGCCAGCACCACATCCGCCTGCGGCGCAGTAGCTAACGGTTGCAGGGTGCCACTCAAGTGGAGGCGTGATCCTCCAAAGCTCGCATCGAGGGCCTCAATGGAGGCGCGCCCACGGCGGCGGTCCAAGTTGCCACGCATATAAAGCTCGACTGGGAGCTCAGCCGCCGGTGGCAACGATTCCCAGCGATGAAGTTGGGAGAGCCGACCTTGCCCTTCCAAGCGAAGCTGGGAGACGGACCCAGTCAGCCTCAGCACCGAGTCCAGCTCGCCGTAGATGCCCGGGTTCCGCCCGGTCAGCAAGGGAATCCAGTCGTATAGGAGTGACCCGCGTGTTCGCAGCGTCGCGTCCAGGGGGCCTTGCAGGTCAGGCCCGGGCATCCAGTCGCCTGCCACCTCGACCGTGCCGGGCGTGGGCAGAGCCAAGTCGGCGCGGACGGGATTACCGGTCAGTCGGAATCGAATTTGGCCTTCCTGCCGCCGGAAGGTAAGGCGGGCGGCAAGGTCGGTGACCGCGAGCGGCTTCTTGACGTTGCCTACCTTGAAGTTGAGGCGCCCGCCGTCAGCCACTAGGTCCAGGTCCTCCGCCGCCGGGGAGGCGGGCGAGGGCGAAGCGGGGTTAGCGGTCTTCAGAAAGCTCCCCACGTTCCACTCGCCGTCGGCCTTGCGAACCAGGTTGAGCGTGGGATTTTCCAGGTAAAGCTGGGCAATGTCCAGGCGCGAATGCCACAGACTCCGCCAGCGAAGGTCACAGCTAATGCGGTCGGCGCGAGCGAAGGGTTCCGCGCCGAAGTTTGGATCCTCCTCAATCACCACGTCGGCGATATCCAGGCTGGGGCGGGGCAAAAGGTGCAGGGACAATCGGCCGAAATCGACCTTGCGCATTAACTTACGTTCGAGCGCCAGTCGCAACCGGGCGCGGTACGGGTCAACGTTCAGCAGCGAGGGGAGTAAAAGAGCCAGCAGGGCTAACAGACCGAGGGCGCCGAGAATCAAGCGGGCACGCTGCCGCGAGAGAGGTTTCACTCATTCACCCGTTTGCCGAGCTGGGGCGGTTACGCCTGGCCCCTCCAAACCTCAGCGCACCAGCCGCAGTGTGCGCCGCCAGCGCGTCTTAGTGGGAAAGTGGATGATCAAATCCACCATTTGGGAGAGGCGGTCGCCGAGCGAATTGCGTTCGTACTCGCCTTCCGGCGTCTCGAAGGACCAGTAAATCAGGAGCGGACGGCCGGTAATCAGGGTGCGAGGTACAAAGCCCCAGAACCGGCTGTCCCAACTGTTCTCGCGGTTGTCCCCCATGGCAAAGTAGTTCGCCGGTGGCACGACCAGCTCGCCGTTCCGCATGTAATCCTGGATCTCTTCGCTCCAGCGCAATTCGGCCGCTGAACGCGTTTCCACCATCTCGAGGGGCGGGAAATTGTCACCCCGGAACGGGACACTGGGCGCGTAGTGTCGCACGTAAGGCTCCTGCAGCGCCTGCCCGTTGACGAAAACCTGCCGGTTCACGATGCGGATCCGGTCGCCCGGCAGGCCGATCAGCCGCTTAACGAAATGCTCCCCGGGCTCCTGCGCCTCCCCGGGGGTGCCGGGAAACTTGAAGACCAGCACGTCGCCGCGACGGAGCTCGCGGTAGGGCAAAATGTGGCGCAGCCATCCCGGTTGGTAGGCAAATGCAAACTTATTCACCAGCAAGTGGTCGCCGATCAGCAGCGTGTTTTCCATTGAGCCGGTGGGAATCTTGAAGGCCTGCACCACAAACGTGGTACCGAAGATTGCAAGGATGACGGTGACCACTAGCGACTCAAAGGTGTCGCGCAGGGACGACTTTCGGTAGGCGGCTGGTTCCTGTCCGGTCATGCTACAGTCTCGACCCGTGGCACGGCGAGCCCATTGCCTCAAGAGCGACGAGGGCGCTGCCAAGGGAGACCCGGCATGCAGCGCCACGCTGCGGCGCCACAACTGCCAAGGGTCTCAGGGACCCAGCCCGGGTAGCCCGCAGCCTGCTCGTGTGCGCGTCATTCGGTGGCTTCCCGAAAACGCTCCAGCAAAACCTTGGCAGCCTGCTGCTCGGCGATCTTCTTGCTAGGGCCTGTGCCGCGGGCCACCAAGTTTTCGGCGGCAACCGCTTCGATGGTAAACGTCTTACGGTGTTCCGGACCGGTCTCGGCCACCACCCGGTAAGTGGCCGGGCCGAGGTGGCGCGCTTGCAAGCTTTCTTGCAACGCCGATTTGTAATCCACCGAGAAGAGTTCGTTGGCCACGGCGCTCAGGTTCTCTGGCAGGATGAAATTTCGGATAAAGCGCTGGGCGGCCCGCAATCCCCCGTCGCGGTAGATGGCGGCGATCAGGGCTTCCAGCGCGTCCACCAGCAGCCTGGATTTGTCGCGGCCTCCGGTCTTCTCCTCGCCGCGGCCGAGCCGCAGATACTGGCCCAGACCCAGCGTAGCGGCTACTGAGGCCAAGTGCTCCGCCGCCACTAACCGGGCGCGGGCACGGGAGAGCTTGCCCTCTTCGTACTGCGGAAATTCATCCGCCAGGCGCACGCTGACGACAAAGTTGAGGACTGCATCGCCCAGAAACTCTAGCTGCTCATTGTCGCGGCTCGGGCGCGACGCTTCTCGCGCATACGATGAGTGAGTGAGGGCCTCGAGCAATAGCTGAGGGTCGCGGAAGGCATAGCCGATCAGTTTCTGCAATTCTTCCCAGCCGGGTTTGCCCATGCTCCGCTTGAGGCTTTGACCAGCCCTGCACCGCGAGAACGGAGGAAACCTGCCCCGGCTCTGCTTGGCAGTATCCCTTCAGCTTCGGCTCCTCGAGAGGCGCACCCGATTCTCTCAGCGGCTGGCTCCTTGGTGGACGCGACGTCCCTTCCCGGACCCCGGCCGCGGTGGTCAGGGCTTATCAGGCGGCTTAGCCTGTGTCTTTTCTTTCTGCTGCTTCAGTGTCTTAATCTGCTGGTCGGCGTAAGTCTGGATGGGTCCGCCTTGGCCGAGCTGGGAGGCCTTCGTAAACGCGTCGATGGCCTCGTCGATCTTTCCGTCCATGCGGTAGGCTTCCCCCAGCCGGTAGTAGGCTTCGGGCTCGGGGTTGGGAACGGAGACAGCAGCCTTGTATTCTTCCTCTGACTTGGCCAACTCTTGGGTGTCCGGGCCGGACAGGCCTTCCGTCGCCCGCACCAGGTGAACCATCCCCAGCGCGGCGTGAGCGCCGCCATTCAGCGACTGCTTGATCTTTTGAAACTGTTCGTCCGTCTGGTTAGGCGGCTTAGGGAGCTGAGCAATCAGCTGCAACGCTTTGTTGGCATCGGCCTCGGCTGCCGCCAGATTCTTCGCTTTGTCAGCGTCTGTTTTGGAAGCTTGCGGCTGCGGCAGGACCGAGGAAAGCACCAGCAGCGTGCGCAGGTTGTTGCCATTCAACTGCAAGCTCTTCTCGCCGTAGTCAATGACGCCCTGAATGTTGCCCTTCTGCTGTGAGGCGATGGCCCCGAAAAAGTAGACATCGGTAAGCAGCGGGCTGTGAGGATACTTCTTGGCGAAATCGTCGACGAGTTGGAGCTGCCGCGCGGGATCCAGCTCGTTCTGAATCGCCTGAAACGCCGTCCGCTCCTCCGGGGTGATTGACGCGGCCGGAGCGGTATTACCTTGTTTGCCCTGCGGCTGACCGGTGCTGGACTCGGCCTGCTGGCTCGCGGCTGGCGCCACCGCCGGCTGCCCCGCTATTCCGATCCCGCACGATCCCATCACCATCGAGAGCACTAACCCTGTGAACCGATTCATGATTGCCACACTCCCTTACGAGCCTTCCCCCTCGACGCTTTGAGCCTATCGAAAAGGCAACCCAGTGTCAATTGCGAGGTGGCGACCCTCGACGCGCTTACCAGGCGTGCTCGCGGAACCCGAAGGCACCCGGCCGGCTATTGTAGCGCTCAGCGCGGATGCAGCTCTCGGCGCACTATCCACCCCCAGGCGCCGGGCGCCAATACCGGAGGTCCCAGGCGTCAAGCGGGATGCGGAATTCCGAGGATGCACCGCAAGGTGTCACGGGCGATCATCAGCTCTTCGTTTGTTGGAATCACCCACACCCGGATCCCGCTCTGGCCGCTGCTGATTTCGCCCTCGCGGGCCACCGTGGCGGCGTTTTTCGCCGCATCGAGGCGGATACCCAGAGCCTCTAAGGAATCGCAGATTCGGGCTCGAATCGCCGGGGCATGCTCACCAATGCCGCCGCCGAAAATAATGGCATGGGCGCCACTGAGCACTGCCAGATAGGCGCCGATGTACTTTCTCACCCGGTAGCAAAAGACATCGATAGCCAGCGCGGCCTGCTGGTTGCCCTGCCGGCTCGCCTCCAGCAGATCGCGCATATCGTCCGAAACGCCGGAAAGCCCCTTCAGGCCGGCGTGCTGGTTCAGCATCGACTCGAGGTCCAGCGGCGTCAGGCCTTCCCTGTGCAGCAAATAGGTGAGCACGCCAGGGTCGACGTCGCCGCTGCGCGTGCCCATCAGCAAGCCTTCCAGCGGCGTGAACCCCATGGATGTGTCAACCGAGCGGCCACGGTCGATGGCGCACACTGAGCAGCCGCTGCCGAGGTGGCAGGTGATCAGCTTATAGTCGTGGCGCGTCCTGCCGTGAATTTGTGCGAACCGGTAGGACAGGTAGCGGTGGGAGGTGCCGTGAAAACCGTAGCGGCGCACCCGGTGGCGGGCGTAGTACGCGTAGGGAATCCCGTAGTGAAAGGCCGGCGGCGGCAGCGTGTGGTGGAAAGCCGTGTCGAACACGGCCACGTGCTGGGCCTGGGGCAACAGCTCTCGCGTAGCCCAATATCCCTTGAGGTTGTTGGGATTGTGAAGGGGAGCCAGTTCAGAACAGCTCTCGATGCCGCGCACCACGTCCTCGTCCATCAGCACCGACTCCTGGAATCGCTCGCCGCCATGCACCACACGGTGGCCGACCCCCTCGATCTTTTGGACGTCACGCAGCCCGCCCGGTGATTGCCTCAAGCATTCGAGGGCGGCCTCCAGGGCTTGCCGGTGCTCCCGTAGGGGGCGACTGAGGCGTTGGGGGGGCGCCGCGACGGGGCCGCCGGAGCCGGCGGGAAACTCGCAGGTCATCGCCGCACCCGCGCTGCCAATCCGCTCCACGACCCCCTTAGCCAGCACGCGGTCAGAGTGGGCCGCGATCTGCTCCGGACTGGTTTCGATCAATTGGAATTTGAGCGACGAGCTCCCGGAGTTGATCACCAGGATTTTCATGCGAGGCAAGCGGACGCGCTCACGCCGACCCGCAGGCCAACCCTGCGGCAAGAAAAGAGCGTGGGAGTGTCCTTGTAGGGGCGCATCGTGCGCGCGCCACCAGGGCTCCGCAAGTGCAGCACTGGCCCCCGAAAGCAGAGCGGGCCGTTCGCGACCTCCCTAATACGGCCACACCCAGTCTTTCACTTCGGGCATGTCCTCACCGTGCTGGGTGATGCAGCTGCGATGGTCGATCAGTTTGTTGCGAAGCATCTCGCGCAAGTGGCCGACCACGTTGTGCAGGCGCTCGACGCGATCGAGCACGTCGATGGCCAGGTGGAAGCGGTCGATCTCATTGAGCACGCACATGTCAAAGGGGGTGGTCACGGTTCCCTCTTCCTTGTAGCCCCGCACGTGAAGCCGCTGGTTGCGCCGCCGGTAGACAAGCCGGTGGATGAGCCAGGGGTAGCCGTGAAAGGCGAAGATGATCGGCTTGTCCGCGGTGAAGATGCCATCGTACTCCTTATCGGCGAGGCCGTGGGGATGCTCGGTCGAGGGCTGCAAAGTCATCAAGTCGACCACATTCACCACCCGTACCCTGAGGTCCGGCAGGTGCTGCCGTAGCAGGTCCACGGCGGCCAGCGTCTCCAGCGTGGGCACGTCGCCGCAGCAGGCCATGACCACGTCGGGTTCCGTACCCTGGTCGTTGCTCGCCCAGTCCCAAATGCCGAGTCCTTTGGTGCAGTGGCGGATGGCTTCCTGCATGCTCAGCCATTGCAACTCCGGGTGCTTGCCCGCCACGATGACGTTCACGTAGTTGCGGCTGCGCAGGCAGTGGTCGGCCACCGAGAGCAGCGTGTTGGCGTCGGGCGGAAGGTAGACTCGCACGATTTCAGCCTTCTTATTCACCACGTGATCGATGAAGCCGGGATCCTGGTGGCTAAAGCCGTTGTGGTCCTGCCGCCAGACGTGCGAGGTCAGCAAGTAGTTGAGCGAGGCGATGGGGCGCCGCCAGGGAATATGGCGGCATGCCTTTAGCCACTTGGCGTGCTGATTGAACATCGAGTCGACGATGTGGATGAAGGCTTCGTAGCAGGAGAAGAGACCGTGACGGCCAGTGAGCAAGTACCCTTCGAGCCAGCCTTGGCATAAGTGCTCGCTGAGCACTTCCATCACCCGACCATCGTGCGAGACGTGATCATCCGTGGGAAGAATGCGCGCCATCGACATGCGGTCGGCTACTTCAAACACGGCCTGCAGACGGTTGGACGACGTTTCATCGGGGCCGAAGAGGCGAAAGTTGCTCGGGTTCAGCCGCATCACGTCACGAATGAACTCGCCCAGGACTCGCGTAGCTTCCGCCCGCACCGACCCTCGCTTGGAGACGCTTACCGCGTAATCGCGAAAATCCGGCATGCGCAGTTCGCGCAGCAGGATGCCTCCGTTGGCGTGAGGATTCGCGCCCATGCGGCGATCCCCGCGCGGCGCCAGTTCCGCCAGCTCGGCCTTCAGTTTCCCGTTCGCATCGAAAAGCTCCTCCGGCCGGTAGCTCTTCATCCAGTCCTCAAGCATCTTGAGGTGGTCCGGTTTGCTAGCCAGGTCGGCTAGGGGAACCTGGTGGGAGCGGAAGGTGCCCTCCACTGGCTGGCCGTCCACCACCTTTGGGCCCGTCCATCCCTTGGGCGTGCGCAGGATCAACAGGGGCCACTGTGGGCGCTTCACCTGCCCGTCGCGGCGCGCCGCCTCCTGAATGCGCCGGATCTCGGCCAGGATCTCCTCCAGCGTACCCGCCATCAACTGGTGCACCATCTCGGGGTCATCGCCCTCGACGAAGTAAGGCCGATAGCCGTAGCCCTCGAATAGCCGAAGCAACTCGTCTGCCTCTAACCGGGCAAGTACCGTAGGGCCGGCGATCTTGTAGCCGTTCAGGTGCAGGATGGGCAGCACGGCACCGTCGCGGGCAGGGTTCAGGAACTTGTTGGAGTGCCAGCTGGCCGCCAGGGGACCGGTCTCTGCCTCGCCATCGCCAACCACACAGCAGACCAGCAGATCCGGATTATCAAACGCGGCACCGCACGCGTGCGCTAAGGCATAGCCGAGTTCGCCCCCTTCGTGGATGGAACCCGGCGTCTCCGGCGCAGCGTGGCTGGGAATCCCACCCGGAAAGGAAAACTGCTTGAAAAGCCGCTTCAAGCCTTCAACATCTTGGGAGACGTTCGGATAAACCTCCGAGTAGGTGCCTTCCAGATACGTGTTGGCCACTAACGCGGGACCACCATGGCCCGGACCGGTGATGAAGATCACGTTGAGGTCGTACTTCTTGATGAGCCGGTTCAGGTGGACATAGATGAGGTTGAGCCCGGGTGTGGTGCCCCAGTGGCCCAACAGGCGGGGCTTCACGTGCTCAACCCGGAGTGGTTCACGCAGTAGGGGGTTGTCCAGCAGATAGATCTGGCCTACCGAAAGGTAGTTCGCCGCGCGCCAGTAAGCATTCGTCTTCTGCAACTCCTCGGGGGAGAGCGGCTGCTGAGAAAGGACGATCTTCCCGGTTGCCGTCGCGGCGGATTCAGGACTGGACATGGCATGGCCTCCAACAGACGTTTGCCCTCCAGAATAAGCCGGGATCCAGCGGTTTGTCCAAGGGCGCTCCTCAAGTGCGCCTCAGCGTGGAACACACCGGCGAGCAGACGGGGTCGGCCGAACCCAAACGAGGGCGCCTTTGTCCACTTCGTCAGCTCTGTCAGACCGGTCTAGCTTGTAAACCTTGTATACCGGGGTCAACGGCGCCACGGGCCGACGTGCAGGCGAAATAGTAATTTGACAAAACGAACCGGATAAGCGATTGAAAATACAGGGTCGGCGTTTTCAGCACACGCCAGACGATCGGGCTTCTGCAGCGGTCTTCGCCGGCTTGATCCCTTGACCCGCCTCCCCGTTCGGGTAAGAATGGGGCCTGTCCGCATCTGTATTGCTGGGGCGACCGGCGCCGAGGGGGTAAACTGGAAAGGCCGAAGTTGAGAAGAGTTATGAAGCGCAGCGGCAGACTCAACGGGTGGGGCGCCGCCTTCTTCCTGTTACGCCTCTCGATCACGCCGGCAGCATTCGCCAGGCAGAACCAGCCAGCCGCAACCCCGAAGGACTCACAGAAACAGCCGCATTCGCCGCCAGAGGCCAAGCAGCATGGCGCTGCGGCGAAGGTCAAGCTCGAGGACGTAGGTCACGTGAGCACGGCCACGATCGCCCAAAAGGCGGCTCACGATCTGTCCCAAGGCCAGGAGGTGAAAGGCAGCAATCTACCCCTCGCAGGCGACACCGTAAGTGAGTTTCGTGCCGCAGACGTCGCCGGCGGTGTAACGGCAGCGGGCCCAGATAGCAAGAGCAAGCCGGCAAAGGTCCATGGCAAGGTCTACGGCATGGCGGGAGCCGCTGGTTCCAGCACCCGGCAGGCGGGCGGCGCAGTAGGCGTAACCTCGAAGAGCGGCAAAACGTCCGTATACGTGGGGGTGGATCGCTCGCACGCCTCGAGTCCCACGCCTCAATAGCTATGCAGCGATCCCTGTCACAATGGATCCACCTGCCTGCCAGTCTCGCCGCCGCGGCCGCCCTCGCTGTCGCGTTACCGTCGTTTCCCGTGCAGGCGAACCGCCTGGGTCCTACCAAGGTTGACTGTGCGTCGGTGAACAGCTCGATTCTTGGGCAGCCAGTGGACTATTGTGTGGCCCTTCCGGCAGACTACACCTCGTCCCCGAACCGCCGCTACCCCACCCTCTATTACCTGCACGGCCTCTTTGAGAATGAGCGAAGCTGGGTGGACAAAGGGGGCAAAGAAATCCTCGACAATCTGTTGGCCCAAGGGAAGCTCGGGGAGTTCCTGGTGGTGATGCCGGACGGCGACCACACCTTCTACATCAACTCCTACGACGGGCGCAAGCGTTACGAGGACTTCTTCATTCAGGAGTTCGTTCCCACCATCGACAAGACCTACCGCACACTCCCAGCAGCGGCCGAACGCGGCATCAGCGGTACCTCGATGGGCGGGTTTGGGGCCTTGCACCTGGCCATGAAGCATGCGGACGTGTTTGGCTCAGTCAGTGCGCAGAGTGCGGCACTGATCCCCAAGTTTCCCAATCCCCTCCCGAGCGAGGGACGGTGGGGGTTCTATGCCCGCGTGCTCCAGGAACCTTTCGGCTTCCCCTTGAACGAAGCCTACTTCGAAGCCAACAACCCGCTGACCCTGGCCTCTCACACCCAAAAGTTCAGCGGTCTGAAGCTCTATTTTGATGTTGGGGATCATGACCGTTACGGCTTTCAAGAAGGCAATGAAATGCTCGACCGCATCCTCAGCGCCAACGGCTTTCCCCACGAATTCGTACTGCGGCCCGGCGATCACGGCTGGAGTTATCTCAATCAGTACATGCAATATGCCTTGCTTTTTGAATGGAAGTGCTTCGGTCTCGGCAGGGCAGCCGATTCACCTCAGCCGCCCCGGAAAAGCCGCTAATCGCTGGCACGCCGCGGTCGCAGCCCCGGCAGTTTTCAAAATCACTATGCAGCCCATTACGCGAATTCTTCTCCCCACGTGGACGATTCTCTTCCTGGCCAGCGTGCTTCTGGTTGCGCAGCCGGATGTCGAGGCGCGCATCCTGAATTACCTCCGCGAGCACGTCCACCCTGGCCAGCCGCTGATCGTGACTCAACTCTATAACAACGTCTTCACCACCCCAGAAGAGCATCAGGAGCTCAATAAGCTCTACAACGCTTTCTTCCGCATCCCGCTATTCCTCGCCCAGTACCAAGAGAAGTTCGGCAAGCCGCCTAGCCTGCGCGAGATTGAACAGCAGTTTGACCTGCATGCCGCAGGGGCGGCGGACGTGCTGCTGCGCGTGATGGAGGCCGATCCGCGCGTTCCGCACTTTTTAACGCGCGACCCGCGCACCGGCGAGGTGACTCATGTGGACGTGGCAGCGATTCGCGCTGATCCCCAGTTCGGGCAGGCCGTCGAGCATCAGCTCGCAGGCTGGGAGGGCAAGCCGGCGCCGGAGTTTAAGCTGAAATCGCTGGAGGGAAACGTCGTCGATTCGGCCACGCTGCGCGGCAAGGTCGTTCTGCTCTACGTGTGGTTCACCGGCTGCCCGCCTTGCATGAAGGAAGCCCCGCAGCTGGTGCGTCTCGATCAGCAGTTCGCTGGTCGCGGGCTGGTGATGGTGGGTGCCAATGCCGATAATCTGCTCGGTCTTAATTACACGGATGCTGACCGCCTTCGCTATGCGCGCAAGACTGGCATTCACTTTCCCATCGTCGCCTGGACCAAGGAGAGCGACGATGCCTTCGGCAAAATCTCGATCTTCCCCACCCTCTTTTTGATCGACCGGCAGGGAAGGATCCTGCATCACTGGGTCGGCTTCGTATCCGGGCAGGAGCTGAGCGCCGCGATCGCTCAGGCGCTGTAAGACGCGGCGCGAGGCTTCTCGTTTGCTGACCAGGGACCGCGGGAGGAGGATCCTCCCTTGCCACCCAGCTTGCCGGCCTTGTATACTCATCAGTAAATGGCGCGGCGAGCTTCCCCCAACTCCCGGGTGCCTGACCGCTTCTCCGACCTCGAAGGGCTCATCCACGACCTGAACAACCTCCTGTCAGCCATGTTGGGGAGTTGTGAATTCACGCTGCGCAAGTTCGCGGGCGATGCGCGCCTGCAGCCGCTGCTCCGTAGTCTGCAGGCAGCCGGCGAAATAGCGAGCTCTTTGGCAAGGCGGACCGCCCAGTTCGAGAGCAGCCACGTTCGCCAGCCCGTCGAGCTGAACCGCCTGGTTGAGCGAATGGCAGGGATCCTTACACCGATGCTCGGCCATCAGGTGCGAGTGATTAGCCGCCTTCCGCGGCGACCGGCCTGGATCGCCGCGGATCCAACCGATGTTGCCCGCGTAATCTTGAATCTAGCGCTGAACGCGCGCGATGCCATGCCGCAGGGCGGCACGCTGACGTTAACCGTCCGCCACCGCAGGTCGCATCCCTCAGGCATCCGCCGCCCTGCGCCCGCGAACCTGTCCTCGCAGGCGCCGAGTGGCCAGGATTACGCCGAGCTGGCTATCACTGACACAGGATGCGGGATGGGCGGGACAACACGCCGCCGCGCCTTCGAGGCAGGATTCAGCACCAAGTTGCCGGGCGCGGGCACCGGCATCGGGCTAGTGGTGGTCAAGGAACTGGTAGAGCGCAACCGGGCCACGCTGGCGCTCGAAAGCCAGCCCGGACATGGCACCACCTTCAGGATCCGGTGGCGCTGCGCAGCGGACGGGCGGCAGAATGCCAGCCAGGAATCCGCCTTGAGCAGCGTCAAAGCCCTGGCCCCCGGGCGCGGTACGGTTCTGGTGGTGGAAGACAATGCAAGGCTTCGGGAAGTAACCTCCAAAATCCTGCGGGGGCAAGGCTACGAGGTAATCGAAGCCCGGGGTGGCATCCAGGCGCTGAAGCTTGCCTCGGGTCGCGGCGCCCGCGTTGACCTGCTGGTGGCGGACCTTGCGCTCCCCGATGGAAGCGGATCTACTTTGGCGCGGCGCCTGAGGCGCAGGCAGCCTCAGCTGAAAGTTTTGTTGATGTCGGGCTATGCCCCGCCCGCCACGCCCGGGGACTCATACGTTTTTCTGCCTAAGCCGTTCAGGCCTAGCGAGCTGGTGAGTTGTGTGGAGCGGATGCTGGCGCTCGAGGGAGGAGCCCGCGAGCCAGGCGCAGCCGTACATCGACGCCGTGGTGTCAGGCTTGCCAGCCGGCGGGCTCCACGGACGGCGATGGCGAAGGCCGGGTGGAAGCAACCGCTACGCTGACGGAACGCTCCACTTCTTCCCAAGCCTCGCGCATCGAACGAAAAGCCTCAGCGACCGAGCGCAGCAACTCGGTGGAGAGTTGGGCGCTGGCCGCCAGAATCTGGCCCCGCTGGACGATATAGAACGTTTCGAGGTTTTTGGCCACCTTGCCGCCCCGCTCGAAGTCCAGGGCGCCTTGCAGGTGGGCCATCAGCGCCAGCGCGCGGTTGAGCTCAGCCGTCTTGGTTTCAATATCGCGTTGCTCGATGGCGCGTATGGCGGCGTAGATGGCCATCAGGATCTGGTCGTATGCTTGCACGACGATGCCGACCGGGTTCGAACTTTGCGCCGATAGCACGCGGTAGGTTTGGGCAGGATTCGTCTTCATCGCCGCAGCTTGTTATGCGTCGGAGGCGCAGGCAATCCGAGTCCTCAGCGTGAAGAAGTAACCTGGCCGAGCCCGCTCAGCTGGCTCTGAATTTGCTCGAGCAACAGCGGCAGCGTTTGCAGCGTTGCGTTGACCTGGCTGTACTCGACCAGGAGCGCTTGCTGCTGCTGCGCGATCTGCGCCTCGAAGTTGTTGATCTCGTCGGCAACGGCAGTCTTGCTGGAGTTGACGCCTTGCAGATCGATAAACAGCGGGCCGCGCGTGGGATCGGTTTGAGCCGCCAGGTCGTTGGCGAAATGGGTTGCAAATCCGCCCTGTGGGCCGCTCTGCTGAAAGAAGGCCTGAACGTTAGCGTAGCTGTTGTTCAGGGCGGCGTTGAGGGCGCTGCTGTCCACGGACAGGGTACCGTCTTGCTGCAGGTTGACGCCCAGGGACGCAAGGTTAGTGATGCCCCCGTTGCCACTAAGGGAAAAATTCACATCGTTGGCCAGACTCAGCTGCACCCCCGCCAGCGTCGAATCGGCGAACAGCGGCGGCTGATTGGTGGTGCCCGGCGTGTAGGTGAACTGCGAGTTGATGGCCTGCGCGACGGCGTTGTAGGCGGAGACGAAGCTGTTGATGGCGTTCGCCGCCTGATTCGTATCCGGCGTAATCGCCAGCGTGACGGGCGCCGACGACGTCCCGATGAGATTCAGGGTGACGCCCGGGATGGCGCCCTTCACCGTGTTGCTGGCACTCTGAATGTTGACGCCGTCGACCGTCAAAGAGGCGTTCACGCCAGTCACACCCTTGGTCAGGCTCAGGCCCGTGGTGTTGCCCGAAATGGTGAGGTCGCCCGCGGCTCCGCTCGTATTGCTGACAAGGGAGAGGCGTGCTCCAGTAACATCGGTGAGGACACTGGCCGTCACGCCGAGATTCTGGCTGTTGATGGAGCTGGCCAGCGAGTTCAGAGTGTTGTTCGTGTTGTCGACGTTGATCACCACCGGCGCGTTGGAACCCACCTGCAGGGTGAACTGGCCCGTGCCGAAGGTGGTGTCGCCGGTGGCCAGCGCCCCGCTGTAATAGGACGAGGTGGTAGCCAGGGAGTTAACGACGATGGTGTGGCTCCCCAGTGCCGTTCCCGGCGCCGCTGACGCCCTCAGCACGTTCTCATTGGAGGAGGTGGCAAGGCGCGCCGCCAGTGGACCGGCTGGGTCCTGCAACGATTGGACCGCTTCCTGGAGCGAGTTCAGCAGGCCGGTGATGTTGTTGAGCGCGGAAGCTTGCGAGGTGAAAAGGCTCTGCTGCTGCAGCAGGGGCTGCTCGGGAGCCCGCAGCGCCTGCACGAGTTGCTGGACGGTGCTCTGCACATCGATGCCCGTTCCCAGACCCGTGCCCGCCGTGTTGAGATTGACTCCGAATCCGCCGCTACCCACACCTAGCTCCTGTTCCCTGACCGCTCCGTCCGCGGCTTGGCTGCTGAATGGTTCTGTTGCTGTTCTTGCTCCCGCACCTTCTGCAGGTTGTCGAGGAGCTGGGTGATGTGGCGTTCCTCCGCCAGCACCGCTTCCGGCGGGACTTGCGAAACGACTTTTCCCGACCGGCTGTCTACGATCTGAAAATAGAGCTCGTGGCTGACTTGGTCGACCTTGTAAACGATGTTGCGTTCGACGGGCAACTTAGGCTGGGACAACTCGACACGGTCTCGAGCTTGGACAGCGTCCTCAGCCGGCGCTGGCGTTCCGGCCCCCGTGGCCTGACGCACGTCGGCCGGGACGCGAGCCGGGGAAACATGCCGCGGGCGGACCAGGACCTCCTGGGCGGGGGGCACGGGTTGCTCAGAAACCGCAACACGCCCCCCGCCGCTTAACTCGGAGGCGGCTTGAACAGCGTCGAGTCTCATCGAGTGTTAGTTACCCGGCGGCAGAGGAGGCGCGACGCCGATTTCGCCTCCCCGGCCGTGGCTCCCCCCAAACTACCGGAACAGACCCAGGATCGACTGTGTCACCTGGTTCGCCTGGGTCAAGGCGGCGATGCCGGTTTGCTCCAGCACCGAGTACTTGGCCAGGTTGGAGACTTCCTGGGGGATATTAGCAGCGCGAATCAAGTCCTCTGCAGCGCTAATGTTCTGCACCTGCGTCTGGATGACGTTCTGCGCGCTCTGCAGGCGGTTCAGCGCGGCGCCCAGTTTGCCTCGATCGAGCGCCACGGTACCGACGGCAGCATCGATCGCCGAGAGCGCGGATTGGGCGTCGGCCGTGGTGAGCAGGTCTGTACCGTTCAGCCCCAGGCCGGAGGAACTAAGGGTGCCAATGGTGATGCCAATGAAGCTGCTAGCACCTGCGTCACTGAGAAAGATGCTGGTGGTAGCGGCAGAGAACACCGACGTGTTGTTGAAAGTGGTCGACGTGCCGATGCGGTCGATTTCGTTCTTGATGGCGGTAAACTCGTTGTCCAGCGCGGTAAACTGGTTGGCGCTGAGGCCGCCGTTCGCCGCTTCGGTAGCGATCGTCACCGCCCGGTCTAGCAGCGTTGTCACCTGGGCAAAGGAGCCGTCGGCCGTCTGCGCGAGGCCGATGCCAGTATTCGCGTTGCTGGCCGATTGCTGCAGGGCGTTGATGCTGGCTTGTTCCAGGTCGGCAATGGACAGTCCGGCCGGATCATCCGCCCCCGAATTGAGCCGTGAACCAGACGACAGGCGGAACAAGGTGGTCTGCAACGACCTGGACACGAGGCTGATCTGGTTTTGACCTTGCAACGAGGCGATGTTGTTCAGTAGGCTGAGTCCCATTAATTCGCTTCTCCTTGAGTGATCCGGGGCCTGTTCTTTGGCGGGAGCACTTAAGATTGGGTGCTCCCGTGCTGTACCGGCACCACGGGTTCAAGCCAACTAGGTCTATCGGCAAGGATAGCGATCGCTTTAATCATCCGGGGCTTTCGTCATAGTACTTTGGTACTCGTTTCCGAGAGCTCCGCCTTTTTGCATCCCTCTGCCGCCTGCAATTCGCTAAGGGCCTGCTGGAGCCGTGGGGCCTGGGGAAAGCGGCGCAGGCCTGTGCCAAGCAGTTCGATGGCTCGCGTCCAGTCGCCGCATCGCGCACGGAGGCTTGCAGCTCGGAGGAAGGCCTCAGGCGGAGGGTCGATGGCCTTCAGCTTGTGTTCGGCCACCTCCGCTGCCTCCGCCAAGCGGTTGAGCCAGACCAGGGCACTGATCAACCGGTCGTAGTGAGCGCTGGCGGCCGGCTCGCGCTCGAGAGCTCTTCGCAAGTGCCCAAGCCCCGATTCGGTTCGGCCGGCGCGCACCTCGGCCAGGCCCAGTTTGCTCTCCACCTCGGCCGTGCTCTCCGGACAGGCCAGGGCGCGGCCGTAGGCGCGGCAAGCCGTGTCAAAGTCGCCGAGGTTATAGTGCGCGTCTCCCTCCGTCTGGGCGATAAGTGCCGACGAGCCGCTTGAGCCCCTGGCGCGCTTCAGACAAGCCAAAGCCTCCGCGTCACGCTGAAGCCGCATCAGAGCCAGCGCCGAGAAAACCCAAGCGGGTGAGAGTCGGGCATCGAGCTCACGGGCGCGCTCGAAGCACGCAAGCGCTTCTTGGGTACGCAGCGGCTGCTTGAAAAGCTCGACGCCGAGCTCGAATTGCGCCTGGGCGTTGCCGGGCATTTCGCGCGCCTTCAGGCGGCTCAGCTCGAGGTAGCGAAGATGCTTCTCCAGCTGCTGTTCCGGAGTCGCCGCCAGCCCGAAGTGGTGGATGATGAAAGCGGCGCGGCCGAGCGTCAAACCGGCGCGCTGGATACAGGTTCCCACCGTCTCATGAATGCGGCCCACAAAACGAATTTGCGGATGACGCCGGAACAACCGCACATTCTCATGCTCGACGTAAGCCGGGTAGCGGCGCGCCGCCTCAAGCCGCCCGGGATTGGGTTGAGCCGGCTTGTCCCACAGGTAGTCAGCGGTCCGCCATACGTAGTTCCAGATGGGCACGATGTAACCGGCGATGCCTGGGTTATCGAGGTGCGAACGGAGATGGCACACGCCTTCCTCATCCAGCACTTCGTCGGCATCCAGAGCCAACACCCAGTCAGCACGCACCTGCTCCAGCACGAGGTTGCGGGCTCGGGCAAAATCGTTTTCCCAGGGAATCGAATAGAACCTGGCACCATAACGGGCGGCGATGGCGGGGGTCGAGTCACTCGAACCAGTGTCGCCGATGACGATTTCGTCCACAGCGGCGCGGACGCTCTCCAAACAGGAAGCGAGCGTGGCTTCGGCGTCGCGCACAATCATCGACAGGGCGAGGGTGGACATGGAGGGCACAAACTCCCGCAGCGCCAGCTCGGGCCTGCCCTGAACTGGATCAGCTGCTGCCGCTTTTCTCCCGGCTCGGCGGCGCGGCTCGCGCCACCCACGGGCCGCCCTTAAGCGATCAGCGCGTGCACACGCTCAAGGTAAAGTGGCGCAAGAACCGGCCAGGCATGTGACGCGCGAATTCGGCTGGCCGCTTCCCTGCCCCGCGCGGCCGCCTCGCCCGGGTGCGCGTAGGCGTAACGCAGCAGGCGCGCCAGTTCACCGACGTCGGGCTCAAACCATGTGTAGTCGCCAGCCATTTCCCCGAAGGGCGGAGGCTCGTCTGCCACGGGCACGACACGGGCCGGAACAAACCAGGCATGATCGGGGTGGCAGAAATCGCGAGCTGGGCCGAGCCCCGTCGTGAGGACTGGCTTGCCGCAGGCCATAGCCTCAATCAGGGGCATACCGAAGCCCTCGCCCCGGTAAGGCAGCACCAGCACATCACAACCGCGGTAGAGGGCGGCGAGCCTCTGGTCGTCCATTTCTTCCGCGATCACCACCAGGTGAGGATAGCCTGGGCTTCGCGCCAGCTCCTGCAGTCTTCCAACCCAGGAAGCGTGACGATAAAACGTGCTCGAACCAATATCCTTAACAACCAAGCTCACGTCATCGGTCGCCGCGAAGGCTTCGCGGTAGGCCTGAACGAGCAGGTCAATCCCCTTGCGCTGAATGGCTCCCCCGACAAAAAGGAAGATAAAGGTTCGGCACCCTGCCGGACGCCACGCAGGGCCGAGGGGCCTGAACACCTCGGGGTCGAGGCCATAGGGAATCACGTGAATCTGACGTTCGCTGATTCCCGCGCCCAGCGCCACGCTTCGCACGAAATTAGACGGCACCCAAAGCTCGTCCACGTGGCGCTCGATCTCCGCCACCCAGCGGCGCGGCAAGCCTCCGAATTCCCACGGCAGCAGCACTGCGAGCTTGCCGCGGGCAGGAGGCGAGAAGTCCGGCGGCCAATGCAGACGAAGCGTCAGATCCAGGCCTGGAACGAGGTTCTTCAACCCCACCTTCACCACCTGGTCCTGGGTGGGCGCCGCGCCGGGGAGCGAGACCCAGCCGTGAGGACGCAATTCCAAATCCAGCTCAGGATCCTGGACCAGGATGGCGGCGAGTTCGCGATTAATTCGGGCCACACTGGAGTGCGCGAGGAAGGGACCGGTGAGGCAGACCCCCGCCTTCGCGCCTTGCAGACGGGGGCCGGGCTGCTGGGCAACCGCCACCTGATCCAGCTTGCTCTGCAGAAACTGGTGCCGGTCTTCGGGAAGCTGCGCCTGATGGAGCAGCCGGCGCGCGGCGTCCGTCTGGCGGTGCAGGAGCAAAAAATAAAACACTGCTTCCAGATACTGCGGCTCTCGGCGAGCGACGCCGCAAAGGATCGGTTGCACCACCGCGACAGCAGGGGCAGGCCAGCGCCTCTTCAGAATCGAGAGCAGAGACGGCTGGTGGGCGGGAGTTAGTCGTACGGCGCGCAGATAGTAGGGGAGCGCTGCTTCTAAATTGCCCGCCTGCTCCGCCATGGAGGCCAAGAGCCACTGCAAATGGCCGAAAGCCTGCCAGCCGCCGCTCACGGAGACGCAAGCGGTGCTCTCGGCCGCGTTGCAAAGGGAGGTCCAGGCCTCCTGGATGCTCCCTTGGCGCAGCGCCACGAGCCCCTTCAGGTAAAGCAGCTCGCTATAGTCGGGAAAGACGCCCAGGCCGGCGGCGAGTAGGCGCTCAGCCGTCGAGAAGTCCGCGTAGCGCAGCAAGAGCACTGCCAGGTTGCGCCAAGCCAAGGCGCGAAAGGGTGCTGCGAGGGAGGTGGTATCAGCCGCGCGCGCCAACCTGCTTGCGGCCCCCTGCGGGTCGCGTGAGCTCGCCAAGAGTGCTGCATAGAGTTGACCCCAGTCTTCGGGAAGGTCGCGCAGGGTGTCTTCCATCTCCGACGAAGAGCAAGGGTCAGCCGCCACCCGGTAGCTCTGGCTAACGCGGTCCGACGCTGGCCGCGAAGTAAATATACGTGGCTGTAGCCCGATCAAATCCAGTTCAGGCAGGCAAGGCAGGTGCACCGGAACGAACGTACGGCTCGAGGGAGCGAGAAGGGTGCGCCGGATTGCGGCCGGACTTCCCTGCAGCAACTTATCGCCTTTCAGCCAGATCACGACTCCGTCCGCCCCCGCGGGCACCAGGTGGTGGTTCATGACCCTCACGGGATCAGATACGCTGAACTGCGCCACCGCTTCAACGGCCCTCGGAACCGTACCGGCATGGCAGTCCGTGGCGAGCGCCACAACCGGACTGCGTTGGTAGGCGGCGTTCACCGCCAGGGACTGTCCATCCACGGCGTAGACCGGCAAGCGTCCTCCTCCATGCGTAGCGCGGGACTTGTTTTGCGTTATCCGCTCCAGCTTCGCCTCGTGCCCGGGCTGTGTTACTCGCTACTCCAGTAGACGCCGAAACTCCTCCACCCAGCGCTCGAGGACCACCTCCCAGTCCCATTCGCGCACCATCAGCTCGCGGCCAATGGCCGCCTTTTGGCGAGCTTCCTCGGGGTGGGTAAACACGCGACGCATCTGTTGGCGCAGGCTCTCGACGCTCGGCTGAGCCCAGTAGTGACCGAAGTAAAGATCGGTGCTGACGTCCGGGGGAGCTGCTGTAAGACCCTCGATCTCCACCAGATAGCTGTTGGCGTCGCTAAGGAAGTCCAGTTGGCCGCTCCAGCGGGTGGCAATGACCGGCAAACCACACGCCATGGCTTCCAGATACGGGCGGCCGTAGCCTTCCCCGCGGCTGGGCAAGACGAAGCCCTGGCAAGCGCAGTAAAGGTGCGGCATGCGCTCCTGCTCTATCGAGCCGCTCAAAAGAACGATGGAGGGGGCATCCTCCAGCTGGAGCCCAACCTCGTGCTCGATGTAGTAGAGGATCTTGGCCTCGACGTCCTCTAGCGGGTCGTGGTGCTGATAGGTCTTGAGCACTAGACAAACGTCCTCATCCGGCTTGAACTCTCGCAAGTACGCTTCGAGCAAAACTTCAGGCGCCTTGCGCGGCGTCCACTCGAAGATCGACAAGAAATTGAAGCCGCGAGCTTGTGGCAATGAAAGAGGGGGTGCGCCGGGTCGGAAGAGCTTAGTATCCACGCCAGCCGGCACCACGCGCAATCGGTGAGCATCCACACCGCTGGCAGCGAACGTGTGCTGGTTGAAGCTGCTGGGTACCCAAACCTCGTCCATCGCCTGGCAGCGCTCTGCCCAGCCATCAGGCAGGCGATCACTTTCAAACATCGTCCTGCCGACGCGGTAGCGCCCTGAGAGGTGAACGTTAAAGGCGTAGGCCGGGACATGTTGGAAGTAAACGCCGCGGGCCAGGTCGATCTTTCGGTTCTTTAGGACCTCAAGCGTCGCCCGAGCTTGGGAAGCGAGCAGGTGACACTTGTCGGACCCTGCCAGTTGGGGAAGCAGCCGGACGGGAAGGCCGCGGCGGGCCAACCCCAGTACGATGGCGTAAGCCTCCTCGGCATAGCCACTGGCGTTATAGATGAAGGTCTGAAAGGCAATCCCAGGAGGCGCGGCCGTTGCCTCAGGGCTCGGCGACACCGGCTGTCCTTCCGGCGGCGTACCGCACGTGCCTTTATCCGCTAACGCCCCACCCGCCACCTGGCTCACTAGGCTGTTTAAACTGCTTTCCGCTGTTAATGTCTGAATGCTGGATGAAGTCAAGCCTTCTCCCCTCGAGTTGGCGAATCCGGCACGCTGACGGCAATTCCCGCCCGGATTGTGGGTAGGACTTGCCGGAGGCAATACGGATACTCAGGTCTTTGGCTCTCCACACCCGCTTTGATTGCACGCCGGGGACCACCCCTTCAGCGGGCTCAAAGAGGCGCGGCGGGCTGGCACGAATGGGAGCCAGAGGGCTGCTGTGCCCCGAAATTAATGATATCGGCGCGAAGCCGAGTTGGCATTGCGAATGCCGGGAATGAGGCGAGATGCACACGACCTCAGGTCCGTGCTGCGAAGTTTTGCGCCGATCCGCCGATAGAGAGAAACGGGGCTTGTGGCGCGGGAACTATTCGTGTGCACAACCGCTGGCCGAAGGGAAGACAGGGTGAACATGATTCGCTTGACACGGCTTAACCGTCAACCGCTGGTGGTGAACTCAGACCTCATTGAGTTCATCGAGAACGCGCCGGACACGGTCATTACCTTGATAAACGGAGAGAAGGTGGTAGTGCTGGAAAGCACGGAAGAGATTCTGGAGCAGATCGTTAAGTTCCGGCAGCGGCTACTGCCAACCTCCTTAGGCTCCCTTCCTCCCATCGCGGCTTGGTCAGGCGCTCAACGCGACGGCGAACCCGAAACGAGCAAGTGAGGTGCCGACCCAGTGGATAAGGCGACCCTTGGCGGACTTCTTCTTGCCGCCGCCGGTATTCTGGGCGGGATGACCATCGAGGGCGGCAAGATTAGCCAGATTTTACAACCCACCGCCGCCATGATCGTCTTGGGGGGCACAATCGGCGCGGTGATGATCCAGTTCCCGCTCCCTGTGGTGATGGCAAGCTTCGCCCGCTTGGCGCACGTCTTCTTCGAGCGCTCGACCAACATGGAAGCGCTTATTACCGAGATCGTCGGCTATGCCAACAAAGCCCGCAAGGAAGGCATTGTGGCGCTGGACCGCGACTTGGAACAAATTCAGAACCCGTTTCTTAAGAAATCTCTCATGTTGGCTGTCGACGGCACGGAGCCCCAGGAACTCCGCAAGATCATGGAGCTTGAAATGGAGAATCAAGCTGAGCACGAAGAGAAGCTCCCCCAGGTGTTCGAGTCGGCGGGAGGCTTCGCGCCCACCATCGGCATTATCGGCGCTGTCCTCGGCCTGATCCAAGTGATGCAGCACTTGGACAATATCGAAGAGGTCGGGCGCGGCATCGCGGTGGCCTTCGTGGCCACCATCTATGGCGTCGCCTCCGCTAACATCTTCTTTTTGCCCTCCGGCGGCAAACTCAAGATTCGCATCCGCGAGGAACAATTGACGCGCGAGATGATCCTCGAGGGCGTCATCTCAATCCTCGAGGGCATGAATCCGCGTATGGTGGAGACGAAGCTGCGCGGCTTCCTCGGCCAGGAGCGCGCCAAAGCCTTGGAGCAGGCCAAATGAGCCGCAGGAAGAAGCATGCAAGCCACGCCAATCACGAGCGGTGGCTTGTCTCATACGCAGACTTTATCACTTTGCTCTTTGCGTTCTTTGTGGTCATGTTTGCCTCCTCGCAGGTGGATAAGCGAAAGGTGGGCAAAATCGCCCTGGCCATTCAGGTGGCGTTTCAGTCGATGGGCATCTTTGAGGCGTCGAACACGCGGGCCGCGCTGGCGGCCTCAGAGCCAATGCCGTTCTCAAACGTCCAAATGGTGGAAAACGCGGCGCGCACCGAAGCCCTCGGTCGTGTCGTCTCGTCGCCAACGGGCGGACCGATACCGGCAGGCTCCAACCCCGCGCAGTCCCAGATGCAAGCCGAACTCGAGCGTGTGTTGTCCCACGAAATCAACCGCGGCTTGGTGAACGTCAGGAGGACGCGCGAGGGGATGGTGATCAGTCTGCAAGAGGTGGGCTTCTTTGACAGCGGCTCGGCCACGCTTCGTCCGGGAGCAGACGAGGTCCTGGCCCGGATCGCAAACATTTTGCGGAACCGGCCGGAATCTCTTCGCGTGGAGGGTCACACGGACGACGTTCCTATCCATAACGCGAACTTCGCTTCCAACTGGGAATTGTCCACCGCCCGCGCAACCCGCATTGTGGAGCTGCTGATCTCCCGTTATGGAGTCTCTCCCTGGCGGCTGTCCGCTGCCGGCTATGCGGAGTACCGCCCTGTCGCCACTAACACTACACCTGAAGGACGCGCCTTGAACCGGAGGGTAGATATCGTTGTGCTAGCACCTGCCGCGCTCCCGTCCGCCGATTCACCCGGAGGCTTAGCAACACATCACTCTCCGCCTCCACATTCCTAACGTAGGCCTCATTGAGGGCCCTCCGAATCGCCACCAAGGGAATAGGCCTACCGCCCCCGCTACCACGCGTGTAAAGCGTGGTTACACGCTTCTACGGGGTATTCCTGAGAAGCTTCTGAACCCCTCTTTCACTTCGGGGAAGCGTCTGAGGCTTAGTAGGCCGCCTGAGGAGCAAGCCCTCCCAGGGAAAGCGTGTTGATTCTCTAGCGCAAGGGCTTCTTCAGGGAGCCAGCAGCAGGGCGTCAGTTCAGCTGAGGGAGGCAGCAGCAATTAAATGTTTATTCCTAAGGGAGATACGCGAAGAACACCCAAGCTGGCAGTCGACGCCTGAGCCTCCTACCCCGATCTTTCACTCTCCCCGCGGGCGCATTCTTGAGGTTGCCGGTAGGAGGCATCCGTTTAGAGCCCTCCAACCGCATTTAGGTACTTGAAAGTGATTTAATAATGAGTTAATGTACCCGCGATAATAAACCGGCGCCGACTTTAGCGTTTCCGTCGGTGCCGAGCTTAAGGCGCTTTATTTAACCAATGATGCCTTATCGGGTGCTAATCGTCGAGGATGACGGCCCGGTCGGGAGATTTCTCGAGAAGAGTCTCGAAGCCGAGCATTACCAAGCGGAGTTGGTGGCAGATGGAAACGAAGCGAAGAAGCGCCTGGAAGCAGGAGGTTACGACCTGATGGTGCTGGACCTCAATTTGCCCGGCACCGACGGCTTGGAAGTCCTGAAATATCTGCGGGCCAAGGACTCGCTTCTGCCCGTGCTGGTGCTAACTTCACGATCCTGCTTTGAGGACAAGGTGCAGACCCTGGACCTGGGAGCAGACGACTTTTTGCCCAAGCCATTCGCCTACTCAGAACTCGCCGCTCGCCTTCGTGCTTTGCTGCGGCGAAGGGGTCCTGCCCAGGATGCACGATTGCGCGTCGCGGACCTGGAACTGAACCGGGTGGAGCGCTTAGTGCGGCGCGGCGGCAGGACCATTGAGCTAACACCGAAGGAGTTTGCACTGCTCGAATTCCTGATGAAACAAGGCGGCCGCTGCGCGTCACGTGCCTCCATCATCGAGCACGTGTGGAAGCTGGCGGGCGACACGATGACGAACGTCGTAGATGTCTACATCAACTACCTGCGCAAGAAGATTGACGAAGGGTTCGAAACCAAGCTCATTCACACAGTTCGCGGCAAAGGTTACCGCGTGGGGACATCAGCAGAACCGAGTCGGTCGTAAACACACAGAAGTCGCGCTGCACATGCCATCTTCTGGTTCGGTGAAGAAGATGGCTTCCGGAGCGCTCGCAGAAAGGAGGATGGGAATCAATGGGTCGCCATGCCCGAACCGGGTCCATACACGAGACGCGCAGCCAGCGGACACGCCCCAGGTCCTCCGACCTGGCTGCCACTCTGGTGCACCAGCTCAGCCAGCCGCTGACCGTCCTACAAGGGGAGATGGAATTAGTGCTTCAGTCAGAGCACACTGCGGCGGAGTATCGCGCCCTGCTGGAAGCATCGCTGATCGAGCTAGATCGCTTGAGCCGCGTGGTGCACTCGTTTCGCGAAATGGAAGAGATGCGTCGACCCGCCTCCGGCAGCCATGACGTGCCTCTGGTCGAAGTGGTCAGCCGTGCTGCCGAAGTTTTGACGCCCATCGCCGACCGGTTGGGCGTAGGGATCCAAATAAGGGCCGAGCGGGAGTGCTATGTGAAGACATCGTGGAGTCGCTTCGAGAAGGCCATCACCAAGACCCTGGACCGCGCGTTGGCCCGCAGCCCGCGGAGATCCGACATTGAAATCGCCGTTTCGACCAACAAACACGCAGCCATCGTGGCCATCTCGGACCAGGGTCCTTGCTCCACGGAGGACCTCGATTGGTCCGTCGTCGCGCCGGGTCTGGACAGCGGCCCCGAAAAGGCGTCGAACTGGGTGGTGGCCCGCCGGATGATCGAATCCCTGGGCGGAACGTTCGAGGTCCGGCCGCGCTTCGGGGAAGGCTGCATGGTCCGGATGACGCTGCCGCTGAGCCGCGAGAGGAACTGGCGCCGCCGGTGAGCAGCGAAAGGGATCGAGGCATCAAGCCAACAAGCTAGCGCGGCGCTAATCCAACGAATCCATGGTTCTGGGGCCGATTGTTCGGCCTTCAGCCCTGGCCCTTCAGGTCTTGCTCCTATGTCCTGGCTAGAGTCACCGCTACTGAGTGATGCGTTAAGTGCCGTAGTCGCCAGCTCCAACCCGGCCTTTCGCCGGCAACTGCTGGACCTGCTGCGCTCATCCCAGTGCTCCGTCGAGGAGGCCGAGGGAGGGGCCGACGCACTGGCTAAGATCGAGGCGGGCAGGTGCCGCATCTTGCTCCTTGACCGCTGGCTCCCCGACCTCGACGCCGGTGAGTTGGTCAGCACCATTCGCCATCGGCATCCCCAGGTCGAAGTGGTGGTCGTGGATTCCCAAGGCGCGGTTCCAGTAGGGTCCGCGCCCGCGACTGGCCACATCGAGGAGCTCCTGGAGCAGTTGCGGAGCGCGCGCCGCGGTCTCCGTGGGACGGAAACGAATCCCAGCGGAGGCACGCCGGCTGACTCCGCCCTTCCCCTGGACAAGGCTGCGTCATCGCGGTTCGCCGCTCATCCGCTCGCTCGCTTTTCATCGGAATCTCAGCCTGGGGCGAGAACGGCCGAGCCGCTACCCGGCATGATCGGAAGCAGCAAAGCCATGCAGCGCGTCTACCGGCTGGCACGCCTAGTGGCTCCGCGCCCCACCACCGTTCTGGTCACGGGCGAGACGGGCACCGGCAAGGAACTCGTGGCACGAGCCATTCACCTGCTGGGCCCGCGTTCTAGGCAGCCCTTCATCGCCGTCAACTGCGCCGCGATTCCCGAGACGCTGCTCGAAGCCGAGCTGTTCGGCTACGCCCGCGGGGCGTTTACGGGTGCCTTTCAGTCACGCCTGGGCCGCATCCACGCTGCCCATGGCGGCACGCTCTTCCTGGACGAGGTGGGAGAGCTCCCGCTAAGCATGCAAGCGAAGCTGCTCCGCTTTCTTCAGGAGGGCGAGGTGCAACGGCTAGGAGGCTCAGACATCATCCGCGTGGACGTCCGCGTGATTGCGGCCACCAACGCCGACCTTTCACGCCGCGTCGCCGAAAAGGTCTTCCGCGAAGACCTCTACTACCGCATCTCCGTGTTTCCCATTGACATCCTGCCGCTGCGCAAGCGCGTCCAGGATATTCTTCCCCTTGGCGTTGCATTTCTCGCCGAGCTGTGCGCAGAAGCACGGACTCCACCTAAGGCAATCTCTCCTGCCGCCGGGAAGCTGCTCGAGCAGCATCGCTGGCTAGGAAATGTCCGCGAGCTCAGGCACGTGATGGAACGGGCCTTCATCCTGTCTGAGGATGCTCAGGAAATCGGGCCCGAGCACATCTGTCTGCAGACGCCCTGGAAATGAAGCGGCGACCGATGGAATGGTGTGGCCGGCAGAGCGGCGCATGAGAGAAATCTTAATCACGGCGCTCAGGCTTGGCAGCTTCCGTGCTGTTTACGGTGGCCTTATGCCAGCCTTGCCTGCCCGGCAACGGGTCTCTGCGGTGCCGCTGGTCACAGATCCCCTGTCGGGCTCTCCGTCAGTTCAACGTCCAGTCCAGGATGGGATAGCCATTCTGAGGTTTTCGCCTGGCCATTCCAAGCCTGTTCACTTGCCTAGTCCAAAGGGTCCGGAGAGCAGGCAGCGAGCTCAGGATACGCGAGCAGACGGCGCGGAGGACCATTCTGTTACCGCCGCCGGTCAGCCAGACTCCCCGTCGCCGGCTGCTCCCAGGAATGATCTCTCCGGTGAGCGAGTGCGGCGGCTGCAAGCTTTGGGTGAGATGGCGGCGGTTCTGGCACACGAGATCCGCAACCCGCTAGGCAGTATGGAGCTTTTCGCCGAGCTGATCAAAGATGCCTGCCGCGACCGGGCCGACGTGTCGCAATGGGCCGTGCACTTGCTGGCTGGCTTGCGCGCACTCGCCGCCACCGTCAACAACGTTCTTCGGTTCTACACGCAGGCACCCGTCGAGCGTTTACGGGTGGATGCGGCCCAACTTCTTGCGGGTACGGTGGAGTTCCTGCAGCCCTTGGCTCTGCAGCGAAGCGTCGGCGTGATCTTCGAGCCGCCTGATGGTGAAGTGGCCATTCTGGCCGACCCTTACGCGCTGCAGCAGGTGTTCTTCAACCTCGCGATCAACGCGTTTCGCGCCATGCAGCCGGGCCACTCGCTGGTCATCCGGCTAAAGCCGCCGCGGCTTGGCGCAGCCGACCCTGTGCAGATCGAATTTGAAGACTCTGGTCCTGGTATACCGCCGGAGCGCCTGGCGCAAATCTTCGAAGCGGGGTTCACGACACGACAGGGGAGCCCGGGTTTGGGCCTGACGGTCAGCAAAAGAATCGTCGAGCAGCACGACGGCGTTCTTCAGGTTGAGAGTGTCCTGGGGAAGGGCACGAAGTTTACTCTGTGTTTGCCCGCGGCGTAGAGCTCGTGAACGTCACTTCGCGACGGGGGCTCTGGCAGCGCTGGGGTCCCCGGAGCACCGGGCCACAGGGCAAAGTTCAAGGTTGGCATCGAGTAGGGAAACTCGCGTGAAACAAGTACTGGTCGTCGACGACGAAGCACCGATGCGCGCCGCGCTGGAAGCCAGCTTCCGCAAGCGAGGCTGGTCCGTGCGCACCGCCCACGGGAGGCATGACGCCCTGGCAACCTTCCGCGCTTTCCCTTGCCCGCTTGTGGTTACCGACATGCGCATGCCGGACGGATCCGGCATCGACGTGATGCAAGGCATCCGCGCCATAGCCCCCAAGACAGCCATCATCGTGCTGACGGCCTTTGGCACGGTGCCCGATGCCGTGGCGGCCATGCAGCAAGGGGCGTCGGACTACCTGCTGAAGCCTGTCTCCTTTGAGCAGTTGCATGAGAAAGCCGAGCGGGCCGTGGCAGGCATTGAAGGCATAGCCGAGGAGCCCCTTGCGGGAACCTCGCCGATCTTTCGCGCCGTGCTCCAAAGGGCGCGGCAGGCGGCGGCAACGGACGCGGACATTCTCATCGAGGCTGAAAGCGGCACCGGCAAGGAGGTACTGGCGCGGTTCATTCATCGCACCAGCCCGCGAGCCCGCGCCCCCTTTGTGGCGGTTAACTGCGCCGCCTTCCCCGAGACCTTGCTGGAGAGCGAACTCTTCGGGCACGTCAAGGGCGCGTTCACCGGCGCCACCGCGGCGAAGCCGGGCAAATTCGAACTGGCAAACGGCGGCACGCTCCTGCTGGATGAAGTCGGCGAGATGCCTCTCAGCCTACAGCCCAAGTTGCTGCGCGTGCTCCAGGAACGGGAAGTTGACCGCCTGGGGGATACGCATCCTGTGCGGGTCAATGTGCGGGTCATCGCTACCACCAACCGCTCGCTGCGCGACTTGGTAAGCGAGGGCAAGTTTCGCGCCGATCTCTACTACCGGCTCCACGTCATCCCCCTGGCCATCCCGCCGCTGCGCGAGCGGTCGGCGGACATCCCGGTACTGGCGGAATACTTTCTGCGTCGCTACGCCCCAGCCAATCGGGGGCCGGTGCGGTTTTCCAGCGATTTGCTGGAACGCCTCCGGCTGTACAACTGGCCAGGCAACGTGCGCGAGCTCGAGAACTTTGTGCGTCGCGCCCTGGTGCTCAGCGCGGGTCCGGTGATCGGCGCGGAGGCTCTGGAAGATATGGGGCCCTCGCGGGAATGGCAGCGAGTGAGCGCCCTCCAGGCGGGCTTAACTTTGCGCGAGGCCGAGCGCCAGTTGCTGTTGCGCACCCTCGAGGCAACCGGCGGCAACCGCACCCGCGCCGCCAGCATGATGGGGATAAGCTTGCGCACCATCCGCAACAAGATCCGGGAGTACGGACTCCCACGCCGCGAGACCTTCGCCAAGCAGTCAGAAGCATGACGGCCGCGGCCCTGGAGGCCTTATGAGCTGGATGAACCCTGCTCTGATGGACCGCATTGAACATTTCCTCGACCTGGTGGCCAAGCGCCAGGCTCTTGTCGTCGGCAACATGGCCAATATCGACACGCCAGGCTTTCGCACACGCGACATCAATTTCCGCGACGAGCTTCGCCGCGCCGAAATGGCGCTCGGTGCTGACGACCCCGCACCCCAGGTTCGAGAGGTGCGGGGTCTGATCGAGCGTCCGGACGGCAACAATGTCAGCATGGATCGCGAGAGCATGCTGCTGGCACAGACCCAGCTCGAGTTTCGGATTGCCGTCCAGTTACTGCGCAATGGCTACCAGCGCATCTTGTCGGCGATCCGCGAAGGGAGTTAAGTCATGAACTTATTCAGCCTTTTGGATGTGAGCGCTTCAGCCTTGAAAGCCGAGCGCGAGCGAGCGGAAGTGGTCGCCAGCAACTTGGCGAACGCCGAGACCACCCGGACGCCGGCGGGTGGCCCATATCGCCGCAAAGAAGTCGTCTTCGGCGCAGCGCCGGTGCGTGACGGCGACTTCGCGCGCACTCTAGGCGGCCTCCGCGATGTGCCCGTGGAAGGTGTACGCATCGAACGCGTGATCACCGACCCGGCTCCCCCGGTACGCCGCTACGACCCGTCGCATCCCGACGCGGACGGCCAGGGCTATGTGGCTTATCCGGACATTAATCCCATCGAGGAAATGGTCGACTTAATGGGCGCCGCCCGCGCCTACCAGTTAAATGTTTCCGCTGTACAGGCAACCAAGCAGATGATTCTGCAGTCGCTAAACATTCTCACCAGTTGATGTGCTGAAGGGGGGTCAGCTGCGCGGGGCTGGCGCTCGACACACCAGCTCCGCGCGAAGGGGTCCCGGGGCCGCGCTGATACCTCAGCGTGTCGCGGTCGCCCCCAGCAAAACCCTTAAATTTCTGTTAACGGAACCCGGAACTCCCGATGAGCAACACAATCCAGGGAATGGCACCTATCGACCCCGCCCAATTTCAGCGGGATATTCAGCGGCCGGCTAGTGGTCCACGGGAAGCGCAACCGTCCGCGTTCTCGGAAAATCTGCAGAACACCCTGCAACAGATAGAGGACCTGCAGGCCCAGGCCGACCAGAAAGTAGCCGACTTTGTGAGCGGCAAGAGCGTGGATGTCCACTCGGTCATGATTTCGGTGGAGAAGGCGGACCTCTCCTTCCAATTGATGATGCAGGTGCGCAATAAGATCGTGAAGGCGTACCAGGACATTGCCAACATGCAGTTTTAGAGAAATAGGCAGCGCTCCGTGGCTCGTGGCCGCACACAGGAGACAAGAGAACCTCGCTGAGCTCGTGCTCTTCGCCGACCACCCGCCACAAGCCTTAACCATCAAGTGCCATGGCTGAGATGGCCCTCAACCTTCCCCAGATTGCACGGCAGGCCCGCACCTTCTTCCGCGGGCTGAGCCTGAAGCAGCGTGTGATGCTAGGCCTTAGTGTTGTCGTCGTGATCGGCACACTCTGGCTCTTTATCACGCTCATGGAGAGAGGACAGTACCAGACGCTCTACTCCGGCCTCTCACCGGCTGAAGCTCAGACCATCGTTCAACGGCTAGCCTCGTTGAACATTCCTAGCGATATCGCTCCCAACGGAACTCTGCGCGTTCCGGCCAGCTCAATCGACCGTGCACGTCTGGCTCTGGCGGCTGAGGGCCTGCCACAGACCGGCCGGCAGGGCTTCGAGCTGTTTGACAAGACCAACTGGGCGGGCAGCGACTTTGCCGAGCAGGTGAACTACCAGAGGGCGCTCGAAGGCGAGCTAGAGCGCACCATCGAGTCTCTCAGCGATGTAGCGGCGGCGCGCGTCCACTTGGTGATGCCCCATGAGTCGCTGTTCATTGAGCGGCAGCGGGAAGCCAAGGCCGCCGTGCTGGTGCGGCTGCGTGGTGCACGGCTCTCCGAACAATCGATGAACGCCATCACTTACCTCGTGTCGAGCGCGGTCGACAATCTGCCGCCAGAGAACGTAACGGTGGTGGACGCGAACGGTTACGTACCGCTGGTCCGCGGCGGCGCCCCCGCTCCTTCGCAGCGAGCGGCTGAGCTGGAGACGGCGCTCGCCGACAAGGTGGTGGCCACGCTCGCCCCCATCGTAGGCGCCGACCAAGTCCGGGCACGCATCACAGTGGAATACAATCTGGGGTCTAGTGAAGACACCTCCGAGGTCTATGACCCTAAGGACTCCGTGGTGCTCACGTCACAGATCACTTCTGATCAATCGGAGGATACCGAGCCCCAAGGCGTCCCGGGAACGCCCAGCAACGTGCCTCAGGCTGCTCCCGCCGGCGCCCAGCCCGCTACGGCGGCTTCCGCTGACACCGACTCGGGAACGGCGGTGGAAGGACAGCGCAGCGAGAGCAAGACCTTCGCCGTGGGTAAGACTGTTCGCCACACCGTCACCCCGCCAGGCAACATCAAGCGCATTTCTGCGGCCGTGCTGGTAGACGACGCGGCAGAGACCAAGACCGAAAACGGCAAAAGCACTGTGGTGCGGCGGGCCCGAACCCCGGAGGAGATGAAGAAGATTGAAGCTCTGGCCTCAGCGGCGATCGGGATGGATCCCGCGCGAGGAGACGTCCTGGCAGTTGAGAACGTCTCGTTCAGCTCAGCTCCGCTGGAGGCCGCGAAACCCGCAGGTCTGGCACAAAGGATTGCTCCGCTAGTGAACCAGTGGACGCCCCTGATTCGGTGGCTGGCCCTGGCACTTCTCTTTGGAATGACGTACTGGCTGGTACTGCGGCCACTGAAGAACCAGCTGGTGGCAGGGTGGCGCAGCCTGCCGGAAAGCTTGGCCACCGCTTCCTTGCCTTCTGCGCCAACTCCCGCACTCGCCGGCGAGGCGGGCCTCGCCGCACCCGGGGCGGCGGCTGCCGAGACGATGGCCAGCCTGCCTCCTCCGTCGCCGGCCTCCACGGCCGCACCGACACTCCGCGACCTTGTCGCGGCCCAAGTCGAGAAGGCTCCGGCGGATGCCAGCCGCGTCATCGAGACCTGGCTGCGGGAATGAGCGGATAGCCGATGGCAGAAGCAGTGCACACATCAGCCCGCGAAGCGCAACCCGAGCTGACGGGAGTCCGGCGTGCGGCCATCCTTCTGCTGGTACTGGGCGAGAAGGCCGCTGGCGAGGTCTTTCGCCATCTCCCGCCAGCGGACGTCGAGCGTCTTACCAAGGAGATCTCGGAAATCGACTATGTCTCCCAGGAAACGGCTGACCAGGTGCTCGCGGACTACCAGAAGCTCGCCGAGAGCCAAAGCCGCGTACTACGCGGCGGACCTCAGTACGCCGAAAGGCTCCTGGTAAAGGCTTTCGGCGAAGTGGGTTCGAAGCGGCTGCTGGAGCAGGCCATTCCACCGGGAGCGGCCGGGACGGAGGTGGACGCCCTCCGCCGCTCGGATCCGCAGCAGCTGGCGAAGTTTATCCAGGGCGAGCAGCCACAGACCATCGCCCTGCTGCTGGCGCACCTCGGAGTCAAGTCCGCCACCGCGCTGCTATCCCTCCTACCGATCGAGACGCGGACGGCTGTGGTCGAGCGCCTGGCTCGGACGCGTCACCTTTCCGCCGAGATGGTGCAGAAGATCTCTTGGGTGCTGCGCCGCAAACTCGAAGCCATGGGCACACCCGAAGAACGTCACGCCTTCGGTGGTTTGAATGCCGTGGCCGACATCCTCAACCAGATGAGTCCAGAAAACAGCAAGGCCATCCTCGAGTCGATTGAGCAAAGCAATCCTGAGCTGGCACTGGCGATCCGCAACGTGCTTTTTACATTTGAAGACCTGCTCACTGTCCCTGAAAGCGGGTTGCGCGAGCTGCTGAAGCGCGTGGACAAAAAGACCCTTGCCGTAGCTCTCAAAGGCGCCTCTCCCGACCTGCGCGGCCACATTTTCAAAACCATGTCGTCGCGCGCCGCCGAGATGCTGAAGGAGGATATGGACGTCTTGGGTCCCATGCGCGCACGCGAAGTAGCGCAGGCCCAGCAGGAAATTGTGGCCGTAGCACGCCAGATGGAAGCCGAAGGCCAGCTTTCACTGCGGAGTGAGGGCGAGGATGCCTATGTGGTCTAGACCGCGCATTCTGCCCCCACACGATCGCTTATCGCATCGCATACAGGCGCTTACCTATCCGCCCGTGAACGGGAACCAGCTCTCCTCCGAAGTGAGCGAATCCGCACCATCCGCCGAGGCTAAGGTGTCGCAACCCTGGCCGGATTGGGAGCCAGGCGGTGCGCGCAATCCCGATCGCGACGAACCTGAGCGGCTCTACACGGAGTTGGAAGTGCGTGAACGAGAGAATCAGGCGCGCGAGGCTGGATTCGCCGAAGGCCGCGCGCAGGAGCGGGCGCTGTGGGAGCCAAAGGTGGAGGCCGCCCGCGCCGCTTTGGGCGAAGCCCTGCAGCAATTCCAGCAGGCGCGCGAGCAATACTTCCGCAAACTCGAGCGCGAGGTCGTCAGCCTGACCCTGGCCATTGCCCGCAAAATTTTGGTCCGCGAGGCCCAGGTTGACCCGCTGCTGCTGGCGGGTGCTGTGCGGGTGGCGCTGGATAGGATGGCCGAAGGAACGGCCATCCGGCTTCGCGTTCCCGCGGCCGAGGCTGACCAGTGGCGCTACTGGGTGAAAACCCAAGTGAAATTAAACCCGTTGCCTGAAGTCGTTGCTGATCCAGCGCTCGATGGCCCTCGGTGTCTGCTCGAATCGGAAGTTGGAAGCGCCGATCTTTCTTTGGATGCCCAGCTCAAGGAGATCGAGCGGGGATTCGTAGATTTGCTGGCTCTGCGCGATCACTAGGCCGGCGTGCCAAACACTCGGCGTCCCACCGCTATGCAAGACGGATTGCTTAGTCCTTACTTCGAACGCCTCAGCCAGACTGCCCCGGTGCGCTGGTGGGGCCGCGTGACCAAGGCCCTGGGCCAAGTCGTGGAGTCCGAAGGACCCCGCTGCTCGGTGGGGGAGTGCTGCGTGATTGTGGACAGCTCCGGAAAGGTTTTTCCCGGTGAAGTGGTCGGCTTTCGCGGACCGACCGTGCTCTCGATGCCACTCGAGCGCCCCGGAGGGATCCGCTACGGAGACCGTATCGCCACATGGGGAGAGCAGCCAGCTCTCCGCGTGGGCACGGATCTGCTCGGCCGGGTGATCGACGCCACCGGACAGCCTTTGGACTGGGGTCCGCCGCCTCGGACGCCGGACGCCTGGCCATTGAATCCCTCGCCCCGGCCCGCCCTCGAGCGGCAGCCCATCACTGAAGCGCTGGGCTGCGGCGTGCGGGCCATCGACGCCTTCATCACCTGCGGCCGGGGCCAGCGGTTGGGCGTTTTCGGCGGCAGCGGCGTGGGCAAAAGCACACTGATCGGGATGATGGCGCGTGGCAGCGCCGCGGATCTGACCGTGCTGGGGCTAGTGGGAGAACGCGGCCGCGAAGTGCGGGAGTTTCTGGAGAAGGCGCTGGGTGAAGAAGGGCGCACTCGTTCTGTCGTCGTCGTCTCCACCTCCGATCAATCGCCACTCCTTCGCATCCGCGCTGCCCTCGCGGCATCTACCATCGCCGAATACTTCTGCTCGCTCGGTAAACAGGTGTTACTGGTGGTGGATTCGCTCACCCGCGTGGCCATGGCTCAGCGCGAGATCGGTCTGGCCGCCGGCGAGCCGCCCACGGCCAAAGGCTACACGCCCTCCGTCTTCACTTTGCTGGCAAGAGTCATCGAGCGCGCCGGCCGTTTCTCCACGGGCAGTATCACGGGCTTCTACACGGTTCTCATGGAAGGTGACGATCAACAGGATCCCCTGGTCGATGCAGTCCGGGCCCTGCTGGACGGGCACATCGTGCTCGACCGCCGCCTGGCTGCGCAGAATCACTACCCAGCTATTTCCGTCCTCGACAGCCTAAGCCGGTTGATGCCCGCCGTCGCCGCCACCGAGCACCTTGAGAAGGCGCATCGCGTGCGAAGGCTAATGGCTACCTACGCGGGCTCAGAGGACTTAATACGCGTCGGTGCCTACCAGAAAGGCTTGGACCTCGTGCTGGACCAAGCTGTCGTCGCCATGCCGGTCATCAACGGCTTCTTACAGCAACGCGCCGACGAGTTGGCCCCCCTGGAGCAGACCCTGGCCAACCTGATGGCCCTGCCCGGTTAACCGCAACCGGGAGTCGGAAGTCAGGTGTAAGGAGGCAGAGGTCTGCCACCGGTCGCGAGCTTGAGTATGCCGCTCATGTGTACAAACGACTCAAGACGAGTAGCAAAGAATAGAGTGGGAATGTCCAAGAACCACGAGCGCGTTCCCTATCCAAATCTTGGTTTGGGCGGATAGACCATGCCCTTCCGCTTTCCCCTTCAACCCGTGCTGCGACTGCGCCAGAGCTTGGAGCAGGCCGAACGGCTGTGCCTGCTGAGCCTGTCCGCACGAATCATGCAGCTGCGAAGGGACCACCACGAAATGACCGAGGCCCGGCGGGCGATCTGCAGGAGAATGGCCGAAGCCCTTGAATCCGGAATGCAGGGAGCCGAACTTCACCTTTATCGGGGTGAGCTGGCCATTCGGGATAGGCGCCGCGCCGCCGTGGCGGAAGCGATTGCCGTCCTGGAACAGCAGCGAATTCAGCAGCAACAAGCGTTCCTTGCCGCCCAACGACGTCGCCAAGTGATCGAGAACCTGCGCCACCGGCACTGGCAGGTGTACACCCGCTTACAAGAACGGCGTCACCAACAGATGCTAGATGAGCTGTTCGTCATGCGGCTAGGCTACCTGGCAAAATATCCCTCCGCTCTTTCATAATCTAACCTTGTAGCTAAAACCAAGGTGTAGCACGGTCGGGCACGTCTGATCGGAGCTCCCGGCACCGTTTTGGAAGGAGACACCAATGAAACATCCCAGTATTGGACGCCTCGCTGGCAATCCTCTTTGGGCGATGATAGCCGCCTTGCTCTTCGCGTGCACGGCCACCCCACAGGACGAGGCGCTGCGCTTCGCTGAAGCTTACGACCGCCTGGATAAATTCATCGCCGCTTACACGAAACAAGCGGGCACGCCGGGCATGGCCGTTGCGCTGACCAGCCGCCGTGGTTTGCTCCGTGTTTCCGCCTACGGGTTCGCGGATCGGAAGGCGAAGGTGCCCCTCACGCCGCAAACGCTGTTCGAGATCGGCTCCATTTCGAAATCCTTCACCGCTATCGCGCTGCTTCAGCAGCGGGAACAGGGCCGCCTTGACTTGCGCCGGCCCTTGACCGACTACCTTCCGTGGTTCAAGATCCATAGCCAGTATCGCCGCATCACCGTTCACGATTTGCTGACCCACACGGCCGGCCTGCCCGCTGATCGCGATGACGTTCCCTCGTCGCTTTACACAGCGGTGGCGCTGCACGAGCGCTCCACTGGATACGCGCCGGGCACGCGCTTCTATTACTCGAATATAGGCTTCCAAGTGCCTGGGTACTTGGTCGAAGCCCTCTATCACCGTCCTTACGCCGAGGTGATCCACGAGCAGATCCTTGCACCTCTAGGGATGGATTCGAGTGAAGCTGCGATCACCAACAGCATGCGTAGCCGCCTGGCAGTGGGCTACATTCCCTTCTTTGACGACCGCCCAACATATCGCGGCGAGCCCCTGGTCGAGGCGCCTTGGCTGGAATACGGCGCGGGGGACGGCAGCATGGCTGCCACCGCCTCCGATCTCGCAGCTTACCTGCGCATGTTGCTCAACCGCGGACAAGGGCCGCGTGGGCGCGTCCTCTTCCAGGAGAGCTTTCGGTTTCTGGTTCAGCCGTGGGCAAAGATGGACAGCGACTGGTCCTACGGCTACGGCTTAGCCGTGAGGCACGCCCATGGCCACACGATGTTTGGACACGGGGGCGGCATGATCGGATATACGTCCCGTATGGAGGGAGACCTCGACGATGGCTTGGGTGCGGTGGTCTTCGTAAACGGTCCGGGCAACCCCAACCCGGTGGCCGGCTTCGCCCTCGACTAACTGCGCGCCGCCCTGCGCGGAGAGACGCTGCCTCCTTTTCCGGAGCCAGTCGATCCAACGCACGGCGATCACCCACGGACTACGAAGGAACCTATACTTCGCCCAACGGAAAGCAACTACAACTGATCACCAGCGGCAGCCAGCTGCTGCTGGTCCACGGGCAAGACCGCATTGTGCTGGAGCCGCGCGGCAAGGATGCGTTCTACGTAAGTCACCCCGATTTTGCCCTGTTTCTGCTGCGCTTCGGCCTGCAGGACGGCCACGTGGCTGAAGCCACTTTTGGCCCGACTGGTTCGTCAACGCCCGCTATGTCGGCCCCAAGGTATTTCACGATCGCCCCGATTGGGAAACCTACGTGGGCCACTACCGGTCCGAGGATCACTGGTTCAGTAACTTCCGCATCGTCGCGCGGCAGGGCAAGCTGTGGATGATCGACTCAGACGGCAGCGAAACCCAACTGAAGCCCGCCGAGCCAGGTTATTTTCAGCTCGGCAGCGAACCCACGCCTGAACGCATCCGATTCGACACGCCGATCGGTGGCAAAACGTTGCGCGCCGAATTATCGGGCAAGTTCTTCTACCGAACTTTCACGCCTTAGCCCCCTATTTGTTTCAGGGGTGCAGGCGTCATCGGCTCTCGTCTTTCATTTCGGCTGCAGGCAGCCCAGGGCGCGCTTGACCGCTGCCACCATGATCCCTGCTTCGTTCGCCGCTGGCTGGGAAGCTTAGTCAGGCCGGGCCGGATGCAGCGGCAAGCAGATCAGCTCTGACTGGCTCGGACTTTGGCTGCTCGCGGCCCCTTTTGCCCCTGCTCGATCTCAAATTCGACGCTCTCTCCTTCCCTGAGAGTATCGAAATTCAAGTCCTGCAGGCTGCTGCGATGAAAGAATACTTCCTGGCCATCAACCGCCCGGATAAAACCGAAGCCGCGGTCGCGGATCAACCTCTTGATCGTGCCTCGCATAGAGACCTCGTCTGCGTAAGAGGGGAAAGCGTTCTAGGCAGGTCGGAACGAAGAGCGAAGCCAGCGAAGAAAACCCCTACGCGAGCGCCACTCTATCAGCAGTCGCGGGCTTTGTCAAAGACTTGACCTGAGTTGTGTCGTTAGCACATTAAATGTCCGGATGAATGAGCCGTGATCTGTCGGCTGAAGGCGGCGAGGGGAATCGGGCATTCTGTCGGGAGGGAGGCAGAAGGTGACGATACTCGGAAGCCGCCTGGGAGCGGACGAGGAAAGTACAGGAAGTGATTTTGCGCGCGATGGCGAAACGAATCACATGGTGGCAGGCCGCGGAGATTGTGGGAAGTTCGGGCCGGAGCATGCGGCGCTGGAAGCGGCGGTATGAGGAGCACGGTTACGACGGGCTGTTCGACCGGCGGCAACAAAGGCCGAGTCCGAAGCGGGTGCCGATGGAGTTGGCCGAAGAAGTGCTGCGACTCTACCGGGAGCAATATGCGGACTTCAACGTGCGTCACTTTCACGAGAAGCTGGGGGAAGAGCACGACATTTG
>CADDZE010000035.1 GCA_902812465.1 Acidobacteriota bacterium | reverse complement strand
GGCAGCTCACCCAGCCCCCCATTCCCGCTAACCAACTTTCGCCTGCACAGGACCGGTCGCCGGGCTATGGGCAATCGCTGCAGTTTTATGCACCGCCGCCCTCCAGGGATCCCATGGTGCAAATGTGGAACCTTGACTTTCAGCGACAGCTTCCCGGCAACATGATGATTGAGATCGGCTACGTCGGAACCCACGGCACCCATTTGGCCGGTGACACCTTCCGCTCCTTTAACTACGTGCCTACTGCCGATAAGCTGAAATACCAAAACCAGTTGAATACCGAGGTGCCGGTCAGCCAGTATTTCTCCGGCAAGGCGCTGGCACTCATGGAGCAGGCGTGGGGCGCCACTCAGCTGCCGCTCAGCGCCATGCTTGTGCCCTATCCGTTGTTCGGAAGTATCTTCTCGCAGACTGTGCTGGACGCCTCGTCGTCGTACAACGCCCTGCACGTCAAGGTGCAAAAGCGCTTTTCCCACGGACTGAACTTCATCTCCACCTATACGTGGTCGAAGGAGATTGATAGCTGCACAGTGGCGCAGCTTGCTTCCCAGCTGTTTGATCCCATCCACTCCGGTTACGCGGGTAACATTGGCGGGCGCATTGGAGCGCAGGGCGGATCGTTCGCCTCGGGCGCGTCGGGGGTATTCGGAACGGGATGCCAGGACGAGGACAATCGCAGAGGCGATCGCACGATCTCCATTTCCGACATCCCGCAGTCCTTCAACTTCGCCGGCTCTTATAACCTGCCAGCGGGTCCGGGCCGCCGATTCCTCAACCGCGGCGGCATCGCGGGCGCCGTGCTGGGAGGGTGGGTCCTGACGGCTAACTTTAGCGCGGAGAGTGGAACACCTCTCCAGGTTACCGGCCCCTGCGACGCGCTGACCTGCCGTCCCGACCTGGTGGGCAATCCCTCACTGAGCCACAGCCGGCCTAAGGCAGCGCGCATCAACGATTGGATCAACCCTGACGCTTTCCTGCCCCCTTATGGCTCAGACCAAACTTTCTGGCAGAACCCCAACCCCAACGATCCGCGCTTCTGGCAGTTCGGCACCGCGGGCCTCTATCTGCCAGGTTTGAGGGGGCCTGGCTTCTGGAATCTCGATTCGTCTCTCTCCAAGCAATTCCACTTCTCCGAATCCCGGTACCTTCAGTTTCGCTGGGAAGTGTACAACGCACTCAATCACCAGAACCTGGGGCTCCCGAAAAACAACTTTTGTCTGCCGCTGGCTCCCGGCCAACAGCCAGATGCGGTGCACCAAGCCGGGTGCTCGTTTGGCAAAATTACCAATATTCAAACTGACCCGCGAGCCATGGAATTCAGCCTAAAGTTTGTGTTCTGAACAGCGTTGGGAGTTATGAGGGCGCCGTGACCCATGCATCTGGCTTGGGCGACTCTTGCCCCGAAGGTAGCAGGGCAACACAACCTGCCCAGTATGCAAAGACGCCCCGGCGTGCGCCAGCCTGCTGCCGCTTTTGCCCCCGGGCTTGGTGGTGGTAAGCTTCATAGCGTCCCGCCATTAAGCTGGCCTCACGAAAGCGGCAGCAGGCTGACGCACGCCGCAAATCTTCCCACGGCTTGCGAATCCGTGAGCCAATTCCTCCGCTGGAGATGTCCAGAGTATGCGACGACGCATCCTGTCAACCCTTCTGTTTCTTCTTGTTGTCACGCCGTTCAATCCCTCGAGCAGCCACGGAAGAGGTGACGAAAGCCAGCCCGATTATTCGCGGCTCTTTGACAAACAGGACGTCATGATCCCCGTCCGTGACGGCATCAAGCTTCACACGGAGATCTACATTCCCAAGCGCGCCGACGAACCCCTGCCCTTTATCCTGGAGCGCACCCCCTACGGACTCCACGATGACGAGAAAGGCTTCACGCGCCGGCTGCGCAGCTACCAAGAGATGATCCCTGAAGGCTTCATCTTCGTCTTCCAGGACATCCGGGGCCGATACGGCTCCGAAGGCACGTTCGTCATGCTGCGCGACCCACGGGATCCAAAGGACCCCAAGTCCATCGACGAAGGCACCGACACCTACGACACCATCGACTGGCTCCTTAAAAACGTTCCTCATAACAACGGCAAGGTCGGCATCCTCGGCATTTCCTACGGCGGATGGCTCACCACCATGGCCCTGCTCGAACCACATCCGGCCCTCAAAGCCGCATCCGAGCAGGCCTCGCCGGCTGACCAGTTTCTCGGCGACGACTTTCACCACAACGGCGCTTTCCGGTTGAGCTACGGCTTCGAATACTCCACCGAGATGGAGACCGGCAAGGAAAACTACTCTTTCAAGTTTGATCGCCTCGATACCTTCGACTGGTACCTCAACGAACTCAATCCCTTATCGTTGGCCAACACTCGCTTCCTCCACGGCCGCGTGCCTACCTGGAACCATTTCGTCGAACACCCGAACTACGACGAATTCTGGAAAAAGCAGGCTTTTGCACCTTACTTACAATCGCTCAAACTGAAAGTGCCGAATCTGAATGTAACCGGCTGGTGGGACCAGGAGGACTTCTACGGTCCTAACAAAATCTACGAATTACTTGAAAAGCACGACAGCGATCACCTCAACTACCTCGTGGCTGGGCCGTGGAATCACGGTGGCTGGGCGGGCTCGGACGGAAGCCACTTGGGCAAGATTGAGTTCGGCAGCGATACCAGCAAGTATTTTCGCGAACATGTGCAGTTACCATGGTTCAGCTACTGGCTGAAAGGCAAAGGTCAGCTGCCGCTTCAGGAGGCACTGACCTTTGAAACCGGGCGCAACCAGTGGATTCAATATGACCAGTGGCCTCCGCGCCAGGGCATCACCCTTCGGAAGCTCTACCTTCACGGTGGCGGGGGGCTCTCCTTCAATCCCCCGGCCGACAACGAGCGGCCCTCGTACGACACCTACGTTTCGGATCCGGCGCACCCCGTCCCTTACCGCCACCGCCCGATCGGCCCGACGTATGGCGCGGTGCCTGGCTGGGCCACGTGGCTGGTTGAGGACCAGCGCTTTGTCTACCTGCGTCCTGACGTAGTGGCGTGGCAGACGCCGGTGCTCGATCGCGACCTGACGGTGACCGGTGACATTGTCGCGCACCTGCTCGCATCCACGACAGGCTCGGACGCCGACTGGATCGTCAAGCTCATTGACGTCTACCCGCAGGACTACCCCTCCGACCCGGCCATGGGCGGTTACCAGCTCATGATCGCGGACGAGGTCTTCCGCGCCCGCTTCCGCAAGAGCTTCGAGCGTCCGGAGGCGGTGCCTCCGGGCCAAGTCATCGCCTACACGATCGACCTTCACACTACTGACCACACCTTCCTCAAGGGTCACCAGATTATGGTTCAGGTCCAGAGCACATGGTTCCCGGTCATCGACCGCAATCCCCAGAAGTTCGTACCGAACATCTACAAGGCCTCGGCGTCCGATTACCAGGTGGCGACGCAACGCGTTTACCACTCAAAGCGCTATGCGTCGTACATCGAGCTGCCGGTCAAGGCGGAATGAATTTCATGCGGGTTTTTCGCCGGAATGGGTCAAGATCGAGGGGGTGGACTGCCGTATGACCACGGAAGAGAGGAAAGCCGCCAACGTGTGGGTGAGGGCCATCGAAGGAGCTCGACCCATAGACCCATGGTGGTCCGCCGCTAAGGCCGTTCTGTGGCTGGGGATCGCGGCGCTGGGTTGCGGCTCCGCTGCGGGAGGGCCACGTCCTCCCTTAAACGTAGCCGCTGACAGCGATTATGCGGACGTCGTAGAAAGACTCCAGCCGCTCATCGAGCATGAACTACACGACAAGCGCATTCCGTCGATCGCGGTGGCCCTCGTCGATGACCAGCGTATCGTCTGGGCGCAGGGCTTCGGCTATCAGGATCCGGCCCTGAAACGCGAGGTCACGGCCAGCACTGTATACCGCGTGGGCTCAGTGTCCAAACTCTTCACTGACCTCGCTATCATGCAGCTCGCCGAGCAGGGCAAGCTGGATCTGGACGCTCCGGTATCCACTTACCTCCCCGACTTTCACCCCAGGAATCCCTTCTCCCAGCCCGTCACGCTCCGGGAGCTAATGTCCCACCGCTCCGGGCTGGTGCGCGAGCCTCCAGCGGGCCACTACTTCGACGCCAATCCGCCCGGCCTCGCGGGCGTGGTGCACAGCTTGAACCAGACCTCTCTGGTCTATCCCCCGGGAACGCACACTAAATACTCGAATGCCGGCGTCACCGTAGTGGGCTATCTTCTCCAGCAACGAACCGGCCAGCCGTTTGCTGCCTACCTCAAGCGTGCGGTGCTCGACCCGATGGGCCTTCGCACCAGCAGCTTCGAGCCCGCACCTGACCTCCTGCGTGATCTGGCATATGCCCAGATGTGGACCTACGACGGGCGGTTCTTTGCTGCGCCTGCTTTCCAAATCGGCATCTTTCCTGCTGGCAGCCTGTACACCACCATGCTCGATCTCGGCAAGTTTGAAAGCGTGCTGTTTGCGGGCGGACGGGGCCCGGGCGGGCAGGTGGTAAGCCGCCGCATGCTGGATGAAATGTGGAGGCCGCAGTTCGCCGTTGCCGGGCAACCAGCCCAGTTCGGGCTCGGATTTGTTCTCGGCAGCGTAGACGGACACCGCGCCGTAGGCCACGACGGAGCCATTTACGGCTTTGCGACCTCGCTCAAGGCCTTACCGGATGACAAGCTAGGGGCGGTCGCCATCGCAACGCTGGACAGCGCGAACGCGGTCACCGACCATATGGTGACCGAGGCGCTGCGCTTGATGCTGGCAAAGCACCAGTACCATCCACTTCCCACAATCGAGCTCGCTTCCGCGGTTGATCCCGCCAGGGCGCGCCGCCTGGCAGGCCGGTACGGCACTGGACCAGATGCCATCGATCTCTGCGAGCGCGAAGGGCATCTTTTCATGCTTCCCCAGCGCGGCGGTTTTCAGGTGGAATTGCGCTCCCTCGGCAACCGCTTGGTCGTGGACGACCGGCTGGCCTACGGCACCGCGGTTGAAGCACTGGACGGCGCCATCCAGGTCGGGTCACAGCGGCTGCCGGCGGTCCAAAGGACAAGGCCGACCCCCCCGCCCGCGAGTTGGAAGGACTTCATCGGTGAGTACGGCTGGGACTACGACACGCTCTACATTCTCGAGAAGGATGGCCGCTTGACGGCGCTGATCGAGTGGTTTGAATACGCTCCCCTCAAGCAGATTGCAAAAGATGTCTTCCAGTTCCCCGACTACGGTCTTTATGATGGCGAGCGCGTTTCCTTCGTTCGCGATGCGCGCGGCGCCGTTATCGCGGCGAAAGTCGGCTGGGTGGAATTCCGGCGGCGTCCGGAGGCAACCCCGGCTAGCGAAATATTTCGCATCCGGCCGTTAAAGCCGGTCGACGAGCTGAGGCGCGAAGCGCTGGCGGAGCAGCCGCCGAAGGAGACAGGGGATTTCTTAAGGCCGGACCTCGTCGAGCTGATCGAACTGGATCCAACGATCAAACTGGATATCCGCTATGCCACCCCGAACAATTTTCTCGGCACGCCCCTTTACCAGCAGGCCCGCGCCTTCATGCAACGGCCGGCGGCAGAAGCTGTGGTACGAGCCAACGAGAAGCTGCATGAACTCGGCTACAGCCTGCTGATTCACGATGCCTACCGCCCGTGGTATGTCACCAAAATGTTCTGGGATGCCGTGCCCGACCAGGACCATATCTTCGTGGCCGACCCCACCCAGGGCTCGCGGCACAATCGCGGTTGCGCGGTGGATCTGACGCTTTATGATCTGCGGACCGGGAACGAGGTGCCAATGGTCAGCGGGTACGACGAAATGACAGAGCGCGCCTTTCCGTTCTATCCGGGTGGGACGTCCCTCGAGCGTTGGGATCGAGCTCTGTTACGCCACACCATGGAAGAGCAGGGCTTCACCGTGTACGAGAAAGAGTGGTGGCACTTCGACTACAAGGACTGGCGCCGATATCCCATCCTGAACCTGCGCTTCGACCAAATAGGCGACGGCTCCCTGAGCCTTCGCTGCCATCCTCGGGCCACCGCTCCCAGGACGACCGAGCATTGACCTCCCCCACGCCATAGAGCGCAGCCATACCACGAACGAACGTCACTGGGCCTCCTGGCCGATGTGCTCGAGTGGCGTACACTTGGCAGGCGGGGTGAGCAGAGCCGCCTCGGGCTTTCCGAGCACCACTTGGCGGAAGGTGGCTGTCATCGGGCCGTGCTCGGAATCAGTCTCGATCTTTAGCGGAACACCCTGGAGATCCTGTGCAACCCAAACCCTGGAGTGGATACTCTTGCCTTGCGCGGTTGTGACGATGACGTCTTCGACATGACAGATATGACCCTTCACCACATCGGAACCCGATGCCGTCCGCTTTGCCACGGTGCCGAACAAGAGCTCGATCGGGCTGGGGATGGCGGTCACCTGGCTGGTTCTCCTTTTGAGGCACGCATCCGCCCTAGCGAGCAGGTCATAGGCCTCGCCCTCTTCAAAGCGATAGAGCGTGGCCAGGCCGGGTCCGCGTTCCAGCCGCAACGTCGCGGCCGAGTAATAGACCTTCATGGAGGGCAGCGGCCGACCGCGCGACTCCGTCACTTGGAGGGCCGTGAAGTCCGGAAGCTTCAGCGCGCATTCGAGCTTCTGGGCAAGCGCCCGGGTGCCGGTGAGCACCACCAGCGACGCCAGAAATGCTGCAGCGCCTGATGAGAGCACGGCTCCACTCTTGCGAACAAAGGCAGTCGGTTTGCTTGCGGTGGTCACGACCGGTTGCTGACCGCCAAGCGGACGGCGCGAAAACGATAGCAGGTTGCCGCAAGCCTATCTGCAGCCGCTCAATGCCCGGTAATCTTATCGCTTGCCGCCAGGCGCTCCACGACCGCGGCGCGATACGCCTGGCGCACGCCGGGCCTCGGAGGCTGCACCGCCCCCGCGTCATTCAGAATCATGACCACGCGCTCACCCAGCGCCAGCGGCAAGGTGTCCGTGCGGCGTCCATCGGGCAGCAAGAGGCGGGCACCAGAGATGTCCACTTCATAGACGGGCCCCCGCACCACCACCTGGGCATGGACGCCAGGACCCGTGCCGGGGTAGTCGTCCGGCGTCTTGACGGACAAGACTGCGCCGTGCATGGCCACGATGCGTCCTTGAATCAGCAAGCATGCAGAACTGGCGGGTGCGGACTTCTCCTGGCCCGCCTTGCCTGCCGCCGCCCTGCCAGCCAGCAGCATCAGGGCGGCCAGCACCGTGAGCAGGCCGGGTCGCCAGCCATCACGCCAACGTGCGGAGACGGGGGCCTCTGCAAAACGGCCAACCCCGTTGCGCATGCCGGTTCGGCAAAAGGAGGCCAGATTTTCACAAGCTTTCGTGCGACGGGCTGGCATGGCCGCCCCTTTCGGGTCACAGCGAATTCCACCTCAATAGTAGAGCTTCAAGGCAAACTGAATCTGCCGCGGATCATTGAACGGAAAGCGCGTGGACCCGACTTCTCCGAAAGCACTGTTCGAGAAATCGAGCGATCCAGGGATGGCAATGACGCCGTTGCCGCCGAATCCTGGAGCGTTGAAGGTCGGATGGTTCAGGATGTTGAAAAACTCGCTGCGGAATTGTAAGCGGAAGCGCTCCGACAACTGGAAGTTCTTGAACAGCGAAAAATCCAGCCGGTTGATGGCCGGACCCGAGACCTGCGTTGCCGTCCCCCCGAGCAAGGCGAGACCGGTTCCCACCGGGATACACTTGGAGGGCTGCGGAAAGCCCTGGGGCGGGCACGGCTGAGTGAAGGCTGCCGGATTCAAGAAATGGTCAGGCGCTCCAGGCCCGTGGCGGTTCACCCCGGGAATAGTAAAGGCATAACAGCCCACCCCAGAGGCCGGATTATCGTCGGCCGAGCAAGGGATGGTAATCGGCTGGCCGCCCTCGAGCGTTGTGATCCACTGCGTGCTCCAGCCACCAAGTAGGAGGTCCACCACACGGCTGGTGTTTTTGAGAAAACTCTTGCCCCGGCCAAAGGGGAGCTCGTATCCGCCGCTGAAGTGAACGACATGCCGGATGTCGAAGTCACAGTCACCGTAGTCATGCTTGATCCCGGCGCCGGGAACATTCACCGCACGATAGGAGCCGATAGCAGTAGCGTTGAGCAGGTCCGCTGCATCGCTTCGGCATCGCGACCAGGTGTAGGTCGCGAGGAAGTTCAATCCTCGCGAAAACCGCTTCTCGAGAGTTGTCTGAAGGCCATGATAGTAACTGTCGCCGTCTGTAGTTTGGTACGTCTGGCCGGGGGAGAAGTGTGGGAACGGTACGTAACTGACGTTGCCGGGATTCTGGCCGGGACAGCTGGGAGCTTCCAGGCAAGTGTTCGGAGGCAGGATTTGGGACACAGTATTGGCGCCCTTGAAAAGCTCTAGGTGATGTGTGCTGTTGCCAACGTAACCCATGGTCAGGGTGAGCGTGGGGGTAAAGGCGTACTCGAACGTCAGATTCCAGCCCTCGGAGTAGGGCGTCTGGAAGTTGGTCTGGAGCCCGGTCAGCCCCACTCCGAAGCCCGGCACCAGGGCGGGATCGAGGGGAGTACAGGCGAAGCCGAGCTCAAAGGTGTATGCCACGCTGCAACCCGCGGGGGCGTTCGAAAGGCCGGGGACGGTAATTGGGGTATTCGAGTTCGGGCTGAACAATCCGAAGTTGAACTGGAACGGGAAGCTGTTGCCTTGGTTGTTTCCGTTTTGCACCTCAAAACCGCCGTAAAAGATGCCGAAGCCGCCGCGCATGACCAGCTTGGGCGTAATTTGATAAGCCATGCCGAAGCGGGGAGCGAAGTTACGGTTCTGAGCATCGGCGAGTTCCGGCTTGTTCTTCACAAATGTGAGCGCAATGCCGTCCGTGGCTAGTGCAGCGCTGAAACCGTTGGGAGCCACACTGGGAGCAAAGGTGGAGAAGATGGCGCGATTCTTGGTGGTGTCGGGGACCAGGTAAGCTGCGGTTTGGAAAGGAACGCCAGGCACGAAGTTGGCCTGCCGCCCGTGAGCTTCCTCTGGGAGTCCGAAGTGCTCCCAGCGCAGGCCGAGGTTCAGAGTCAATTTGGGCGTCACTTTCCAGTCGTCCTGAAAGTACGTACCGTAGTAATTGTGCAAATCGTCGACGAGCGAAATGTTGGACGTAAAGACGGCGTCCGCACCACCCACGTTGGGCACCGCATTCAGCACGTTGGGGCAGCCCACCGGTGACGGCGTTGGGTCACCGCCGCCGGGGCAGGGCAGGAGGAGGAGCTGAGCGATACCCGTGTTGCCTGGTCCAGTATAAGTGCCGCCAAAGTCGAATTGGCCGTGCGACCAGGAGGGCTGAAGGGTGGAGAACTTGATGTGCTGAAACTCGAAACCCATCTTAAAAGCATGCTTTCCATAGGCCTTGCTGAAGTTATCCGTCACCTGTACGGTGCTATTCACCTCATCGGAAGGCAGGAAGGCATTGGTGCCGAGGGTGTTGAGGCCGCCAATGGTGAACGCGGGAAGGCCGCCATTCTCCGGCACTTGGGGAACATCCAGAATCCCAAACTGCGCCGGAAGCCCCATGGTGTTACCCTCGGGACCGTTCCGCGAGGTATGGATGTAAGTGAGGCCGAATCGCGCTTCGTTCACCGCCGTGGGTGAGAGGCCACGCGTCCAGCCTAGGACGCCCTGCTCGGAAAGGGCCGTCTGGACTCCCTGCTGGAAAGCGCCGCCGTCAGCGATCCCTCCAAAAGGTCCGGGGATGAACTGCGGATCATTGACATAGCTGAAGCGGCCAAAGAGCTGGTTCTTCTCGTTAGCATTGAAGTCCGTCCGGATATCAAAGCCGTTGCGATTCTCCCGCAGATTGGGATTAGACGTCTGGTTATTGACGATCCCGGGCCGCTGAGCTGGTGGGTAAAGGCCTAGCAGTTTGATGGCATTGGGATCGAGACGTCCGGCCGGAAGCTGATTGAGCAGACAAGACCCAGTGTTCGGGCACAGCCCTGTAAAGTCTGTTCTGTTGCCCACGGGGGATGTCCCGTTAGGCCCGAAGAAGGGGTCGCTAACATAGCTCAGGATGGTTCCGGCAGGCTGCCCTACCGAAGCACAGCTGGGGGCCTGCAGGCCGGTTTCAGCGTCCGTCGTCCCGCAAACCACCGGGCGCACCGTAGCCGGATCGAACACGGTTCCGAAGGGAAAAGTCCGGCCCAGCACGTCCGTGCTGCTCACGTTGCCGGTCTGCTCGGTGATGAGCTCCGATAAGTTGGTATAACCGCTTGCTTTCTCGAGTGCTGTAGGAACGGAATTGGTGAAGACGCTGCCTTGCCGCCGCCGCGTACCTTCATAGTCGCCGAAGAAAAACAGCTTGTTTCGCCCATTGAACTTGTGGGGAATCACCACCGGCCCGCCCACCGTGAAACCGAACTGATTCAGGCGAAACTCGCCCTTCTGGATGCCTCCCGCGTCCTCGAAGAAGTCGGCGGCATCCAGCTTGTCGTTGCGAAAGAATTCCCAGAAATCGCCGTGAAGTTCGTTCGTCCCCGATTTGACGGTGGCATTGAGGATGGCCCCGCCCGCCCGTCCCTGCTCGGCACTGTAGTTGCTCGTCTGGACCTTGAACTCCTGGATGGCATCCACCGGAGGCAGGACGACAAAGTTGGTGCCGTTGAGGAAGTCGATGGTATTGGAGTTGTTGTCGATGCCGTCCAAAAGGTAGTTGTTCTGTGCCGGCCGCTCCCCATTGGCCGAGAAGGCGCCGGAGGCCGCGTTGCCCCGCGTATCAGCCTGGGGCGTATTGACCCCCGCCACGATCTGTGCCAGGAAGGTAAAATTGCGTCCGTTCAGTGGCAGGTTGTTGATTTCGCGTGCGCCCACCACCTGGCCTACCGACGCGTCCTGGGTCTGCAGTTGCGGTGGTGCGCCGCTCACCACCACCGCCTGCGTCAATGCACCAGGCCGCAGGGTGAAGTCCACCACCACGCGCTGTTGTAACTCCACGGTAACGTTCTTCCGGATCGCTTTCTCGAAGCCGGCCACTTCTGTCTCAACCGAGTAGGTGCCCACCTTGACGGGCGTAAAGATATACGTCCCGTCGGCGGCTGAAGTCGTGGTTAGAGTGAGCCCAGTGCTCTCGTTGGTCAAGATCACCTTGGCGCCCGGGACTACACCCCCGGAGAGGTCTTTCACCGTGCCCAGAACCGTGCCGGTGTCCACCTGGGCACGTATTAGCAGTGGCCAGAACCCAATGACCAGAAGCATTAGCCAGTGGGCAATCCATTTGTTCATGGGACCCTCTCCCCAGCCAACTTGCCGGCGTTCCATGACGTAGGACCAATCATACCGGACGCTAACAGGAAACTGGGGCTCCGCCCTCCAGCCTGGATTCTTAGGCGGGCTCGGTAACCCGGGGCGAAGCAAGTGAAAGTTAAGTTTAAGAACGAAATCAGGCCCGCTACGCGTCGCATGACTAACAACGCGCGCTGGCGCAAAGTATCAGACAGCCGATCGGGTTTGTCAACCGGTATTTTGGGTCCGGCTCGTCTGTATCATTTGCTCTGTAAACAAGCCCACCTGCTGCTCCCCTCCCGCCGCCTCCGCCGTTTGACATCCTAAGTTATCCCGGTACGTATTTTCAGTAACTTGGTGGCTTCGTTCCTTAAATTTTTCGTTTCAGTCCCAATGCAAGCCTCTAGACCAGGGCAATCTTGAATCGGACTTTACCTCTTTTAGTCTTCGGGACCCGAGCGCGTCGCAGCGGCAACCCCAAGTTTGAGATCCTTCCCAGCGGGTGTCTCAGGCAGCGCACCCGATTCAATCCGATCCAGTGGTGAACTGGGCGCCAACGGGAACCCTGGCGGACAGACTTCTTGTGTTTTCAATAACTTAGTGGCTTCGTTCCGGCATTTTTAGCCCTGCGAGGGTTGCAACCGCAGTCGACCAGCGCACACTGCCTCAAGCACGGAAAAGAGCTGCTGGGCCTGTACGGGTTTGCTTATGTAGGCGTCCATACCCGCTTCGAGGCAGCGCTGCTCGTCTCCTTTCATGGCGTGAGCCGTAGTGGCGATGATCGGGATGTGCTGGCCGGTTTCCTTTTCCCGGGCGCGGATGGCCGCCGTAGCCTCGAAGCCATCCATTTCGGGCATCTGGACGTCCATCAACACCACGTCGAACTCCTGCTCGCCGTACAGGTCGACGGCCTCCCGCCCGTTATTGGCAAGGGTCACCACGTAGCCTCGTTTTTCGAGCAGCCGCCGCGCAAACTGCTGGTTAACAGGGTTGTCTTCCACCAGAAGCACTCGGCGTCCGGCTGATGCCGGAAGCGACTGCTCCCGGAGCGAATGGCGCGTGATCAGGGATTCGCGCTTACGGCCTGCCGAGGCCTGGCCAAGGACGCGCCGGATCGCTTCCTGAAGTTCGGCTTGACGGACAGGCTTGGTGAGATAGGCGGCAACTCCGAGCTTGCGGCAGCGGGCAGCGTCGCCCCGCTGGCCGTTCGAGGTTAGCATCATGATAGTGGCCTGGGCTAGCCGGGGGTTCTGCTTGACGTGTTCGGCCAGGGCGAAGCCGTCCATATCCGGCATGTGCGCGTCGGTCAGCACCAGCTGAAAGGGCGCGTCGGTGCTGGCAGCCTGTTCGAGCTTGCTGAGGGCGGCGAGCCCGTCGGGAGCATCGTCGGGGTTCATTTGCCAGTGATGGAGCATCTCCGCCAAGATCCGTCGGTTGGTGGCGTTGTCGTCCACAATCAGGACGCGGACGCCGGAAAGTGAAAGCCTCTCCTGTGGTTCGGTCTGCCCTGCTTCCGGAGCCGCCTCCACTTCGATGGTAAAGTGGAACGTGCTGCCCTTGCCCGGTTGGCTCTCCACCCAGATTCTCCCGCCCATCATCGATACCAGGCGCGATGAAATGGTGAGACCCAGTCCGGTGCCACCGTACCTCCGGGTGGTCGAGGCGTCCGCCTGCGAAAAGGCCTCGAAGATCAGCTTCTGCTTTCGGTGCGGAATGCCAATGCCGGTGTCCCGCACCGCGAAGTGGAGCGTCAGGCGCGGGATTTGCCAGCGCTCGACCTCCACCGACACGATGACTTCGCCGTGCTCGGTAAATTTTAGGGCGTTCCCCACCAGGTTGGTGACGATCTGGCGCAGCCGCGTGGGGTCACCGCGCACGCGGAGGGGCACCTTAGGCCGCACGTCGCACGCCAGCTCGATACCCTTCTGATGGGCGCGGATGGCAAAGGATTTGACCGTATCTTCGAGGCAGTCACGGAGGTTAAACGTGGTCGAGTCGAGCTCCAGCTTGCCCGCCTCGATCTTGGAGAAGTCTAGAATGTCATTGATCACGGTGAGCAGCGAATCCGCCGAGCTTCGCGCCATGGTGAGATACTCGCGTTGTTCAGCCGAGAGGCGCGTCTCCAGCGCCAGCTCGAGCATGCCAATGACCCCGTTCATGGGGGTGCGAATTTCGTGGCTCATGTTGGCCAAAAATTCGCTCTTGGCCCGGCTGGCGGCCTCGGCGGCTTCCTTGGCCCGCTGCAGCTCGCGCTCGGTGCGCTTGCGCGAGGTCACATCGCGAAACGCCCAGACGCGGCCCACCGGCCGCCCGCCAATCCACTGCGGCTCCGAATGGCACTCAAACACCCGCCCGTCCGCCAGTTCCAACGGATCATCGGACTTGGCCTCAGGCTTGGAATCCAGCTCGCGGATCCTAGCCAGAACTGCCTCCGGGTGGGCCAGCTGGCAGACAACATGCTCGAGCAGCCCCCGGTCGTCGCGCGCTGACTGCAGCTCCTTTGGAATCTTCCACATACGGTAAAAGTTGCTGTTCGCGGTGACCACACGGCCAAGCGAATGGGTCACCAGAATCCCGTCTCCAGTCGAATCGAGCGTGGCGCGAATGATCTCCGTCTGTTCCTCGACACGACGGCGCAGGATCTCGACCCAGCTTAAGGTGGCTAAAATCGCGATCCCCAACAGCCCACCCAGCGTCAACGCTCGCTGGATGGTCCACCAGGAAGGCTTCTTGAGAACGGCGATAGCTTCCGGTCCGCTGAACCTGATGGCGAAGGAGGTTGGGTTCCCCATGGCATCGGTCTCGACCACGCAGACGCCGGTCACCCGAAGCCAGCTGCCTTCCCGCCACGAGGCCAAGACTGGATCCGAAGGCTTCGTCGCGGATACAGCCGTAAACAACGTGGCACCCTGCCGCAGGACCAGCAATGCTTCCTGCGGCGTCACGGCCGCCTGTGCCAGCATCCCTTCAATTTCGACCAGGGACGAGTCATAGCCACCCTTCAGTGCCTGCTCCGCCGTGATCCGTGCCGGAACGGGAGGCGAACCGTGTCCGGCCACTCGGAAGGCGGACTCCTCAAGCGCCGGATGCTGGTTGACGACGCCGGGAAAGCCCACCACGTCCACGCGGTCCCCGGGCCGCAACGGCGTCTGCTGGCGGCTGCGGATGTAAAGGCTGCCCGTCTCATCAACGACGTAGAGCGAGTCGCCCGGCAGCGCCAGCAACACCACCCCTCGAACGTGAATGCGGTGGCCCGTAGGTTGGCGAATACTGAAACGCTGCAGATCAATAATCGGTTGTACGGGCTGGGTGTAGGGATCGGGTGGTGGAGGTTGGATAACCTTGATCTGGCTCAGGTCCGGCACATAGAGGGTGACGCCAATCAGCTGATTCTTCGGGTTGAAAACGGCGCCGCAGTTGCCACGAGCCATGATCTCGGCGTCAATCAGCGGCGGCGGAGGCCCTGATCGAAAGCCAGGGATTTGGGCGGTGATCTGGCCACCCTCTATGGCTATTCGAAGGAAGAGCAGACCAAAGGAAGAATCTATTGCCGCACTTCGGACAACTCCTTTCACCGCTACCCACTGGCCGTCCTCGCGAGTCGAAACCATCTGCCCGAAGGTTACCGCTGCCGCCGCCGGCAGGGGTGCCCGCCCGATGACGTGCCAGCGAGGATGCCCAATCTGCGGAGCAAAGTCGGGTTGTTCGCTGACGCCCTGGATGTCAATCAGATCGCCGGGTTTGACAGCTGGCGCGCCTTGGGGAACGTGCACCCAAATGCCGCCGCTCGAGTCGTGCAGAAAGAGGTCCAGTGTCGAGGGATTGTAGTACGTGACGACCGCGCGTAGGCGCACGGGGTAGCCTTTGGCGGCCTCGGAGCGGCTTAATTGCTGGATCTGCCGTGCCGAGGTCAGAGTCGGAAGCTTTGCCTCCGAAGCCCTCGCCCCGCCTCCACCGAGGAGCACCAGGGTCAGCAAGGCCAACAGCGAGCGTCCTCGCGAGCGGGGTGTGGGGTTTTCAGGTGCGGTCGGCCAAAGGAAGCAGCCGTTCGTTTTAGTATCCCCGGGAAGGGGCTGAAATTGCCGGTCGCAGGTCAAGCGTTCACTCCGGGCAGTTGCGTCTGAGCCTCGGCGTCACAGATTAACTTATAAGTAATCATACCACTCCTATGTATGGAATGGTAACACAAGGCTCGGTTGTTGTGTAAGCTGACCCCGGGCCTATACGCGATCATGCGCCAACAGCGCCCGGTGAGCCGTGGTAAGATGCCACCACTTGCTGGAACAACTAGAACGGGTAGGAGCTGATGAAAAAAGCTATTGGCGATAACATGATTCCCCCCGGCTGGAGCTTCGAGCAGGGTCTGGAGCTCATCAAGAAGGCAGGGTACGACGGGGTGGAGCTCTGGCTGGGCGACGTGCCGTGGTTTCAAATGAGCACCACGGATGAGCAGGTGATCGAGCTGCGGCGCAAGGTGGAAAACGCCGGGCTAGTGGTTTCCAACGTCTCGACCGGCCTGCACTGGAGAGCTCCCCTTTCGGCGCGCGATCCCAAGGTGCGGGCGCAGGCCATGCGTATTGTCGAGCGTCAGCTCGAGACGGCGCAGCTGCTCAAGACGGACGCCATCCTAGTGGTAGCCGGGCTGGTGACCGAGGAAGTGCCCTACAACGAGGTCTACACCCGCTGTGTCGATGCCTTGCAGCAGCTAGGGGATCAAGCAGAAAAGACAGGCGTGAAGATTGGGTGCGAAAACTGCAACTCCGAGCAGCGGTTCTTGTTAAGCCCGCGGGAATTCCAGACATTTCTCCAGGATGTCAACAAGCCTTACGTCGGATTGCACCTAGACGTCGGTAACATTCATGACACCGGCTTCGCCGAGCAGTGGATCGAGATTCACGGACCGCACATTACGCGGATTCATCTGAAGGATGTCAAGAAGCATCGCGGCCGCTGCGGCGAAGAGAGCGTCTACACCAATCTTTTTTTGGGTAACAACAACTGGCCAGCCATTCGCGCCGCCCTGCACAAGGTGGGGTACGACGGCTGGCTGGTGGCGGAGATGGAGGACCGCTATCGCTTCGCCCAGGATCAGCAGTTCTATGACACCGCGGCCGCTATCGACCGCTTGATCGCGGGAAGGCTCTGATGACGGTGCCGCGCCGCCGATTCCTGGGTAGTATCGCTGCCGCTCCCTTGGCGCTTGGGCGATGGACCCCCTGGGGCTCCTTCTTTGCCCGCCAAGACTGCACCGCCTGCCTCCTGGTGGATTGGGGTGAGTCCGGTGCTTTGCCGGAATCAGTGGCCGGCTTTGCGCGCGGCTTGGCGGCGTGTGGCATCGCCTTCGAACGGGTCGGCCCAGGCGCGATCAAGCCGGCGCGGCTGCTTCTCGTGCCGGGCGGAATCCTGCGAGCGGGCGAGGTTGCGTGGACCCTCCGCCAGCTTTGCGCGGCGGGCACGGCCGTAGTCTACGAGACGGGCGCAGGGTACGCGGAATCGGCGCTTTTCGGAGCGGAGCAGCGGCTGCTAAGGTCCTATTTCGGCCTGGAGGCTGATCCACCGGTCACACTGTGGCCGCAGCACGCGGAAGCCGGCAGCTTGCCCTATGTCCATTATCGCTGGCCTCTGCCGGTGATGGTTCGGGACTTCAGCCGCCTCGTCTCGGTGCGAGGCAAGGACGCAAGCGAGGTGGCGCGCATCGGCGACACACCCGCTGCGTGCCGCCGGCGGATCGGGCGCGGAGAATTCATTTGCTGCGGCTCCCCGATCGGTCCGCACCTGGGCGCTGGCGATCCGCAAGCCCAGGCGTGGTTGAAGAGTCTGCTGCTCCGATACTCAAGAACGCTGGCACATTCCGAACGGCCAGGAGTCACGCTTCTATCCAGCCCAGGATAAGGTCGGCGCCTCCCCCGTGCTCCCGCTTACCTTCAATGCCTGGACTCTTGCCGTTAACCTTTGCGGGCGCAACCCTCGTACATGAAGGTCATCATCCGAGGTCCCTGCATATACCCCGTTTCGAGATGGGTGATCTCGAACTCCGCCTCGCGGATGAGCATGGCAAGGGGGCGGTCCAGGTTGCAGCCGCCCGTAAACCTTCTCCACAGGGGATTCAGCCGGTGCTGCCAGCGCTGGACGCTTTCCTCCGGAGCAAGTCCGTGCTCGACAAACAGCAGCTTCCCGCCAGGCTTCAGGACGCGGCGCATTTCCCCCAGAGCGCATACAACTTTCGGAATGGTGCACAATGTCCAGGTGGTGACCACCGTATCGAAGCATGCGTCTCCTAAAGGAATCGACTCCGCCGATCCCCCGACGAGGGTCAGCGGAACGCTAGAAAGCTGCCGGCCGGCCATGCGCAGAAGCTTAGCCTGGGGGTCAAGCCCGAGCACTTCGGCGACACGCGGCGAGTAAAACGGCAGATTCAATCCGGAGCCAACCCCAATCTCCAACACCCGCCCCTCGGCCTGAGCGGCCAGCCGCTGCCGGTACGGCTGCAGCACGCGGTTACGCATGGCCAAGCTGATCAGTGAAGGAACAATGTGGTCCTGGTAGAATCCCATTGGTGCTCTCTACAGCGGCGATTTGACTGCCACACCTTCCACACCTCGTGTGCAGCGTCGAGGTGTGGTGCGGTAGGATGTCGGCCGGCGATGATCCCGGCGTCGGCCCTTACCCGTCAGGGTAGGACCACCTCTCGGCTCCACCCCTTCATAGACACCCGCTGAAGGTATTCTCTATAATGAATCCGCGTCCCGTGGGCACCCCATAGTGGAGAGGAGATGCAGAAAACCCTAGACCTGAAAAGTACGCTGAACCTGCCTCGGACGAAGTTTCCGATGAAGGCCAATCTGCCCCAAAATGAGCCCAAATGGCTCGCCAAGTGGGCCGAGATGGACCTCTACGGACAAATCCGCGCGGCGCGCAAAGACGCCCCCTTGTTTACCCTACATGATGGTCCGCCCTACGCCAATGGCGCTATTCACCTGGGCCACGCGCTAAACAAGCTGCTCAAGGACTTTATTGTCCGGTCGAAGACCCTGGCGGGATACAACGCGCCCTTCCTGCCCGGCTGGGACTGCCACGGGCTGCCCATTGAGATTAAGGTGGACCAAGAGCTGGGTGCCCGCAAGGCGCAGATGACGCAGGTCGATATCCGCCGGGCCTGCCGGCGCTATGCCGAAGAGTACGTGAAGCTGCAAGGTGATGACTTCAAGCGCCTGGGTGTTTCCGGAGAGTGGAACGCTGCTTACCTGACGATGGACCCTGAATACGAAGCGGTGATCGCGGAGGCGTTCCTGACCTTCCTGCGCAAAGGTTACGTCTATCGCGGACGCAAGGCCGTCTATTGGTGCATCTCGGACAAGACAGCGCTCGCCGAAGCAGAAGTCGAGTACGAAAACCACCGCAGCCGCTCCATTTACGTCCGGTATGAGTTGGCCTCCGACCCCGCGGCGCTGGATCCAGCCTTGGCCGGCCGAAAAGTATACGTCATCATCTGGACCACTACCCCCTGGACGCTTCCGGCTGGCATGGCCGTGGCTTTCCATCCCGACTTCGAGTATGTCGCGGCCGCGCCCGCGGAGCGCAGCGACGTCTACCTTGTCGAAAGCCGCCGGCTCGATCCGACGCAGCATGAGACGGGCCTTGCGCTGCCGCAAGTACTGGCGCGCATTCCGGGGAGGAAGCTGGAAGGCATCACGCTGCAGCACCCCTTTCTCGACCGCAAAGTGCCCGGTGTCCTCGCGACCTACGTCACAGCCGAAGACGGTACCGGCTGCGTGCATACGGCCCCCGGCCACGGGCGCGAGGACTACGAAACGGGGATCAAATATGGTTTGGAAATCTATTGTCCGGTAGGTGAAGCGGGGGAGTTTACGGAAGGCCTGCCGGAGTACAAGGGTAAGGTGGTGTTCGAGGCCAACGAACCGATTGTGGCGCTGCTGAAGGAGCGGGGCGCACTGGTGGGGCTGCCGCAGTGGCTAACGCACTCCTACCCGCATTGCTGGCGATGCCACCGGCCCATCATCTTCCGCGCCAGTGACCAATGGTTCATCGACATCGACCATGACCGTCTGCGCGAGCGCGCCCTCGAAGCCATTCACCAGGTTAAGTGGCTGCCGGAGTGGGGCGAGGAGCGAATCGCCAACATGATCGCCACCCGCCCCGACTGGTGCATCTCCCGGCAGCGGGTCTGGGGCGTGCCCATCACCATCTTTCACTGCGAAGCGTGCCAGGAGCCGCTGCTGGATGCCGATGCCGCCCGGCCGGCGATCGAGCTGTTCCGCCGCGAGGGTGCGGATGCTTGGTATACGCATCCCGTCGAGGACTTGGTGGCACCCGATACGAAGTGTCCGAAGTGCGGCGGCAGCAGGCTGCGCAAGGAAAGCGACATCCTGGATGTGTGGTTCGACTCCGGGTCGAGCCACCTCGCCGTGCTGGGAAGGCGTCCTGACCTGCCCTGGCCGGCGGATGTCTACCTGGAGGCAGGCGACCAGTACCGCGGATGGTTCCACAGCTCACTGCTGGTGGCCCTGGCCACGCGCGATGCCGCGCCCTACCGCCAGGTGGTGACGCACGGATGGGTGCTGGATGCCGAGGGACGAGCCATGTCCAAGTCCTTGGGCATTGGCATCGACCCGCAGGAAATCATCAAGAGCCACGGCGCGGAGATCCTGCGCTTGTGGGTCGCTTCGGTGGACCTGCGCGAGGATGTGGTGATCTCGCCCGACATTCTTGAGCGCCTCTCTGACGCCTATCGCAAACTCCGCAATACATTCCGCTACTGCCTTTCCAACCTCTACGATTTCGATCCGGAGAAGGACCTGGTGGACGGCGAAGCGCTCGAGGAGATTGACGCCTGGGCACTGGCTCGCACCGCTGAGGTCCTCGAACGCGTCGAGCAGGCATACCAGGAATTCGCGTTCCACAAGGTCTATCGCACGCTCTATGACTTCGCCACCGTCGACCTTAGCGCCTTTTACTTTGACATTCTCAAAGACCGGCTCTACACAGCGCCTGGCCGCTCAGTGCGGCGCCGGGCGGCACAGTCCGTGCTTTACCGAATTGCGGACACCCTGGCACGCGTGCTAGCCCCCATCATGTGCTTCACGGCGGAAGAAGCATGGTCACATCTCCCGGCGCCTCACCTGCGGGAGCCTAGCGTCCACTTAGCGACCCTCACGCGCGCCAGCGATCTGCGCGCTTTTATTCCTGAACGTTTCCGGAGCCGGCTCGGGAACTGGGACCGGCTGGTAGCGGTGCGCAACCAAGTCCTGAAGGCGCTGGAGAAGGCGCGGCAGGAAAAGCGGATTGGCGGAGGGCTGGAAGCCCGCGTACGCCTCAGCGCTAACGGCGAGTTGGCTCCCCTGCTAGCCGAGTATCGCGAAGTGCTACCCATGCTGTTCATCGTTTCCCAGGTTGAGCTGGATCAGGACAGGCGGGACGTGCCATCATCGGCGAGCGAACGGGATAGCCTTCGCGTGGTGGTGGAGCGTGCCCGCGGCCTGAAGTGCGAGCGATGCTGGAACTACTCGGAGCAGGTTGGCAAGGATTCGCGCTACCCAGAGGTCTGCGAGCGCTGCGTGGCGGCGCTGGAGGAAATGGAGGCCGGCGGGTACCTTGGAAGGGACGCATGAGGGGTACCGCATGACGGCCATGATGCTGGGCGCAGTGAGGCATCGAGGAAGCCTCCATCCTGGCCATTATTCGCGCTCTTGCCGTCGCCGGCTATGAATGAAACTCTGGCAACCCGGGTGCGGCGCATCTCGCGGGCCATGTACGTGGCCATTGCCGTGATTGTGTTTGTGGGCGACCAGGCAACCAAGACGATGGTCGAGCGCTCGATTCCACTCCACGCCGTGGTGCCGGTGCTCCCCCGCTTCTTCAACCTCACGCACACGGAGAACTCTGGCGCCGCTTTCGGCCTTTTTTCCGAGTCGCCCTCGCCCTGGAAGACAGCACTGCTGGTGGCCGTATCTGCCGCTCTGCTGGTGGCCGTTGCCAGCATCGTGTGGAGGAGTCGCCGCATTCAATGGGAAACAGGGGTGGGACTCTCGCTGATCCTCGGGGGAGCTTTCAGCAATCTTATCGACCGCGTCCGCGAGGGCCGCGTGGTAGACTTCATCGATCTGTACTTCAAAAGCTACCACTGGTTTACCTTCAACCTGGCAGACAGCGCCATCGTGGTGGGAGCCGGGTTCCTGATCCTCCAGGTCTTATTGGCCCGTGAGGGGCAGCCACACTCCGAGCCCGGGTCATTAGATCCTTGAGCCATCGATTCTCGCGGGCAGCAAAACCGCCAGCTTAATCTTCAACCGGTGTCCGAGATCCGCGAGTTCACCGTAAGTCCGTCTGAGGCAGGCGTCCGCCTGGACGTCTTCCTGGCCCGCCACATGCCCGGCTGGACGCGCAGCCAACTTCAGCAACAGATTCGCTGCGGCCTGGTGACCGTGGGCTCGCGCACGGTTTACAAGGCCGGCGAGGCACTGGAGGCAGGGGTTCGCATCGGAATCCGTGCCGCGCGTCATGAGTTGCAGGCTGTGGCGGAGGACCTGCCACTGGAGGTGATTTACGAGGATGCTGATCTAGTGGTGGTCAACAAGCCAGCGGGCATGGCCACCCACCCGGGCGCGGGGGTGAAGTCGGGTACGCTGGTCAACGCCTTACTGCATCACGTTGGCACCCTGTCGCAGTCCGGCGGCGAGCTGCGACCCGGGATTGTGCATCGCCTTGACCGCATGACCTCCGGCTTGGTTGTAGTAGCCAAGAACGACCAGGCCCATACTAACCTGACCGAGCAGTTCAAGGCGCACCAAGTTCTGAAGACCTACCTGGCCCTGGCTCACGGCAAGGTGAGGGAGGATGCTGGCACCATCCGCAAGCCAGTCGGCCGCGATCCTTGGCATCGCGTCCGCATGCGTGCCGGCGGTCTGAGGGCTCGCCCGGCCCAAACTACCTATCGCGTCATCCGCCGCTTTTCCGCCTTCACCTTGCTCGAGGTGGTACCGCGCACGGGCCGCACTCATCAGATCCGCGTTCACCTGGCGTCCTTAGGGCATCCTTTGGTTGGCGATACGCTCTACGGCGCACCGTCGCGCATCATGGTGGGGGGGCGCGAGCAGAAGACCTTCGAGCGAAACTTCCTTCACGCTGCCCGACTTGAGTTTCGCCACCCGCGGTCCGGCGCACCGCTAAGCTTTCAGGCTCCTCTCCCCGCCGATCTTGAAGAGTTCCTAGGCCGGCTGTCATGACGGTTGATGCGCGGCACGCAGGTGAGGCAAGGCGGCGTTCGAGATTTCGCCTGCAGCTCACTCACGGCAGTTGCGGCGGTTGCGGGAGGTGGCTTGACTTTCCGGCTGGATAGCTTATGCTCGTGGGGAACATGGTGCCGATTCAGCAGTTCGTCAAAGAGCTGAAAGCGATCCCTGAAGAGCAGTTCACGCATTCGAACGTGCTGGAGTTCCTTCGCCGCCATCCCATCGACCTCGAGAGTCTGGAACCCTACCTTTACTTCTGCCAAGAGCACTATACCCGTAACCTCATTCAGCGGACCCCTCTGTTTGACCTGATCGCCATCTGTTGGGAGACTGGCCAGAAGAGTCCCGTCCACAATCACTGCAACCAAAGCTGCTGGATGGTCATGGCGTATGGGAAGGTGCAGGTGCACAATTTTCGGCTGGTCAAGAAAGATGCGGCAACAGGCTTCTGCGAGCTCGAGTCGAGCGACAGCTACATCATCGACCGGGACAGCCCGGCGGAGGTTGACCCGGGCGAGCCCATTCACTTGGTAGCCAATCCGCAGTCCTTTGGCAGCCGTGCCGTGACGCTTCACATCTACTCGAAACCCTACGACATTTGCGAAGTCTATGACCTGAAGGCCAAGCGTTACGAAACGGTGCGCCTGGTGAATACCACCGAGTACGGCCTCGTAAAGTCCGACATGAAGCTGGAAAAGGCCGATTGGCGCAGTTTGGTTGCATAGCAAGCCCAAGGAACGCCATGCTGAGCGTGGTAGGGAAGCGCCCCGCTGAGATCCTTCGTAGCCCTCCTTGCGTCTCCTTAGAATGACCTTGTCGGTGGTGATCTCGTCAAACCCGCATCAGGAAATTAAAGCACATGAAACCCGTTGCGCTCACACTGCTACTGGTGTTTCTGCCGGAAACGGGTTGGCCGGAAGCTGGCCGGCAAGATAGGAAGAAGCCCCTGACCATCGAGCTGGTGACGAATCCTGCCCCTGTCGTGGCACGTGGAATCGCCCGCGTAGCATGGCGCCCAGGCCACAACCAGGTCAGTTACCTCCGCCGTAGCGAATCGGACAGGCAAACTCAGTCCAAGCTTTGCTTGTACGACGCGGTCAGCGGCCAAGAGCACGTGCTGCTCGATGCAGTCGCCGAAGAGGTCAGGAGGAACGGACTCGCCCTGGCAAGCTATCAGTGGTCGCCACGTGGCGATCAGCTTCTCATCGAGAGCACCTTGGACCTGTGGCTATGGAACATGGACAACCGCCAGTTCCGCCGGCTTACGGACGACGCTGAGCCCGACGAAGATGCTACGTTTTCGCCCGCAGGCGATCGCCTGGCTTTCGTGCGCGCGAACAACCTCTACGCGCTTGACCTCAAGACCGGTGTCCTGAAGCAACTCACGCGCGACGGCAATGAAAACGTTCTGAATGGCAAGCTGGATTGGGTTTACGAAGAGGAGCTTGCCAACCGGGCGACGGGCCGTGCCTACGAGTGGTCGCCCGGCGGCAATCGCATTGCCTACCTGCGCCTTGACGATACGCCGGTGCCGGAGTATTCGCTCATCAGTTACCTCTCCACGCACGTCGAGCTCGCGAACGAACGCTTTCCGCAGCCTGGCGATCCCAATCCGAAGCCATCGTTGCATGTGGTGTCCGTTGTCGAAGGCGAGAGGAAGCACTGGGACCTTTCGCTGGCTGACGCCGGCGTCGAGCATTTTGGCCCTAACCTCGCTTGGACGCCGGACTCGACGCAGGTGGTCGCGATCACCCTGAATCGCCCGCAAACGGAGCTGAAAGTCCTCGCATGGCAGCGGGAGTCAGGCGCCTGCCGCGAACTGCTGCGCGAAAGCGACCGCTACTGGATTAACTCTGTGGATGCCCCTCGTTACCTGGACGACGCGCGCTTCCTTTGGCTGTCTGAGCGTGACGGCTGGCTTCACCTCTACTTGTACGGCGCCAACGGCCACTGGCAAACGCAGCTCACACGTGGCCGGTGGCTGATCGACCACCCGGTGTTCTCCGATGTGCCGATGTTCCAGGTGGGTGAGAAATCTGGTTGGGTCCATTTTGCCGCTACAGAGCACGATTCGCGCGAGCGCCGAGTTTACCGCGTCCGCTTGGATGGTACCGGCTTCGAAAGGCTCACCCGCCAGGCGGGAAGGCATTCATTCAGCCTTTCGCCAGACGAGAACTTGCTGATCGATACATTCTCCGATCTGGCTACGCCGCCCGAGGTGTGCCTGCTCAGCGCGGACGGTAAGCCGATGGCCACGATCGACAAGCCCGAGAACCACCTTCAGGACTACGCGCTCAGTAGGACCGAATTTGTCGAGGTCAAAGCCAAGGACGGAGGCAGCATGAGCTCGAGGACCAGCTCGCTGGGCTTGACTATCTTGAGACGCTGCCCTATGTGGGTCCCACTCGCATCGGCATTCGTGGCTGGTCCTACGGTGGACATATGACGCTGTTCGCCCTCACTCACGTTCCCGATCGGTTCAAGTGCGGCGCCGCTGGCGGCCCTGTAACCGACTGGAAGTTCTATGACAGTATCTACACCGAGCGCTATATGCGCACCCCAAAAGAGAGTCCAGAAGGCTACCGGGATGCATCGCTGCTCGAGGCGGCTGGCCAGCTCCAGGCGAAGGTGCTGCTGATCCACGGCACCGACGACGATAACGTCCACATGCAGAACACCATAAATTTTCTCGAGGCGCTCATCCAGGCGCGCAAGCCCTTCGAGCTGTATATCCAGCCGGGAGAGAAACATGGGTTCCGCTCCGAGGCGTCGCGGTTGTACTTGAATCAGCGGGTGTTCGAGTTCTTGAAGGGTTGTTTGTAACTTTAGAAGTCTGGAGCTGCGGCCACTAAGGCAAAGAGACACCGCGTGGCTTAGTGACAGGGCGCTGACGGTGTTGTTTCCGTGGCAGAGCTTCCAGCTGCCTGAGCTACTGGAGGAACCTGATGAGACGTGCTGTTTTCAGTGCAACGCTGGTAATTGGGTCGATCGTGCTTGGCGCTGCCGCCGGCGACTCACCCACTGGCCTGCTAGGCTACTCGGACGAATCGGCTCGCGCCGAGCGAGAGTGGGAGGGCAAGTTCTGTGCTATTCCCAACCCGGACAACATGCGAGAGTATATGCGGCGCCTTTCCGCGCGCCCGCACAACGTGGGGTCACCCTACGACAAGGACAACGCAGAGTGGATCCTGTCGAAGTTCAAGGCATGGGGCTTGGACGCACACATCGAGACGTATTATCCCCTCTACCCCACGCCGAAGGAGCGCGTGGTCGAGATGGTGGAGCCTGCGCACTTCACCGCCAAGCTGGAGGAGCCGGCGGTCCAGGCTGATCCCACCTCCAGCCAGCACGACGAGCAACTACCCACGTACCACATTTACTCGGTCGACGGCGATGTCACAGCTCCCCTCGTCTATGTGAACTATGGCGTTCCCGAGGATTACGAGCAGTTGGAGCGCTTAGGCGTCTCGGTGAAGGGCGCGATTGTCATCGCGCGCTACGGGGCCAGCTGGCGTGGCATTAAGCCGAAGGTTGCCGCGGAGCACGGAGCCGTGGGCTGCCTCATCTACTCCGATCCGCGCGACGACGGCTATTTCCAGGGCGACGTTTTCCCCGACGGACCCTTTCGCCCGCGTGAGGGGGTGCAGCGCGGCAGTGTGATGGATATGCCGATTTACAGTGGCGATCCGCTCACACCCGGAATCGGTGCCACCAAGGACGCCAAGCGTCTCCTCCTCGACCAGGTCAAGGTGTTTACCAAGATTCCCGTCCTGCCCATCTCCTATGGCGACGCCCAGCCGCTGCTCGCGGCTCTCAAAGGTCCGATGGCGCCGCAAAACTGGCGCGGAGCCCTGCCGATCTCCTACCACGTCGGGCCCGGACCAACAAAAGTCCACCTGAAGGTTAAGTCGAATTGGGATATCAAGCCCATTTACGACGTGATTGCTAGGATCCCTGGCACGACCTATCCCGGCGAGTGGATCATCCGCGGCAATCATCACGATGCCTGGGTGAACGGCGCTGACGATCCGGTTTCAGGCCAGGTGGCCTTGATGGAGGAGGCGCGGGCTCTTGGGGAGCTACTCAAGCAAGGCTGGAGGCCCAAGCGCACCATCATTTACTGCGCCTGGGATGGGGAAGAGCCAGGGTTGCTCGGTTCAACCGAGTGGGCAGAAGATCACGCCGCGGAGCTCGAACAGCACGCGGCACTTTACGTCAACTCGGATTCGAACGGCCGCGGCTACCTGAACGTGGGCGGCTCTCACTCCCTGGAGAAATTCATCAACGGCGTGGCCCGCGATGTCCAGGACCCAGAAACCAAGCTCACCGTATGGGAGCGCGATCGGTTGGCGCGCATCGAGCGTGCCCAGTCACCCGAAGAGAAGGGCGAGATACGCCAGAGACCCGACCTGCGAATCAGTGCCTTGGGTTCAGGCTCGGACTACACCGGCTTTCTCCAGCATCTCGGCATCGCGTCGCTGAACCTGGGCTATGGTGGTGAGGGTGGGGGAGGTGTCTATCACTCGATCTACGACGACTTTTATTGGTACACCCACTTTGCGGACACCCAATTCGTCTATGGGCGTGCGCTGGCACAAACCGCCGGCACCGCCGTAATGCGTTTTGCTGACGCCGACCTGCTGCCATACGACTTCACTGCACTCGCCGATACGCTTCGTCGCTACCTGGATGAGCTCGAGACGCTGACGAAGAAGGAGCGCGACGAGACGATCGAGCGCAACCGCGAGATCGAGGAAGGCGTGTTCACTGCTACCTCTGATCCCCGGCAGCCGACCCTGCCACCGCGCGTTGAGCCGGTGCCCCCGTATCTGAATTTCGCGCCGATGGAAAATGCGCTGGCCAGCCTGACCAAGAGTGCCGAGGACTATCAGAAGGCCTTCGACCAGGCAAGCCGCAATGGTGGAGCCGTGCTAGCGCACGCCCCACTCCACCCTCTCAATGACCTGCTCGTGCAGAGTGAGCGCAAGTTGACCACCCCTGAGGGGCTGCCACGCCGCCCCTGGTATATCCACGCCATCTACGCTCCGGGCTCCTATACGGGCTACGGAGTCAAAACCATACCCGGCGTTCGCGAGGCGATCGAACAGAAGAATTGGAAAGAAGCCGAAGAGCAGATTGGCGCCGTGGCAAAGGTGCTGGAAGGAGAGGCCAGCTTCATTGAAGCTGCAGCCCATCAGCTGCAGCAGGCCTTAAATCCTTAGGCTGTCGTGGCGCTGCAGTTGATCGAGGTCTTGGGGCAGTCAAAGATCGGAGCATGATAGGTCGATTGAAAGTTATCGCGAGCCGACCGTTGTCAGGGCCACCCAATCGCGTCCTAGATAAAGCCGAGCGGCCACACCCTGTTCTATCAGTACCTGCAGCGGGCGAGGGTGCCCGATCTGTTCATCCCTCTCGGCCAGACACTCGATCACCTGCCTGCCCGCCTGATCGTAGACCCGAAATCGGGCCTTCGGATGGCTCCCCCCGGCGTAAGAATCCGGAGCAAACGCGCGGACGATTCCAAAGCCGTAGCTTCCGCCATTAACTCTCTGGCCGCAGACGAAGACGGCATCTTCTGTGATCAGCATTCCCGCATACTTCTGCTGGACTTGGGAGCTGTAGCCGCTGGTATCGAGAAGTGCCACCAGCAGACGCCCGCCAGCAGGCAATTGTATTAGCGCGGCATTGCGCTTCTCAGTAGGAATTGCATTTCCTTCCAGGTAAAAATCCCTCGGCAGCGCTGCGTCGAACGCGTACCCAGTCACCACCTGAAACTGACCCTGAGCCTGCAAGCTTGCGGCGAGGAGCGCCAGGAATACCGCCAGTGCGCTGAAAGAAGCGGCCTGAATCCCTTGCCTGTGTCGCACCCTGCAGTTCATATGGTTTTCGTCCTCGCTCATCTAAAGAGTGCCCTTGTGAAAAGCCTTGCTGGCGGTTACCCCTTGCCCTTCTGTGACCGTCAGGATGTGGTCCGCTGGCAAGTCTTTCACCACGTCGGTCACTCCGCTGGGCCAGTGCACTTCGATACGATCCACGCGGGCGGTGGCGCCCAATCCGAAATGGAGCCGCAAATCACTCGACGAAAGATAGCTGCCGCCGCTGCGCACCGTGTCGTACTGCGTCAGGCTGTCCGCCACTACCTTGATTTCCGCACCGAGGCCGTCACGATTGCTCCGGGTGCCGACGGTCTTGATGATGATCGAGTGGTGCAGATTCTTGCGCGCGTGGCGCAAGAGGTCCGGCGAATCATTCATATTGGTCACGATTATCTCCAGGTCGCCGTCGTTATCGTAGTCCGCGACCGCCAGGCCACGGCTAACCTTCTTGATGGCGAGGCCAGGACCCGAGCGCAATCCGACTTCTTCAAACTTCACCTGGCCGCGCTGGGTCCCCAGGTTATGAAACAGTAAGTTTCGCTCCGCGTACGTGATGCCCGTCGGATAGCGGTCCATCTGGGGAAACGTTTGACCGTCGGCCAGGAAGATGTCCTTCCAGCCGTCATTGTCGTAGTCCAGGAACTTGGCGCCGAAGGTGGTAAAGAGCCAGCCGGCGCCGCCCAGACCCGCCTGGTACGTTACGTCAGTGAAGGTACCGTCGCGGTTGTTGTGATATAGGTTTTTAGTATCGTCGGAAAAGTTACCTTTCACTAGGTCTCCCCAACCGTCGTTATCATAGTCGGCAAAGTCTGTTCCCATTCCCGCCTGCTCCTGGCCTTCATCGCTATAAGCAACTCCTGCTTGCGGGCCGACGTCCGTGAAAGTTCCGTCGCCGTTGTTATGGTAAAGCGAGCTGGGCGTGGAATCGTTGGCAACGTAAATATCCAAGCGGCCGTCGCCATCGTAATCGCCCATCACAACACCCAGCCCGGAATAGGCATGAGGATCGATGCCGGCGCGCTCGGTGACATCCGTGAAAGTGCCGTTGCGGTTGTTGTGAAACAGGATGTCGCGGCCGCCAGGCAGGCCACGGGGCCCGCAAAAGGTAGCAATGCCGCGATAGGTGCAGTTGGGTGCGCTGCCGGGTTCGCCTAGGTGGTTGATGTCCACGTCGAGGTAATTGGCGACATAAAGGTCCAGGTAACCGTCGTTGTCGGTGTCGCCGAAGGCGCAGCCCATGCCCCAGCCGTGGCCGCGCACTCCCGCCTTGTCCGTCACATCGGTAAACGTACCGTTGCCGTTATTGTGATAGAGGACATTGCCGCCGTAATACGTCACGTAGAGGTCGTCGTAACCATCATTATCGTAATCGCCGACGCACACGCCCATGCCCCAGCCCGTGTGGTTCAGGCCGGAGCCCTTGGACACGTCCGTGAACGTACCGTCACCGTTGTTGCGATAGAGGTGGGAAGGCGGACTGGTACCCTGCCGCCATGCTTCGAAGGTCGACCCATTGACCAGGAACAGGTCGGGAAAGCCGTCGTTATTGTAATCGAACCAGGCCGCGCCCCCGCCCCCTTTGGCTTCGATAATGTAGCGCTTCTCGGGGCCGCCGCTGGTCAGGCTAAAGTGGATGCCAGCCCGTTCAGCCACTTCAATGAACTGGTCCAGGTTGGCCGGAACACTGGCGCGCCCTCTTGCTGGCCGCTGAGCACCAGCTCTCGCCGTCAGGCTAGCAGCACGGCCGACCCTCGGCGACGTCGTGCCCGGTTCCGACAACAAGAGGCAAGCCGCAGCTAACAACACGACGAGGCAGGCCTTCTTGGAACCTAAGCTGGCCTGTAATGAGGAAGAGTAAGTCGCCATGCAAGCATTTAGTGGCGCGCCGCGATCCCGGACTGCTCGCCCCGCTGCCGTTCGTGCAGTTCGGCCACTGCGCGGAATTGCTGCGCGGCGGCCGCCGCTTTTCCCATTCGCTGGTAGGTACGGGCCAAAATGTAGTGCGCTTCAACGTTGCCGGGGCTCAGCGCGAGCACTCGGTGCAGTTCCAGCTCCGCCTCCGCCAGCTCGTCGCGCGCCAGCAAGGCCCGTGCCAGGCCGTAGTGCACCTCAAACGAGTCCGGCTTCAGGCGCACCGCCTGGCGGAACAGACCCTCGGCGGCCTCGGTGTTGCCGCGTTCAAGCTGAATGTTACCTGCCAGCAAGTAGGCGTCGCTGAATTCTGGATTGGCCTTGATCTCCTTCTCGAACTCCTTGAATGCCGCATCGAGGTTCCCTTGGCTCTGGTACGCAAAGCCAAGGTGGTAGTGGGCAAGCGGCAAGTGCGAAGACAACACGATGGCCTGTCGGAACTGCTCGATCGCTGGTTGCGTGCGGTTCAGGTTCTGGTACGCACGGCCTAGCAACAGGTGGGCTTGTGCCGAGTGCGGTTTCAAGCGCAGAAACGCTTCCAATGAGCTAGCCGCCGAGGCGTAGCGCTTCTCGCTCAGATCGACCAGCGCCAGGTTGAAGTAGTTCTCGGGAATGCTTGGGTCGAGCTCTACAGCGCGGCGAAGCGATTGGCGGGCAGCATCGTTGAGTCCCGCCTTAAACTCGGCCACGCCCAGCAATTGCAGGAGCAAGGCCGACTTCGGATACCGGTCGACGGCCCTCCGCGCGGTATTGAGCGCCCCTTCGGTACGGCCTGCCGCTATCTCTTGGCTGATCTTGTCGACCAGCACCTGTTCCGGCTGCTGAAATCTTGCTGCGCAATCGGTGCCTGCAAGGAGAGCGAAAAGTACGACGATACCCGGGGCGCTTCGAGTCGCTGCCGCGCGCCTGAAAACGTTCTGCTGAGTGTCCCGCACGATCCTATGCCACGATGTTAGTGCTGTGCGTGCTCGGAGTCAAACACGTGCGACCGCGATTCGAAACGTTCGGGCTTGGTACAATGCCCTCTGGCTGCCCGGCAGGCCGCAATGCCATGGCGACCAGGCTTAGGGCCGCCGATCCTGAGTGGTTCCGGCTTTGCCCCGATGAAGATCATCTGCCAACCCAAGCGTAGGCCCCGCCCGATCCGGAGGATGGCAGCACTCGCGCTGTCCGTCATGATGCTGGCCTCACCGCGCAGCCACCTGGAGCCGGCACGGACCGCGAGGCCGAGCGTCATCTTCATCACGGTTGACACGCTTCGCCCCGACCATCTGGGCTGCTATGGCGACGCTCGCATCCGGACACCGAATATCGACCGCCTTGCGGCGGATGGCGCGCGCTTCATCCAGGCGTACACTCCTGTCCCCATCACCCTTCCAGCGCACACCGTGATCTTTACCGGTAAGTTTCCCATGGCCACGGGGATGCACGATTTCAGCGGCAACAAGCTGCCCGCCACGGCGATGACCCTGGCCAAGCTGCTCCACGAGAACGGGTACACCACCGCAGCCTTTGTCGGCGGTGCTGTGCTCGATTCGCGCTTCGGGCTCAACCAGGGTTTTGACACCTACTTCGACCACTTCGATTTTAGCCGCCTCGACGAAACCAAGCTCGACCAAATGAAGCGTCCTGGCAACCAGGTAGTCGACGAGGCATTGGCATGGTTGACGCGGCAGCCTGCACAACCCTTCTTTCTTTGGGTTCATCTCTACGACCCGCATTATCCCTATGCGCCTCCGGAACCCTTTGCTTCCCGCTACCGGGGACGGCCATATGACGGAGAGATCGCGTTCGCAGATGCCCAAGTTGGCCGCCTGTTGGATTGGTTGCGCGCAAGAAGCCTCTACACGCCCAGCGTCATTGTCCTGGCAGCTGACCACGGCGAGGGACTCGGAGAACACGGCGAAAGGACCCACGGCTTCTTTATCTACAACTCGACCCTTCATGTGCCGCTGCTGATCAGAATTCCGGGCGTCCACCCGCGTGTTGTACAGAGCGAAGTGTCGCTCGCCGACGTCATGCCGACGGTGCTCGATGCCCTAAGCCTTTCTATCCCCAAGAGTGTGCAGGGGCGCAGCCTGCTCCGGGAAATTCAGGGACAGCGGCACCTGACCGGCGCCTCCCTTCTCTATTCGGAAACTTACCTGCCCTTGCTGCATTTCGGCTGGAGTCAGCTCCGTGGCCTGCAATTGCAGGGTCTGAAGTACATCGACGCGCCAAGGCCGGAGTTCTACGACACTCGTACCGACCCACTGGAAACGAAGAACCTTTTCCAGTCTCGCAAGGTGCAGGCGGCTGCGATGCATGCCCGGCTTAATGCCCTAATTCAGCGCTTCACTCCGAGTGCAGGAAACACCGAGAAGGAGCTGACTGATCCGGCCTTGCTTGAGCGGCTGCGGTCGCTGGGGTACGCGGCCGTCTCCGGTGGGCATTTCGCCAACTCCAATGGCAGGCCCCTCTCTGACCCCAAGGACCGCATCCACGTTTACGAGACCTTCTCTGAAGCGATGGAAGATGGCCAACGGGGCCGCTACCAGGATTCGCTGCGCAAGCTTGAGGAAGTGCAGAAGGCTGATCCGGCTCTGATGCCTGCTCACTACTTGGCAGCGCTCGACTACTACCGGCTGAGGGATTATCGCCGGGCAGCCGCAAGCTTCCAGGCTGCACTCCGCCTCGACCCCAAGTTCGCGCTCGCCAGTTACTATCTTGGTTTGACTCGCGTTCAGATGGGCGATTTCGACGGCGCCATCACCGCCTTTCAGGAGGCCCTAAAGCTCGATCCGACGAACTTCTCGGCAGCCTACAATCTTGGGGCCACACTCGTGAAGAAGAAAAGGGTGGATGACGCGCTGCGCGAGTTCCAGCGGGCAGTCGAAATCAATCCCGAGTACGCCCAGGCCTACGAAGCACTCGGCCAGCTCTATTTGTACCAGGGGCGAGCTGGCGACGCAGCCCGCGCCCTCGAGCGTGCCACCCAGCTTGCTCCCAGCCTGGCCAAAGCTCATTACGATTTAGGCCGGGCCTATCAACTGCTGGGGCGCGGCGCCGACGCCGAACGCGAGTTTAGCTTGGCCAAAGGCAGTGGCGCACGATGAAGCCTTCCCACAAAACCGCTGTGGCACAAGCTGGAGCTTTGGCGCTGGGCTTTGCCTTCTCAGCGTGTTTCGCCTTGATGAGCTCTGCGATGGTGAGCCGCCCCTCGGACAGCCTCCGGCCTTCAGTTATGCTGATTACCCTTGATACAGTCCGGGCTGACCACCTCGCCTGCTATGGATATTCGCGGGCCCGCACTCCCAACATCGACCGGCTCGCAAGCGAAGGCTGGCGCTTTGAACACGCGTACACCCAGGTTCCAATCACCCTTCCCGCCCACGCCGTGATCCTGACCGGCACGTATCCCACGTATAACGGGGTTCGAGATTTCACGTCGGCAGGGCTGCCAGCTGGTATTCCAACACTCGCCGAATTGCTCCGCCAGAACGGCTATCATACGGCTGCGTTTGTCAGCTCGTTTGTACTGAACTCGATGTGGGGCCTGAACCGGGGCTTCGACCTCTACGACGATAATATGGGCGCGAGTGTAGGCCGGTCTCAGGATCTCTTCCTGCTCCAGCGGCGAGGCGATCGCTCGGTCGACCGCCTCCTGAAGTGGCTGCATGAAAACGGACACCACCCGTTTTTTGCCTGGCTCCACCTTTATGACGCCCATAGCCCGTACACCTCCCCTGACCCCTATCGCAGCCGCTTCCCAGGCCGGCCGTACGACGCCGCCATCGCCTTCGACGATGCGCAGGTTGGGCGTGTCATCGCAGGGCTGCGGGAAATGAACCTCTACGACCCCACCGTCATTGTTCTCACCAGTGACCATGGAGAATCGCTGGGCGAGCATGGCGAGCAGGAGCATGGCTTCTTTATTTACAACGCCACGCTCCACGTTCCCCTCATCCTCAAGCTTGGGGGTGCGGCTGAGAAGGGTACCGTTGTTGCGCAACCTGTGTCGGTCGTCGATATCGCTGCCACCATCCTTGAGCTCTGTGGGGTTCGGCCGCCCGCCAGCATGCAGGGCCGCTCCCTGTTTCGCTTGCCTCCGGAAGGCGAGAGTGTCTACGCGGAGTCCTACTATCCGCGCGACTCCTTTGGTTGGCACGAGTTACGCGCTGCGGTCACCGCGAATTACAAGTACATCGACGCCCCCTGTCCCGAGCTTTATGACCTGCGCCACGATCCCGGCGAGCGCTCGAACCTATTCGCCGTGCAACCCGACCTGGCACGCTCCCTGCGCACGCGGCTCGCCGACTTCGAGCGCGCCTTCACGAATCCCCACAGGCCAGCGCCGGACGCGACACCTGACCCGGAGACGCTAGCGAAGCTGCGGTCGCTTGGCTACATTGCCTCCCGCGATTCCCCCGAGGCTTCTGCGGGGGCCGATCCCAAGGACAAGATCGAGACACTGAACCGCATCCTGCGCGCTTCCGACCTCACCCGGCTCGGAAAATACGCTGAGGCGGACCACATGCTTGCTGAACTCGAGCGCGAGGAGCCAGGACTTTACGTGATCCACTTCGAGCGGGCGGAAAACTACTTGGGGTGGGGGAAGGCGCGGGCAGCTGCCGACGAATTTCGTCAAGCCCTGGCGCGCAACCCAGCCTTTGATCAGGCGGCGCTGGGGCTGGGCCGGGCCTACTTCGTCCTGGGAAGGGACGACGCTGCGGAGACCAGCCTCGCATGGGCCCTGCGTCTCAACCCTCGCAACTTTCTAGCGCGGGTAGCCCTCGCCCGGGTATATCTGCGCCAGAACCTGCCGGAGAAGGCGCGAGCTCAGCTGGCGCGCGTCGTCGAGGAGGAGCCGCAATTTGCCGAGGGGCACACCGATTACGGCATCGTCCTCGCCATGCTGCGCCAGTATCGCGATGCCCAGTCTGAAATCCAGCGGGGCATCGATCTAGGATTCCGGAATGCGGTGGCGTACAACTACCTGGGCATCGCCCTTGCCAATACGAATGAGTCTGATCGCGCGGTTCGGGCTTACCAGGCTGCCATCGCGCTCGATCCTCGTTACGCAGCGGCATACCTGAACTTGGCCTTCGAATATCTGCGGCAACGGCAGACTTCCAAGGCTCGGGCTTGCTATCAAAAGGTCTGCGGCTTGAACCACGACCTCTGCCGCCAGTACGCGTCCACTTTCGCTTCGCGCCTGGAGCCTTAGGAGAAACCTTGGGCATGCGGCTGGCCATTACCGGCAGCAGCGGCTACCTGGCCCAGCAACTAGTCGGCCGGCTAGCAGCCGACCCCGACTGCGAGTATGTCCTCGGTCTTGATATTCGCCCCGGCAGATCAGAAATGGCCGGCGGATTTTCGTTCGTCCGGTTTGATCTCACTGCTCCCTGGTCCGAGCTGCGGGACTTGCTGGTCCAGCATCGGATCGACTTGGGGCTGCACTTGGCTTGGCAGTTCAATCCGATTCACGACACTGCGCGTGAAAGGGCCATTGACGTGGACGGCTCTCGCAACTTCTTCCGTGCCGCCGCCGGGGCCGGCCTGCGCCGGGTGGTTTACGCCAGCAGCACCACCGTCTACGTCCAGCCGGGAAATCCTTCGCAGCCACCTTTTCTGATGGAGGAAATACCACCCCGAGGAACGACGAACTATCTCTATTCGAAATACAAAGCCGAAGTGGACCGCGAAGCCCAGGACTTCATGGCTGCGCATCCGGGGATCGAGGTGCTCATCCTTCGTGCGCCGATCGTATTGGGCGCCCATACGAACAATATCGTTTCGCAGCTATTCGACTGGCCTTTTCCCGCCTTCCCGTGGGTCTTCCAAGTTCAGGGGGCGGATCCGCCGCTTCAGTTTCTTGCCGAAGAAGACGCCGGCGAAATCCTCTACCGCGCCCTGAAGTCGCACGTCCGCGGCGTCATCAATGCTGCCGCCGACGGCGTGGTCCGATTCAGCGAAGTGGTGGGGGCGGCGGGAAAGCGAAGTCTGAAACTTCCGGCGTGGCTGCTGCACGCCCTCACGGGCGTGCTGTGGGTGTTACATCTCTCGCCCTTCCCCAGCGGCATCCTCGATCTGATGCGCTATCCCTGGGTTGCCGACAACACACGGCTGAAGACGGTCTTCGGATACCAACCCTGCTTTACCTCACAGGAGGCTGTAAAGCGATTCACGGCTGCTTATCTGGCACGGTATTGAGGTGCCTCCTTCGATCGCGTGTTCCTCGTAGGCTGCACACTGATCCCCGGGGCCCTATCACCCTGGCGGACTCAGTCCACCGAGGTGGCACAGGATTGAGGATAGTGATGCTACCGGATGACGCTACTTAACTTTGGCGAATATGATGGCGAAGGTGTACAGGGCCATCGATTCAATCAGCACCAACGCCAGGATCAGTGCGAATTGGATGGCCGGCCGCGCTCCTGGATTTCGTCCTAGCCCCTCACACGCAGCGGCCGTGGCCTTAGACTGCGCGTAGCCGCACCCCGCCGAAGCTATGGCCATCGAGAAGCCGGCGGTGATGGCCACCCAGTTGGTGCCCGACAATGCGCCGCCCTCTTGACCGGCCTGGGCGAAAACGGGAACGGACGCCAGCAGCCCTGCCAAACCCAACAGATACACGAAAATTTTGCCCTTCACGTTTCCTCCTCGGTCCCGTGGCCATCCCGCCGCGGCACCGCTTATGAATTTTCCGTCAGGAGGTGGTTCCCCGACACCACAACGTTCAGACGGGGCTCACACTGGCGGATCGAGCAATTGCTTCCTTCCGCTATGGATTGATCGAGTCCTTGGGATGATTCCATCTCCAGACCGCCGATGAGTCTATGGTCCAATGTTCCATCGGCTCAGTGTTCTTCTGCCACGGCCATGCTGATGTATACGGCGGGCAGCAGCATAAAGATATACGCTTGCAGCAGCGACACGAAGATGTGCAGCGCCGCAAACACTGCGGGTACAGCGACCGGCACGAGCCCAGTGAAGACCTTTTCCAGAAGGTCGCCCACCATCATGTTGGCGTAAAGACGGACGCTCAACGAGAGCAGCCGGCCGAAATTGCCGATCACCTCGATCGGGAACATGATAATGGCAATGGCCAGCATAGGCCCGCCAAGGTGTTTCAAGTAACCGACCACACCATGCTGGCGGAATCCGTGAAAATTGTAGTAAAGGAAGGCGGCTACGGCGCAGCCCAGCGTCACCTGGATATGTGCCGTGGGTGTCTCGAGCGAAGGGATCAACCCTAGCAGGTTGCACAGGGCGATGAAGATGCCCAGCGTCGCGATCATGCCCACATAACGGCCGCCGTCACGGCCGATGATCTCCTGGTTCATATCGCGCGTAAACTCAACGATAACCTCGGCGATATGCTGGAGCTTGCCGGGGCGCTCGACGGAAAGCCGCGACCGCAAGAAGAGCACTGCGGCAACGGTGATCAGAATCACCAACAGCTCCATCGCGAGGTAATTGGGGATGGGATGAGCGGCGTCCGCCGGACGCACCCAGGCGAACCCCGGCTCGCGTGCCAGAGCGTCGAGCAGTGGCGTCACCACAGGTGCCAGGAGCTTGTTGACGATTGCGGCGAACCACGAGTCATGCATAAGACCGCTCCCAGCCAGAAACTGGAAGATCCAAAATCGCTACCCTGCTATGTTGAGCAACGCTGGCGGCACGGGACCCGGACGCTTGCTGAGCCCTCCAGCAGCCCCTTGCTCGGCTGAGCCTAACAACTCTGATCCTCTTTGCTTCAATGCCCCGCCCTACCAACCGCTGCACAATTGCCAGCCGCATTCCACCAGCACCCCCGCGGCCGGCGTGAAAAACCCCGCCAGGACGGACGCAAAGGGCAGCCAGCGGGTGCGATAGAAAAGGTATGTCAGGCCTAGGGCCAAAGGATAGCGGATGATTACCCTCAGCAGTATCCGCTTTGACGGACGTTGCTCGCCGGCAGAGAGCACCGCGGCCACGGCGGCGCGCAGCCAAGTGAACCCCAGCATCGCCAACCCGGCGCCGAGCAGGAATCCGGCCGCAAAGCGAAGGCGGCCGCTGGCCAGCATCACCGCCACAGTCAGCACAGCGATGGCTGCCATCCACCGCAGCAGGCGGCCCTCAGCGTTTTCCAGGGTGCTAGCGGTCCGGTCTTGTTCCATCACTCTCCCCGGTCTTCTGTTTTTTCAGCCTGCGATAGGATGCGCAGCACTTCCACCAACCCTCCGGCAGCGCCCAGAATGGCCAGGATCACAGCCAACACTGGCGCCGTACCCAGCCACCGGTCTAACGCCCAGCCAGCTATGTAACCCGCCACGGCGCCCGCCGGCAGCACGAAGCCCAGGCTGGAGTAATAAGCCACCTGGGCCCATATATCTTGCTTCTTCACCTATGCCCGCCTCACATAGCGGATGCGCTTCTCAACCGAAGAACGGCCGGATGGCCTCCTGGGCGTAGCCAATGAAGGGCTGGGGATAAATCCCGATCACCAGCGTAAACGCCAGCGTGATGGCCAGAGCGATCCGTAGGCCGGCGCTAGTAGCCAGTGGGTCATGCGTCAGCGCCGGCTTCATGAACATCGCTACAACCAGGCGGAAATAGTAGTATAGCGCAACCACGGAATAGGCCACGGCCAGGACCGCCAGCAAGTAATGGCGGGTTTCGATCAATGAAAGGAAGATGTAGTACTTGCCGATGAAGCCAGCCAGGGGCGGAATGCCGGCGAGCGACAGCAGAAATACCAGCATCAGGATCGCCAAGCCGGGAGCGCGCGCCATGAGGCCGGCGAGATCGTCAATGTCATCGCCGATCAGGTCCTTACGCCGCAGCATGATGACCACCGCAAAGGCGCCCAGATTCATGAAAGCATAAACGAGCAGGTAGATGATGACCGCGGTCAAGCCATCCCTTTCCCCGTCAGCGGCTGCGACGACGCCCAGTAGCAGGTAACCGACGTGTGAAATGGTCGAGTAGCCAAAGAATCGCTTAATGTTGGTCTGAGTCAGTGCTGCCAGGTTGCCGAGCGTCATGGTAGCCACCGCTACGCCGATCGTCAGGGTCTTCCATTCGGCGGCCAGTGGTTCAATAGCACTGAAAAGCATGCGCAGCAGAATCGCGAACGAAGCCACCTTGGGCCCCACCGAGATGAAGGCGGTGATGGATGTTGGAGCACCTTCGTAGGCGTCAGGCGTCCACTGGTGGAAGGGCACGGCAGCGATCTTAAAGAACAGACCCGCCAGCAGGGTAATCATAGCCATCCAGGAGAGAGGATCATTGGCAGGGCGGTGGGACAGCGCCTCGGCGATAGGGCCCAGCCGCGTCGAGCCGGAGAGGCCATAAAGCAGCGACATGCCGTAAAGCAGCAGTCCGGAGGAAAACGCGCCGAGCAGGAAGAACTTCACCGCCGCTTCGTTGGAGCGCCGGCTGCCGCGCAGGAAGCCGGTGAGCACGTACTCACACAGGGCCATCAACTCGAGTGCGGTGAAGAGCACGATCAGGTCACTGCCAGAGGCGAGCAGCATCATCCCCACGGCGGAGAAGATCAGCAGCGCGTAATATTCTCCGTGGTGCGCCTTCTCAATTTCGAGGTAGCGGGCGGACATTAGGACCACCAGAGCCGTAGCCAGCACCACGATGAGATTCAGGTAGATGCCGAAGGTGTCGAGCAGCACGCGCCCGCCAAAGGCCTCGTACGAAGCTCCCTGGCCGGCTACCTCCCGCCAGAACATGATCAGCTTGGCGGCGGCGAAGCCGAGCCCCAGCAGAGCCGTCAGGGCGTTCCACCACTTCTCGCCCCTGCCGAGAAGAAAGTCGAGCGCCAGGATCGCCAGGCCGAAGAGGGTCAGCAGAATCTCCGGCGTGATAGCCTGGTAGTCACCGGGTTGGTAGAAGCTCGGCATTCAGTTCAGCGCTCTCGTTTGTAAACCTTGTGTTGGCGATCAAAATCGGCTGTGCTGGTATACATTGTGTGGCTTGTGGGCGAACATTACCGCCCTTCCCGGCGTTTTCTTTGTCTCGGTTTTGCCTCCTGCTCGGCCCCGGCATTGAGCCGGGACGGCGACAAAGGGAATTGGGCACCGCGGTGCCTTCACGTATTTTCAGTAACTTGGTGGCTTCGTTCCTTCATTTTTGTAATGCAATCGCCGTCCTCACCCCCCGCC
>CADDZE010000034.1 GCA_902812465.1 Acidobacteriota bacterium | reverse complement strand
CCTCGACCAATTCAACGCCACCTTTCAGTCCCCAGATTCGAGACGCAGGAATGAAAATCAATCTGCCAGACACAACATTCTTGACAAGTGCCCATCGCGCGCAAAATCACTTCCTGTACTTTCCTCGCCCGCTCCCAGGTGGCTTCCGAGTATCGTCACCTTCTGCCTCCCTCCCGACAGAATGCCCGATTCCCCTCGCCGCCTTCAGCCGATAGATCACGTGCTCATTCATCCGGCTATTTAATGTGCTAATGACAGGACGAGTACACGCAGTTGCGCGGGCCCACCCTTTTGTGATAAAAAGAAGGCGGCATGGTGAGCTATTCCACAGCGCTTCGCATGCAATCCCGCTGTTGCTGTTGAATCTGGCCGACTTCTCCTGCTGCAAAGCAGATCCCGCACTCTTGAGAGCCCACAAGGAGGAATGAGCATGGGTGAATACAAGCATCCCGAGGTTTTGGTAAGTACCGACTGGGTGGCTGCGCATGTCGACGATCCCAAGGTGCGCCTAGTGGAAGTTGACGTCGATACCAGCGCCTACGAAAAGGGACACATTCGGAACGCCGTCGGTTGGAACTGGACGTCACAGTTGCAGGACAACGTGCGCCGCGACCTGCTGGGGCAGCGTGACTTCGAGCAGCTCATGAGCGACTCCGGCATCGCGCGCGACACTACCGTGGTCCTTTACGGCGACAACAACAACTGGTTTGCTGCTTACGCTTTCTGGCAGCTCAAGTATTTCGGACACCCCGATGTGCGGTTGATGAACGGCGGCCGCAAGAAGTGGGAGCTTGAGAACCGGCCCTTGACGACCGAGGTTCCCAAGTTCCCCCCCACCCACTACAAAGCGCAGCCGCCTGACGAAAGTTTGCGGGCGCGTCGCGAGCGCATCTTTCAGGCGCTCGACCGCCGCGATGCCTACCTGGTCGACGTTCGCTCGCCAGACGAGTTTACCGGCAAGGTCATTGCCCCGCCCGGCATGACGGAGACGGCGCAACGCGGCGGACATATTCCCGGCGCTTTCAATATCCCCTGGAGCAAGGCAGCCAACGAGGATGGCACCTTCAAGTCCTACGATGAGCTCGTGAAGCTCTACGAGGGGCAGGGGGTCCGCCCCGACCGCGAGGTCATCGCCTATTGCCGCATCGGGGAGCGCAGTTCTCATTCCTGGTTCGTACTGAAATACCTGCTGGGCTATGATCGCGTAAAGAACTACGACGGCAGCTGGACGGAATGGGGCAACCTGGTGGACGCGCCCATCGAGAAGGGTGAAGCCACCGCCGCCCACGCGAGCTAGGCGGAGTGGGGACGGAACCGAGACCCGTACGGGCGCCGCCGACCCCATCCTGCTGCAGCCCTGCCTTCACTCAGGGCGGTTTCGGGATCTGCCCTAGAACTGGGTTCCACTAGGAGGACGCCATGTCCACCCTCTCGCGGCGCGAAGCTGGCAAGCGAATGATGGCTGGTTCCCTCGGCTTGCTGTGCGCCAGCCGCGTGACCCGATGGGTGGCTGCCCAGCGAATCGACTCCGTGGTTCGAGGCGTCCAGATAGGCGCTCAAAGCTATTCGTTTCGCGACCGGCCACTCGCCGCCTGCGTCGAGGCCTACCAGACTGTGGGGCTTGGCGAGTGTGAGCTCTGGCAAGGGCACGTCGAGCCGGATGAACGCCAGATGGGCCGCGAGGCGATGCGCCATTGGCGGCTGACGACGCCCCTCAGCCACTTCCGTAACATCCGCCGGCAGTTCGATGACGCGGGCATCCTTCTCTACGCTTACAACTACAGCTTCCGCCGCGACTATACCGATCCCGAGATCGAACAGGGTTTCAAGATGGCGCAAGCGCTAGGCGTGAAATACCTCACGGCCTCCGCCAACCTCAGCGTGATTCCCCGTGTCGACGCCTATGCGCAGAAGTATCAGGTGACCGTGGGATGCCATGGCCACGACCAGACTTCCAACCCCGATGAGTTCTCAACCGCGGAGACGTTCGAGCGGGCATTGAAGGGCGCCTCCCCCTATATCGGCATCAACCTGGACATTGGCCATTTCGTCGCTGCCAACGGCGATCCGGTGGAGTTCATCCGCCGCTATCACCATCGCATCGTCACGCTACACATCAAGGATCGCAAGAAAAACCATGGCCCGAATGTGCCGTTTGGCCAGGGTGACACGCCGATTGCCGCGGTGCTGCGGCTTCTCCGCGATCAGCATTGGAAGATTCCCGCCAACATCGAGTACGAATATGGCGAGCCGGGAATGGACACCGTGGCCGAGGTCCGGAAATGTTACGCCTACTGCCGGCAGGCGCTCGAGGGCTGACCCGCAGCGTGCCATGGCCGGGATCACCCACCAGCCTGCGGCCTACCGCCAGATCACCTTCACCTCGCGCGAGACACGGGCGCTGCCGCTCGGTGCGCGCCCAGCAACTCAAGCATCTGGTTGACGTCCGAGGTGGGAAGTTGACAGCGGAAGTTTTGGCACACGTACGCCGCTGCCTTGCCGCTGATCGCCACTTGGTCCTTGGTGTAGGGGGCCAGCCGGGTGATCTCCGGTTCGGCAGGGTCCGAGGGCCGCAAAAGCACGAGGTGGTTAGGAAGGAAGGTGTGGCGGAGGGCCGCCAGCATCGCCTGGGTATCGGGCGACTGCGGGTCGCCGGCGATGACCACTTCGTAGGCCGGCCCCAGGGCAAAGTCGAGAGCTACCAGCAGCTGGGTATAGGCAGCCGGCGCCTCGCACACGGTCTTCGAGAAGGCCCGTGCCAGCTCCGCCGCCTTCGTCTCCAGCGCGGGATCGCCCGTCAGGCGAGCCAGCCGCAGCAGGTTCAGCATCTCGATGGAGTTACCGGAAGGCACGGCGCCATCATAAATCTCCTTTGGACGCACCAGCAGTTCTTCCGCATCGTCGGCGGTGAAGTAGCATCCACCGCCCTGTGCGTCCCAGAAGTGCTCGAGCAGCACGCGATTCAATTCGAGCGCGGTGGCCAGGTGGCGAGGCTGGAAAGTGGCCTCATAGAGCTCGATCAGCCCGAAGATGAAGAAGGCATAATCGTCGAGACTGGCCGGGATCGCTGCTTCACCCTCACGATAGCGGTGCAGCAGCCGGCCGCCGGGCAAACGGAGACGGTTCAGAATGAAAGCGGCGGCGCGTTCGGCGGCCTCTCCATAACGAGGCTCCTCCATCACCTGAGCGGCGCGTGCGAGAGCTGCGATCATCAATCCGTTCCAGTCGGTCAGGACCTTGTCATCCTTGTGGGGATGCACACGCCGCTCGCGGTGGGTGAACAGCTTCTGCCGCACGGCCTCGAGGCGTAGCTCGATTTCCCTCTCCGGTAGGTGATGCTCGGCGGCCAGCTCGGCCGGCGTTTTGGCGGCGTGAAGGATATTTTCGCCGCTGGGTGACGGCACGCCTGGCTCGGCGAAGTTGCCCTCCGGCGTGACGCCGAAAGCGGCCAGGGCCAGTGCGGCTTCTGCCGGATCCAGTACCTGGCGGATCTCCTCTTCGGTCCACAGGTAGAACTTGCCTTCGCGCCCCTCGCTATCGGCATCTTCGGCGCTGTAAAAGGCGCCCTCGGGTGAAGTCATGTCGCGCAAGACGTATTCCAGAATCTCTCGCACGGTTCGCGCGCAGGCCGCTTTGCCGGTCGCCTGCCAGGCCTCGGTGTAGGCGAGGGCCAGCATGGCCTGGTCGTAGAGCATCTTTTCGAAGTGGGGCACCAGCCAGCGCGCATCCGTCGAGTAGCGGTGGAACCCAAACCCCAGCTGGTCAAAGATGCCGCCGCGCCTCATGGCCACCAGTGTTTGCTCCACCATGCTGAGCGCGTGTGCGTCGCCGTAGCGCTTCCACACGCGCAGCAGGAAGAGCAAATTGTGCGCCGTGGGAAACTTGGGCGCGTGGCCAAAACCGCCGTGCTCGGCGTCGAACAGATGTGCCAGTTGCGCGGCGGCAGTCCGAAGCGTGGACTCGTCCAGGCCGCTGCCGGGCGTGCCCGCCGAGACCTCGCGCAGGCCAGCCGCGATCTGGTCGGCGGCGCGCAGTAGGTCCTCGCGGCGCGAATGCCAGAGGGCCTGGATGCGGGGGATGAGACGCAACAGCCCGACCTGGCCGAAGCGGTCCTCCTTGGGGATGTAGGTGGCCGCAAAGAAAGGCTTCTTATCCGGAGTCATGATGATGGTCAGCGGCCAGCCACCGCTGCCGGTTACCATCTGGCAGACGTGCATGTAGATACTGTCGATGTCTGGACGCTCCTCTCGGTCCACCTTGATGGAAATGAACGCCTGGTTCATCAGGCGGGCCACCTCTGGGTCCTCGAAGGACTCGCGCTCCATCACGTGACACCAGTGGCAGGTGGAGTAGCCGATGGAGAGGAAGATTGGTTTGTCCTCTTGGCGTGCCCTCTCGAAGGCTTCGGGACCCCAGGGATACCAGTCGACGGGGTTGTGAGCGTGCTGAAGCAAGTACGGGCTCTTCTCGTAAATCAGCCGGTTGACGTGCCGCTGGTCAGCGTCCGGTGTGCGTCCAGGGGTTGAGCTGTGCATGAGGACCATCCATCCTGCACCCCTTCAACAAGCTGCGAGCCGCCCGGTCAGCAACTCAGGAGCTCTCTGCCAAGCGGGTTAGGCACTCTAAAGTCGGGGGCCAACGCCATCATAACAGGGCCGGTCAGACCTACCTAGGGAAATTCCGGGTGTGAGAAGGGCCGACCGGTCCTTTGCGACCATGACACACAAAGTTTGCCAGGGGAGACCCCGGGGATCGGTTTTGGGCGATTCCCGCGTATACTGCGGAGGACGGAGGATAGTATGAACCTCGAAGAAGCGGGGAAGGCCGTAGACGCAGAAGTGAAAAAGCTGATCGACTTTGTGGAGAACAAGGTGAGGCCGGCCACACGCCGCGAGTTAGCCGAGCTGCTACGCAAGGCGTCCGAAAGTTTGGCCAAGGCGGCCTCCAGGCTGGAGAAGCCGTGAAGCAGCAAGAAGGGCAACGGTTCGAGCCTGCCAGGCTCCAGAGGCTGTGGAGAATGGCCGCACGTTGCCGGGGATACCCCTGGGATGATTCCTGCTTTCACTCGCCCTGCCGGTGAGCGGCTAGGCTCTCTTGTCGCGCTGCTTTCGGTATTGCTGGCGGGCGGCTGCCTGCATCGCCACCGGGCACCGCCTCCGCTGAGCCGACGGAAGCCGGTGGCTACTCCGCCGGCGTCGGCGCCCTCCATCGTCCAGGGTGAAATGGGGCTGGCTTCCTGGTACGGCCATCCCTACCACGGGCGGCCGACGGCCAACGGCGAAATCTACAATATGTACGCCCTGACGGCGGCGCACCGCACACTACCGTTTGGCACTCAGGTGCGGGTGCATGATTTGGACAACGGCCGCGACGTTGTGGTTCGTATCAATGACCGCGGCCCCTTCGTCGAGGGCCGGATCATTGACCTCTCCTATGCGGCGGCCAAGGCGCTGGAAATGGTGGGGCCGGGCCTAGCGACCGTGAGCCTGGAGATCCTCAACCCGGAGGTGGTTTCGGGGCCGAACGCCGTCCCGGGGATCTACGCGGTGCAGATCGGGGCCTTTCGCAACCGAGACAATGCCGAGCGGCTGCAGGCTCGCGCGGCCGCCCAGTTTAGCTTCGTCATGATCCAGAGCTTTGACCGCGGCGATGGCATGTATCACCGCGTGCGGGTGGGCCGCGAGAGCAGCATCGAAGCCGCGCAGGCGCTAGCGGCCAGGTTGCGCGCGGCGGGGCTGGCGGCTGAGACCTTTGTAGTGAGGCTGAACTAACAGCTAAAGGGCGACAGCCGGAGAAGAACCTGCAACCGCTAAGGACGGAGAATGGATGAAGGAAACAAACTGCATCTTCTGCCGCATTGCCGAACGCCAGGCGCCGGCAAAGATCGTCTACGAGGATGACACCGTGGTGGCCTTCGAGGATTTGCATCCCCAGGCGCCCGTTCACCTGCTGGTGATTCCGCGCCGGCACCTGCCCTCGCTGCAAGCGGTTACCGCGGAAGACGAACCCCTACTGGGCCGGTTGTTTACCGTAGCGGCCCGCCTGGCGCGTGAGCACCAGCTGGAAAGCAAAGGGTACCGCACGGTGATTAACAACGGTTCCTGGGCCGGCCAGTCTGTCTTCCACCTGCACGTGCACCTCTTGGGCGGAAGAGTGTTTCGCTGGCCGCCGGGTTAACCGGTGGCACAGCCTCACTGTGCGCTGACTGGGAGGTGATGCTGCGGCTAGGAGCTCTGGCGCGCTGGGCGGGCGACCGCCGCACGGCCCGGCCGGGCTCCGCGCCGCTAGACGCTTCGCTTGAAGAAGACCGCGGCCAGGGGCGGCAGGGTGATGGTCAGCGAATGCGAGCGCTGGTGGGCCGGAATGGGTGTGGCTTCAACCCCGCCCCTATTACCGTGGCCGCTACCGCCGTAGAGGGATGCGTCGCTGTTCAAGACCTCCTTCCAGAATCCTCCACCCGGCACGCCCAGCCGGTAGTTTTCGCGCACCACAGGGGTAAAGTTGCAAACGGCCACGATCACGTCGCGGGTGCTTTTGCCGCGCCGCATCAGGCTGATGGTGCTTTGCAGGGCATCATTGCAATCAATCCACTCGAAGCCGGCGGGCTCGAAGTCCAGCTCGTGCAAGGCCGGCTCACTGCGGTAGAGCTGGTTGAGGTCTTGCATCCAGCGTTGGACGCCGCGGTGCGGGGGATAATCGAGCAAGTGCCAGTCCAAACTCGCCTCGTGGTTCCATTCGCGGCCCTGAGCGAATTCGCCGCCCATAAAGAGCAGCTTCTTGCCCGGCTGGGCATACATGTAGCCGAAGAGGGCGCGCAGGTTGGCGAACTTCTGCCACCCATCGCCCGGCATCTTATCGAGCAGGGAGCGTTTTAGGTGCACCACTTCGTCGTGCGAAAGGGCCAGGACAAAGTTTTCGTTGAAGGCGTAGAGCATGCGAAAAGTGAGCAGGTTGTGATGGTAGGAGCGGTAGATGGGGTCCTTCTCCATATAGCTGAGTGTGTCGTGCATCCAGCCCATATCCCACTTCATGCCGAATCCTAAACCACCGATGTAGGTAGGACGGGAGACCATGGGCCAAGCGGTGGACTCCTCCGCCACCGTCACCACACCGGGGTGGGTGCTGTAAACTTCCTCGTTGAAGCGGCGCAGGAAGGCAATGGCCTCGAGGTTCTCGTTGCCACCGTAGCGGTTAGGGATCCACTCACCAGGCTTTCGCGAGTAATCGAGATAGAGCATGGAGGCCACGCCGTCCACGCGCAGCCCGTCGGCGTGGTAGACGTCCAGCCAGAACAAACCGCTGGACATCAAGAAGCTCTTCACTTCGTTGCGCCCGTAATTGAAGATGAAGCTATTCCAGTCCGGGTGGAAGCCCAAGCGCCGGTCCTGGTGCTCGAAGAGGTGCGTGCCGTCGAAGAACCCCAAGCCGTGGCCATCCGTAGGAAAGTGGGACGGCACCCAGTCGAGGATTACCCCGATGCCGCGCTGGTGCAGATGGTCGACCAAGTACATGAAGTCCTGCGGCGTGCCGTAGCGGCTGGTAGGGGCAAAGTAACCGGTCACCTGGTAGCCCCACGAACCGTAGAAGGGGTGCTCCATGACCGGCAAGAACTCGACGTGAGTGAAGCCCATCTGTTCGAGATAGTCGGCTAGCCTGGGAGCGAGGTCGCGATAGCCCAGAAACTGCTCCGGATGCTCCGGCGAGCGCATCCAGGAACCGAGGTGCATTTCGTAGATGGCCATCGGCTGGCTGGAGGCCTGGTAAGCAGCGCGGGCCTTCATCCAGTCGTGGTCGCCCCACTCGTACCCCAGCTCCCAGACGATGGAAGCAGTCTGGGGTGGCACTTCGTTGTAGAAGGCGAAAGGATCGGCCTTGTCGATGTGGTAGCCGAGATAGCGGGACTGCACTTCATACTTGTATTTCATTCCCGGGCCCACGCCGGGTATGAAACCTTCCCAGATGCCGGACTGGTCCCGCGCACGTAGCGGATGCGCGCGCTTATCCCAGCCATTGAAGTCGCCGATAACGTAAACACCTTCGGCGTTGGGAGCCCAGACAGCAAAGTAGGTGCCGCTTTGCCCCCCTGACTGCAGGGGGTGGGCGCCGAGCTTCTCGTAAAGGCGGTAGTGGGTACCTTCGTTGAAGAGGTGTAGGTCGTCCGCAGTTAGCAGCGTGACGTCGTAGCGCACCATAACCTGGGGATTCAGGACTCGGAGGCCACACTCCCAAAGCGGGCTCCGAAACCTTCAATGGAGGACGAGCCGCAGGACCGTCCGTCCGTGCCCGCCCTCCGGACCCTGCAGTTACGCCGAAGGGTTGGCCGCTGCAGGGGAGCAGCGGCACGCCTCTTGCACGAGGATCTGATACATCTCGGGACGGCGTGCTGCGAGGCGGTCAAACTCGTATTCGCCCGGAACGCGCACCACGCGGTTGCGGTCTGCGGCGGTAAGGTCGACCTCGGCGCAGAGGATCGTCTCTTCGGTTTCTCCGGCCTCGGCGCGCACGCGCCCGTCGAAGTTGACGATCTGGGAGTGGCCGGCAAAGCGGAAGCCGCGTTCCTCACCTACGCGGTCGGCCGCGACCACTACCAGGTGGTTCTCGATGGCCCGCACCTTGGGCACATGCTGCCAACTATCGGACTCCACCGGCCAGTTGGTGGGAATCGCCAGCAACTGCGCGCCTCCTAGCTTCACAGCGCGGCCGGCCTCGGGGAAGCTGCAGTCAAAACAGATGTTCACCCCTAGTCGGGCGTGCTGCGTCTCAAAGACCGGGAAGGGCTTGTCCCCGGGTGCGTCAAAGCGGTCCACACCAAGCCACAGCAGATGCACCTTCCGGTACGTTCCCAGAATGCCTTCGGGACCGATGACGGCCGCTGCGTTGTAAAGCTGGTCGCCGGCACGCTCGAGCATCCCCACAACCGCGGAACAGCCCGAACGCCGTGCCACCTCGGCAATCGCCTCGGTGCTGGGCCCCGGCACCGCCTCAGCGTGAGGCCAGGCTTCCTCGCGGCTGCTGAAGCAATAGCCGGTCAGCGCACACTCCGGAAAGACGGCCAGCCGGACGCCATCGCGTGCGGCCTTTTCCAAATACTCGGCGATTTTGTGCAGGTTGTGATCCTTGTCCGCAATCCGCACGTCCATTTGCACCGCCGCCACTTTCATCGTTCCTCCTCCAACCGGCGCCCGGCCGGCCCGTTACCGTTGTCCCTTCGCCGCTCCTCCAGTGGCGGCGCAACCCTAGCCGGATGAATACCTTAGCACGGCGTGCACATCGTAGCGCGAAAGCTTCTCGCGGCCTTTCAGAAACTCGAGTTCGATCAGAACGCCGATTCCCGCCACGTGAGCTCCCAGTGACTCGACCAAGCCAGCCACCGCCGCGGCCGTCCCACCCGTGGCTAGCAAGTCATCGATGATCAGCGCCTCCTCTCCTTCGCCCAGCGCATCGCGGTGGATCTCCAGCGCGTCCTCACCATATTCCAGGCTGTAGGTGGAGCGGGCGACGGGGGCGGGAAGCTTTTTGGGTTTCCGCACCGGAACGAAGCCGGCATTGAGGCGATAGGCCACCATCGGTGCAAAGATGAAGCCCCGGGCTTCGACGCCCAGCACCCGGTCCACCTTCCGGCCCACGTAATGGTCGGCCAGCGCGTCGACGGCGCGATGCAGGCCCACCGGGTCCTTGAGCAGCGTCGTGATGTCGTAGAAGAGGATGCCAGGCTTGGGGAAATCCGGGACTTCGCGAATGAGACGCTTCAGATCCTCCACTGACCCTCCTTGAATCCGAGTGCTGGGGTGGCTGACGCGGCGCCCTCGGCCACGTGCCGCGAGCCTTCAAGGCGAGAGTCGTTACGCCCAGCTGATGATCGGTGCTTGAAGCACTTCTGCACCTTGGCTAGACCAGCTTAGCCGGAAGCAGGCGGACACGTCAAAAGAATTAAAGCACGCGGCAGCAGAAGCCCTATCGAGGGTGATCGAAGAAACGCGCATATGCCGCTCGCGGATTCTGCCGGGGTGGCGCTTAGTGATGCTGGCGGCGGAGGTGTCAATGAGGGGAGGCGGCGCGTGTTGGCCGAGGCGCCCATCTTTGGAGCTGCCTTGACATGCACTCCCGCCAGCATTTAGGGTGGAGAAGTGGTTTTCTCTCTTGCACGCGCGTCAAGGCCCTCGGTTCAACTGCGGCCCCCCTTGCACGGGGATGCCTCGGACAGCCGGTGTGCCGGGAGTGCAACGCCCATGAAGAGACCCGCTCCGGGAAGGTTCAGGACACTTGCGAGGTTCGCGGCTTGCGTTCTTGTTGTCTTGGCAGGCGACGCGTGCCACAAACGGGCGCCCGCGCCGGCAGCAGCGTCTGCCGCATCCACCGAAGCGCCGCCAGCACCACCTAAAGCTCCTACGTGCACCCTGACCGCCGAACCCGCCACGGTGGACCAGGGGCATTCAGTGGTACTGAGTTGGACCTCCCAAGACGCGACCAGTGTGGACATTGAGCCGGGCGTGGGGAAGCAACTGGCCAAAGGGTCCACCTCGGTCACTCCCAAGGAATCCACGACGTATGTTCTGACTGCGAGCGGGCCCGGCGGAGACGCCACCTGTACCTCCAGGGTGACGGTGGCGATGCCGCCGCCTCCGCCGACACCCTCCGTCAAGGAGGAGAATCTCGAGACCAATTTGGCCGATGAGTTGCGCGACGCTTACTTCGACTACGACAAGGCTGATCTGCGGCCGGATGCCGAACAGGCGCTGACGGCTGACGCCGCGGTCCTGAAGGCCCACCCGGACATCCGCGTGACGGTGGAAGGGCACTGCGACGAGCGCGGCAGCGAGGAGTACAACCTGGGCTTGGGCGACCGCCGCGCCACTGCCGCCCAGAACTTCCTCGAAAGCCTGGGTGTGAGCGCCGACCGCCTTCGCACCGTTTCCTACGGCAAGAGCCGCCCGGTTTGCACCGAATCTACCGAGGAATGCTGGCAAAAGAACCGCCGCGCTCACCTATCCATCAAGAGCGGACCGCAGCAGCCGTAGCACCACTCACTTGCGGCCTCTTGGGATTCGCGTTGTAAGCCCGCGGTACTCCCATTGGTCAAGTCCTGGACGTGCCCTACTTGTTCCCCGGGTGGCTCTCGGCCATGACCTGGTGCCTGCCCAGCGCGTCGCTTGCGTGGTAGTTCGGATAAGCGGGGCGCTTGCCCTTCGGGGACGGGTTCTTCGATAGCATTTCCATCACGACGGCCACGGCTCGTTCGAGCTGCGGATCGTGTCCCTGGCGTATCAGCTTCGGGTCCATCTCAACCTCAATATCTGGCTGCACGCCGCGGTTCTCCACCTCCCAGGCACCATCGGGGCTGTAGAAGCCGAGGTCGGGAGTGCCGGTGAAGCCGCCGTCGATTAGGTCGCTGGGGTTAGTGTAATGGCCCACCAGCCCGCCCCAGGTTCGCGTGCCCACCAGCGGGCCGATGCCAGCGCGGCGGAAGAGCCAGGGCATGGCGTCGCCGCCGGAACCCGCCATTTCGTTGGTGATCATGACCTTGGGACCGAAAATCCCTTCGATCGGCGTCGTGATGTCGGTTCCCTCGCGCATGGTGAAGTATCCGAGTAGCGGGCGCCGGAGGTAATCGATTACGTAGTCGGCGATGTCGCCGCCGCCGTTGAAACGCTCGTCGATGAGGGCGGCCTGCTTGCCAACCTGGGCGAAGTAGTAGCGATTAAAGTTCGTGTAACCGCCGTCGGCCGTGTCCGGCAGATAAACATAGGCAACGCGGCCCCCGGTCATCTGGTCCACCCGGCGGCGATTGCCTTCCACCCAAGCAAGGTTGCGCAGTCCAAACTCGTCGTCGACCGGCATGACGGTGACCTGGCGTGAGCGGCTGCCATCCGGGTTGGGTCCAACTGTGAGCACCGTGGCCTTGCCTACTGTCTCTTCGAAGAAGCTATAGACATTGTCTGAGGCGTGGAGGTCCCTGCCGTTGACCGCCAGCAGGTATTCACCGGCAACCACATTGACACCCGGCTGGGTGAGCGGGGCGTGCAACTGAGGATTCCAGTTTTCCCCATTGTAAACGCGGGCAAAGCGGTAGCGGCCGTTTTCGAGCGAATAGTCGGCTCCCAGCAGGCCTACGTTGGTTTTCTTCACCTCGGGATAGTCGCCGCCTCCCACAAACATGTGGCCGATGGTTAGCTCACCCAGCATCTCTTCGAACAGGTAATTCAGGTCGTCGCGGGAAGCGATGCTGTCGAGGTAAGGCGCGTAACGCTTCTCGGCGGCCTGGATGTCCAAGCCGTGGAGCCCGGGGTCGTAGAAAAAGTCCCTTTCGTCGCGCCAGACCTGGTAGAACATATGCCTCCACTCGGCCCACGGGTTTACATAGACTTCCATGCCATCGAGCTTGAGGGGTCCGGGATCGGCCGGGGGCGGAGGTGGCTCGGCGGGCTTGTCCGACGGCCGAATGAACCACTTATCGGCCTGTCGGTAAAGCACTTTTTCGCCGTTGAAGGATAGGCTGAGCGCCGTGACGCTGTCCAGGAGCTTGTCGGTTTTGCGGGTTTTCAAGTCAAACCGATGCAAGGTTTGCGCCGGTGGACCCTCACCGCCCATGGGGTCCACCACGGGGGCCTCAACAAGGTAGAGCATGCCAGCCTTGCCGGCGATGAGTGAAGAATAGTTCCGTTGGGGGATCGGGAGGCTCAGGATGCGCTGGCTGATGTTGTCGAAATCGATTTCGACTTGGACCGGCGCCGTTTTTTTGTCCTTCTCCGCCGCGTTCTTGCCCCCGCCCTCGCCTGCGTTCTTTTCACTTTGCCCCCGGTCATTTTTCTGGGTGGCCTTCTCTTCATCGCTTTCGGGCGCCAAGGGCGATGGCAGATCCTTCCTCAACACCGCGAGGTAGACGCTACGCGTGACGGGCCGGCGCAGGCTGGACATGTCAAGCCAGCCGTTGCTCAGGGCCACGTCAGTGCTGGCCGTAAAATAAAGGTACTTGCCTTCCTTGTCGAATTGAGGGAAGAGCGCATCGCTCATGCCGTCAGTGACCTGGTACGACCTAGCCTGTTCCAGCGAGTAGATGAAGATAGCGTGAAGGTGATTGGGCAGCTCCTTGTTGTAAGCAATCCAGCGGCTGTCAGGAGACCAGTTCGGGTTCGGGTCCTGGAAGGGGCCAGCATAGGTGTTCACGTCGATCTTGACGGGCGTTTTCTTCTCCAAGTCAACGTACCAAAGGTTCAGCCGCTTGTCGGAGTAAGCGATCTTCTGGCTGTTGGGCGACCAGGTCGGTGAGTAATAGAACGAAGGTGGATCGCCCAGGCTGATCTTTTTTGCCTCACTGAGGCCGTCTTGGCTGCGTACCTGGAGCGCGTACTCCCCAGACTCATCGCTGAAGTAGGCGATCCAGTTGCCGTCCGGAGACCATGCCGGATCGATTTCCGACACGTCGGGCGTGCGCGTGAGGTTGCGAATGGCGCCCTTTTCGGCGGGGACGGTGAGAACTTCCCCATGCGCAGCAAACAACGCTCGAGCGCCGGTGGGCGAAATGCCGTAAAAACGAATGCGCTTGGGCTCGATCTTTTCGAAGTGCGGCCGCACTTCATTCAGATCGGCGGCCATGCGGATGTCCACCCTGCGGTCCTGGTGTGACTCCAGATCCAGCAGATGAATGGAGCCGAACTGCTCATAGACGATCGCCCCAGGACCCACGGAAGCTGACTTCAGGTCCAGGCCGTCGTTCTTCACTACTGGTGTGACCCGGTGAGTGCCGAGGTCATAGGCAAAGAGCGTCACAGGTCCGGCCCGGTCCGAGAGAAAGTAGATGGTGTTGCCCACCCACATGGGGTTGAAGTCATTCGAGTTGTCGCGGGGAATCTTCTGAATGCTGGAATCCGAAAGGTCGGCGATCCAGATACGTTTGGTTTGCCCGCCGCGGTAACGCTTCCACGCCCGCTGCCACTGGAAGATAGGCACGTAGGCAATGTGTTCTCCGTCCGGGGAGTATGACCCTTCCACGGCCCGGTCGAGCGGAAGTTCACTGGGTAGCCCTCCCTCGAGGGAGATGGTGTAAAGCCGCACGACGCCGCGGGCGTAGGCGTGGCGAGCCGAGCTGAACAGGACGCGGCGGCCGTCCGGTGTCCAGCCGACCACGCGGTCGGCGCCGGGGTGATAAGTGAGCCGCCGGGGAATACCTCCCGCCGCCGGCATAACGTAAACATCCACGTTCCCGTCGTACTCGCCGGTGAAGGCGATCTGGGTTCCGTCAGGCGAAAAAACCGGGTCCGTTTCAATACCGATTCCGGAAGTTAGGCGCTTTGCCTCACCGCCCGCGCGGCTCACCGACCAGAGGTCTCCGGCATAGCTGAAGACGATCGAGTCACGATTCACCGTGGGCCGGCGAGCCAGTATGGGTTTAAAGGAAGTGTCGCTGGCTGTCGTCAGAATGGCCGTCAGCAGCGTGCAGACAAATCCGCTCAGTATCCTGCGCCAACATGGCCTCATGGATCCCTTCCTCCTCGTGGGCGGGTTCATTCCTCCGGTTCGCGACCGGCGAGCATTGTACACCATCGGGCGGTGAAGCGCGGAAGCTTTACACCGGAACCCGAAGGAGGGGCCGCTCGGCAGGCTGAAATTCGAAGGCAGTGCTTTGCTTCAGGCCTTTAGCCGGGGCCGAGACCGGAGAGAGTTTGAAACGGCTTCAGCCGTTGGGCTCCGGAGGCTCAAGCGGCTATCCGGGCATGCTCTCGGTGGCGGCACGACGGAAGCCGTGGCATGACATAGTGCACCTTTTAGCCACATTCCTTGCCTCCTGCTAACCTCCGGCCCTGCTAGCACTGTCGGCTGCCAGTGAGCTGGCCTCACCGTAGTGATCTCCCCAAAACGGATCACCGGTGCCGTGCTCGCAGACTAGCTTAATCCGCTATGATAGAAGCCGATGGCTGAGCTGTTCGGTTCTTGGGAGAGGCGATGGACCTCAACGCCATTCAAGCCGCGCTCGCCGAAGCAGGACTCGACGGTTGGCTCTTTTACGATCATCACCGCCGCGATCCCCTAGCCTACCGCATCCTGGGCATCGCCCCGGTGATGGTCACGCGCCGCTGGTACTACTTCATTCCCGCAGAGGGCGAGCCGGTTAAGCTGGTGCACCGTATTGAACGTGAGAACCTGGCGGCCCTGCCCGGCACGCAGCACGAATATTCTTCCTGGCAGGAACAACGGAAGAAGCTAGCCAGAATGCTTGACGGGCAACGGCGGGTGGCCATGCAGTATTCCCCGCTGAACGCGATCCCTTATGTGGGGCTGGTGGACGCGGGAACGGTGGAGCTTGTCCGGAGCTGTGGCGTGGAGGTGGTTTCTTCGGGTGACCTGGTGCAGCAGTTTGAGGCGCGGTGGTCTCCGGAGGCCTTGGCGTCCCACCTGGCCGCGGGTCAGGTAGTGCATCAATGCGTGCGCGATGCCTTTGGGATCATACGGGACGCAGTGAAGAGGGGACGAACGATTACGGAATATGACGTCCAGCAAGAAATTGTGCGCTGGTTTGCTGCCCGGGGGGTGGAAGCCGACGAGCCGCCCAACGTCTCGGTGAACACCCACAGCGGCAATCCCCACTATTCTCCGACGCGCGAGCAGGCGCTGCCGATCCGGCAGGGCGACTGGGTGCTGCTTGATCTGTGGGCCAAAGAGGCCAAGCCGGGCGCCGTCTACTTCGACATTACGTGGACGGGCTTTGTTGGGGAAGCCGTGCCGCCCCGGTATGCGGAAATCTTCGAGATAGTTCGTGAGGCGCGCGATGCGGCGATTGAGGTGGTCCAACGCGCCCGGCGGGAAGGCCGTGTCCTCCGTGGTTGTGACGTCGACGACGTCGCCCGCGGCGTCATCACGCGTCACGGCTACGCCGGCTACTTTGTCCATCGCACGGGCCACTCCATCGGCGAGGAGGTTCACGGCAATGGCGCTAACCTGGACAACTTCGAAACCCACGACGATCGCCGTATTCTGCCCGGCACATGCGTTTCGATTGAACCGGGCATTTACCTGGCGGACTTCGGCGTGCGCACCGAGGTCAATGTCTACGTGGAGGAGCGTGATGCGCGGGTGACCGGCGAGATTCAGCAGGCTGTGGTCCCCATCCTGGCGTAGTGGGCAGCAGGGCCCCTCCGGCCGTGGGTGCTTCTTGGCCTGCCACCAAGCGATTCTTGCCGCCTCTCTTTCGCTGTGTTAGGGTAAGCGATCGGACTGGTGCTTCCACGTTCAGCACGTTTCGTTCAACATGCCCAAGCGCGCCGCCGAGGCAGAGATCACCGCAGGGCCGCCCGCCGAGATGGCGGCGCGTCCCAGCCTTACTACCCTGGTTCGCCTTTGCGTAGCCGCGTGGTTGATTCCCGGATTCGGCCACTGGCTGCTCAATCGCAGGGGACGGGCCATCGTACTCTTCGCTTGTATCATCCTCATGTTTCTGCTGGGCCTGGCGATGAAAGGCGAATTCTTCGCGCTGGGCACGGGTTCCTATCTCGAGACGCTTGGCCACTGGGGAGAACTTTGTGTTGGCATCGCCATGCCCGCGGCACGCTTCTTTGGCTACGCAGGCGACCCGCTGTTTGTGAGTTCGGACTACGGCACGGCGTTCCTGGTTTCTGCCGGCATGCTGAACGTGCTGGCGATTCTCGATGCCTACGACATTGCTATGGGGCGGAAGCCGTAGGCATGGCATCAGTCTGAAATCAGCCAGCAGGCGGTTGTCATTTGGCTCGCCGAATGCAGCGCACGGACTTCTAAGGAAATGCCTATTACCCACTTTCCTGCACTACTGCTCTTTGCAGCGCTCGTCTCGACCGTATTCGGCGTCATCAGCAAGGATACGCCTCGCGAGCGCGCCCTCTATGCGGCGAAATCCTTCGCACTATTTGTGGGCATCGCGGTAGCGCTTGGATGGATCATGTATTTCGTGCCGTGAAGGCCGTCCGCGGCTGGTCAACCTTACCCTGGATTGCCAGCCCGGACAGCGGGAGCCTATTCCCGGAAGAGGGGGCGGCTATTCCACAGCAAAATCATAGATGAGTCCGGGAAGGTCGCGGCCACGATACAGGTAGAAACCGTACTCACCCGGATCGAGGTCCTCCGCTGGAAAGAGCTTGTAGAGGCCGCGCTCCACCTGCCTGGTGTAATAGCGCACCTGCGCCTTCAGCGGAATGCCGGAACTCGCCTTCCAATCGGGCTTGGAACTGACCTCGAATTCGCGCCAGTGCTTCCTCCTCTTAAGCTTGATCAGCACCAAGTCTCCCGCACCCGAAGCTTCATTATCCTTCGCCGGACGAAAGTAAAAGACGGGGGTCGGCGTCACTTTCAACTCGGCGCTTTCACCTAAAATTTGCGCCTTGGTGCCGCTGCTGCCGGCCAGAGGCAGCGAGCCTTTCAGCGGAATATGTCCTCCGCTCTCTGCAAGGGTCACGGCGCGGCCCTCCACGCGGGTGAAATGGTTCGCTTCGGCGTAGTAGAGGCCGGGTTCATCAGGCATTAGGACCGACTGGGGAACCAGCAACAAGGCGGCGAGCACGCAATTCATACCAGCGTCCCGAGCAGTTTCGCGTTTACTATTCGCGTACTATAGCGGATCGCCAGTCCTTTGAGGAAGCGAGGGCGGCCAGGCAGTTTGACCGCGCCCCTGGGTCGCCTGGCGCGCGGGGCACGGCGCTGACTCTGGAGATAAGCAGCTCTGGCGAGAGAGCGCATTCCACCGCGCATGGGCGTGCGGCCGCACAGAGGCTGCCAGCGTCACGGTTGCTGCCGCGACCGGAACACCTCATCGGCTACCAGCAATCCCTCCCAGCATGCCGGAAAACCGGCGTAAGGCGCCATCTGAAGCAGGGTCTCCACAATTTTCTCCCGGCTTGCACCATTGTGCAGCGCCATTTCGATGTTGAGCCTCAGGCCGGTAGTGCGTCCTAGCGCCGTGAGCGCCGCGATGGTCACCAGACTGCGGGTCTTGAGTTCGAGGTGGAGACGGCGCCACATCTCACCGGCCAGGAAGCGTGTGACGAGGTCCGCGAAGTCGGGACAGAGACGCTGCCATGCCGCCTGAACGCCGCGCGCTCGTCGCCCAGCATCTGATGAAGCATCTGAAGCCCTAGGTCAGACATAGTTCTTCTCGCTGCAGTTCAATCGGTCGTGCCTCACACTGGAAACAGGCCAAAGCCAGCGCTGACTTCGAGCACTTGGCCGGTGATACTTCGCGCTGCGTCGGAGCACAGAAACAACACCGCTTGACTCACCTCGGCAGGCGTGACCATGCGGCCGAGCGCAGCTGGCCGTAGATACCGGCGGCGCATGGCATCCAGCGAGAGGTTCAGGGCCCGTGCCCGCCGGCGGATGACGCTGTCCATAGCCGGACCCTCGACCGGACCGGGGCAGACAGCGTTCGCCCGAATGCCAGACTTCCCGCACTCCTGGGCGAGGGTCAAGGTCAGACCGGTGAGCCCCCACTTCGACGCCGCATAGGCCGCGCGCAGGGGATAGGCGATTCTTCCAGCCACGGAACCAATGTTCACGATGCAGCCTTGTCGCCGCGCTAGCATAGGTTTAAGGCAGCGGGACGCGCACAGAAAAGGCCCCGTGAGATTGCTTTCAAGCACGCTTCGCCACACCTGGACGGGCAAACGCACGGCCGAAAGCGTGGGGCCTCGCACCCCCCGCGTCGTTTACCAGCATATCGATCTGGCCGAAGCAATCGAGGACGCGAGCGGCCATGGCGCGCACGCTTGCCTTCCGCGAAATATCGGCGCGGATGAGGATCGAGTGGCGCTGGCCGCCTGCAAGGCGCGCTAGAGCGCGACGCGAACGCTCCACCTCGCGGTCGACCCAGGCTACCTGCGCGCCAGCTTGCAGCAAATCCAGCGCGATGGCGCGACCCACGCAGCCGCTGGCGCCGGTGACAACCACCACCTGTCCTGAGAAGTCCCACCGAGAGACCCGAGCTGGAGGCCGCATGCGCTGGTCACTGCCTGGCGCTATTCATTACCCGTTTCACCTCGAAGACGCCATCGATGCGCCGCAGCGCGGTGACAATGCGTTCGAGGTGGTGCATGTCGACGATGTCCAGCGTGACGTCAATGCTGCCGCGGTCGTGGTCGGAATGGGCCTCGATATTGAGGATGTTCGACTGGACGTCGCTAATGGCAGCCGTGATGTCCGCCAGCATACCGCGCCGCTCGGCCGTGCTCAGCGTGAGTTTCACCGTGTAGAGGCTCTGCTGGGGTCCAGTCCACTCCACCTCGATGCGGCGCTCGGCGTCGTAAAGCAGATTCTGGACGTTGGGGCAGGATTTGGAATGCACCGAAATGCCTTTGCCGCGGGTGATGTAACCGACAATCTCCTCGCCGCGGATAGGATTGCAGCATTTAGCGCGGTAGACCATTAGATCGTCGTACCCATGCACCTGGATGGCTTCATCACGCGTCAGGCCGAGCGCCCGCTTGACCATGCCCGTCAGGCGCGGCGCGCACTCCGGCTCGAGCTCGGTAGACGGCACCAACTTGGAAAGCACCTGGCGGGCCGAGATCTTGCCGTAGCCCAAGCTGGCGTGCAAGTCGTCGAGGTGATGGCAGCCGTAGTCGCGAGCGACGCGCAGATAATCCGCTTCCGGAACGTTCTTGAGGGCGATGGCGTATTTGCGCGCTTCCTTATCCAGCAGCTTCTTGCCGATCTCGATGGCCCGCTGGCGCTCGGCCACATTCAGCCAGTGCCGGATCTTGTTGCGGGCCCGCGAGGTCTTCACCACGCTCAGCCAGTCGCGGCTGGGATGATGGTTGGCCTGAGTGGTAATCTCAACGATATCGCCGTTGCGCAGGCGCGACTTGAGAGGCACCATCCGTCCGTTGACGCGCGCCCCTACGCAGTGGTGGCCGACCTCGGTGTGGATGGCGTAGGCGAAGTCGATGGGCGTGGCGTCCCGCGGCAGCACGATCACCTTGCCTTTGGGCGTAAAGGTGTAGACCTCTTGGGGGTAGAGGTCGATTTTGAGCGTGGAAAGGAACTCACTGGGATCACGCATCTCGCGCTGCCACTCCACCAAGTGGCGCAGCCACGCGAAGCGCTCCTCATCTTCGGGCGTCAGCGCCTTGCCGTCCTTATACTTCCAGTGTGCGGCGATGCCTTCCTCGGCCAGACGATGCATCTCCTCCGTGCGGATCTGCACCTCGAAGGGCTGTCCGTGCGGGCCGATCACCGAGGTGTGCAGCGACTGGTAGAGGTTGGGGCGCGGAATAGCGATGAAATCCTTGATGCGGCCCGGCACCGGCCGCCAGGTATTGTGGATCACCCCCAGGGCCGCATAGCAGTTCTTCACCGAGTCGGTGATGATGCGGATAGCGAGCAGGTCATAGACCTGCTCGATGGAAATGTGCTGGCGGCGCAGCTTTTGCCAAATGCTGTAAAGCCGCTTGATACGCCCCTCGATACGCACCGGAATCGCGTGGGCTTTCATCTTCTCTTCCACCTGGCGGCAGACCTCGGCCAGGAACTCCTCGCTTACCTTGCGGCGGCTCTCCACCGCCTGCTTGACTTCCTCGAAGGCCTGGGGCTCGAGGTAGCGGAACGCCAGGTCTTCCAGTTCGCCGCGAATCTTGCCCATCCCCAGGCGGTGCGCGATGGGAGCATAGATGTCCATCGTCTCCCGGGCAATGGTCTCGCGCTTCTCCGGCGGCATGTATTCGAGGGTGCGCATGTTGTGTAGGCGGTCAGCCAGCTTTACCAGTACGACGCGGATGTCGTCAACCATGGCCAGCACCATCTTGCGCAGGTTCTCGGCCTGTTTTTCCTCCGGACTAAGGAAGGTCAGGCGGCTGATCTTGGTGACGCCTTCGACGATCCGCGCCACTTCGGGCCCGAATTCGGCCTTGACCCGCTCGATGGTGGTGGGTGTGTCCTCTACGACGTCGTGGAGCATCCCGCCCGCCAGGCACACCACGTCCAGCTTCATGTCTGCCAGCACATTGGCGACCTCGAGCGGGTGAGAGACAAAGGGCTCGCCCGAGAGGCGCGTTTGGCTCTTGTGCTCGGCAGCGCTGAATTCGTAAGCCTTGCGCAGCAAGGTGAGGTCCTCCCCGGGGCGGTAGGCCTGCACCTTGCGGACGATCTCCTCGAACTGGAGCATGTTTTGCGTCCATTTTAGCATCTGGTGTCTGGTCGGCGGTGCCCTGGGACTCGGAATAAGGCGATCCGGTGCCTAGCGCGCCCCACCAGACCGAGCCCGCCGACCGGTTGAACGTAAAATCCTGCCAATGCCCCGGCTCGACACATTTCCGGCCTCGATTTTTCAACAACATATCCGGTTCGTTTTGTCAAAAGGCTATGCGCGACCGCGCACGCACCTTTGCTACGCCGGCCCCTTTTACATTCCTAACGACGTCGACATTGGCAACAACGCTTACGATGGTTACGATAATTTGTAAGCGCCCGGATCGCACGCACGAGACGTTTCTTTCGTGAGGTCCTCGAGCGGGCCTTCCGAAGCTGTGAGTGGGAGCTACCTCTTGAAGGGGCCGGATTTCTTGCTTTTTTTGGCTGTGCCCACGTATATTGAACATGCTGTGCTGGCACCGTCAGCTCCTCCGGCGGAAGCTGCTGCCTGGGGAGGGCGGGCAAGAGTTTTCCGGTCTCGCCGCGAACCGTCAGACCAGTCTTGGCCAAATCCACGCCAATCCGCATCTTCGTGACGCTTGCTGCACCCGCGCTCACGGTCATGGAGAACCAGGCGGGACGGGTAGGTGGCTCCCAGATTGGCTACGAGCTGCGTCTGGACTACCTACGGGACTACGAGGGCCTGGAGCAGCGCCTGCACGAGATGCTGCTGCGGCTACGTTTTCCGCTCACCATTGCCACCTGTCGGCGGACCGAGGCGGGAGGGCTCTTCCGAGGGTCGGTCGAGGAGCAGGCTGGCATTTTGGAGGCGGCGATGCGTGCCGGCTGTCAGTGGCTGGACGTGGAGATGGAGTCGTTCCAGCACGCGCGTCGCATGCTGCTTTCGCGCTTCCGCTCCGCCAAAGTCATCGTGTCCTACCACAACTTCAGGCAAACTCCTCCACTGGGCGCGCTTTACCGGCGGCTGGCGCGCTTGCCGGTTCAGGTGATCAAGATCGCGACGCATGCCAGCCAGCTTACCGACAACCTGCGCATCCAGAAGCTGCTGGCGTCGCACCGCCGGAAGAGCCCTCAGCTGGTGGCCTTCGCGCTGGGACCTTCGGGCCTTCCTTCTCGCTTGCTGAGCCTGAAGTGGGGTTCGCCTTTCACTTATGCGTCAGCGGGCAGCCTGCTGGCGGTGGCGCCGGGGCAGTTTCCCGTTGAGGTGATGCGCTCCGTGTACCACGTTGAGCATCTCAACCAGCGCACGCAGTACTACGGGGTGGTCGGGTCGCACGCCTCAACCTCTCTCTCGCCTGCCATGCAGAATGCGGCCTTTCATGCCAAGCACCTGAACGCCATTTATATGCCCTGCGAAACGAACCGCCTGCAGGACTTTTTGGCCTTCGCGCGGCAATTGGGATTCTCGGGATTTAGCGTGACGATGCCCTTCAAGCGAGCCATCATTCGCGAGCTGGACTGGGTGGATCCGCTGGCGGCGAAGATTGGTGCCTGCAACACGGTGGCGGTGCAACATGGCAAGTGGATGGGCTGGAACACGGACGCCGCCGCGGTCGTCGAGGTGCTCACCAAGCGGTTGCGCCTGGCGGGCAGCCGCATCCTGATTCTCGGTGCTGGAGGAGCGGCTCGTTCCGCTGCCTACGCGCTGCGCGCCGAAGGGGCAGTGGTGATCATTGCGGCGAGACGGGAAGCGGCCGGGCGCAGCTTGGCGCGGGGCATCTCGGCGCAAGTCGTGCCGTGGGGCAGCGCGGACGGGCTCGACGTCGATGCGGTCATTAACGCGACGCCCGTCGGCATGGCGCCCTATGTGGACGCTTTGCCGCTCGATCTGGCGCGGCTGCGCGTGCGCGTGGTGTTTGACATGGTCTACTACCCCATGGAGACGCGCTTCCTGGCGGAAGCTCGCGGGCGCGGGCTCACCACCATTTCCGGCCTTGAGATGCTGGTGGCGCAAGGAGCCCGGCAGTTTGAAATCTGGACCGGAGAGTCGGCGCCGCGCGCCCTCATGGAACAAGCAGTGCGCCAGGCCTTCGGGCAATCGGGAAGTTAGTACGGGTAGTGGCCAGGGGCAAAGGACGAGAGGCCCGGGACGCCCAAAGAACTGGGGCTTCTGGCTGCCCTTTTATTTCCGCGCTGTGGCCCCGCCCTTCAAGCCACGAGCCACGAATCACGATCGGACGGTTCTGCATGACGAGGTTCGCCGAGTTCGCGCGCCTGGCCCGCCAGGGTAACGTGGTGCCCGTCTACCGCACGATTGTGGCCGATCTGTTGAGCCCTGTTTCCGCGTTCTTGAAGCTGGATCCCGAAGCCAGGCGCATGGAAGGGCACGAAGGATCGTATAGCTTCCTGTTGGAGAGCGTGGAAGGCGGCGAGCGGGTGGGCCGATATACATTCTTCGGCGTTGACCCCTATCAAGTTGTCTCCTGCCGGGGTGACCACATCACCCTTGCCCGTGGCAAACGGCGGGTCCACAGTTCCGGTAACATCTTCGAGTTCTTGCGCGAGATCGGTTCGCACTACCGCCCCGTGAAGGCCCCGGGCCTGCCCCCCTTTTCCGCCGGGGCGGTGGGCTACCTGGCCTACGAAGCGGTGCGCCAGCTCGAGCGTCTTCCTCCCCGTGTGCCGCCGGACGTCGACATCGATGACGCGGTTTTTATGTACTTTGCCAACCTGGTGGCGTTCGATCATGTTCAGCACCGCCTCTTCCTGATTGCCAACGTGCTCACCGACGAGGGGACGGGCACGCTGCGCCAAAAATACGAAGCCGCCGTCCGGCATCTCGACCGCCTGCAGCGAGCGCTCGAGCGGCCGCTCGTGCTGCCCCGGTTCCGCCCTCCGCGCGGCCCGCTCCGCTACCGTTCCAATCTGTCGCGCCGCCATTACCAGAAGATCGTGGAGCGGGGCAAGGACTACATTCACGCCGGCGATGTCTTTCAGGTGGTGCTTTCGCAGCGCCTCGAAGTGCCGCTGCGCGTGCCGGCCTTCCAGGTCTATCGCGCTCTCCGCGTGGTGAACCCGTCCCCTTACATGTACTTCTTGCGGATGGGCAAGGCGACGGTGCTCGGCTCGTCGCCCGAGATGCTGGTGAAGGTGACGGGAAGGCGCGTGGAATACCGCCCGATTGCCGGTACGCGCCCGCGCGGCAAGACCGAGGAAGAAGATCGCCAGCTGGAGCAGGAGCTCCGCTCGAGCGAGAAGGAGCGCGCCGAGCACATCATGCTGGTGGACCTAGGCCGCAACGATATTGGCCGCGTCTGCGAATTTCGCTCCGTGCGCCCCCGGGAGATCATGTTCGTGGAGCGATACTCCCACGTGATGCATCTGGTTTCTCTGCTGGAGGGCACCCTGCGGCCAGGCGCCGACAGCTACGATGCCCTGGCGGCCTGCTTCCCGGCTGGCACCCTCTCCGGCGCTCCCAAGGTGCGCGCCATGGAGATCATCGACGAGCTGGAACCCACTCGCCGCGGCCTTTACGGCGGCGCGGTGCTGTACCTCGACCTTTCCGGAAACCTCGACTCCTGCATCGTCATCCGCACCGTGTTGGTCAAGGATCGCGTGGCCTACCTGCAGGCGGGGGCGGGCATTGTTGCTGACTCCGTTCCCGCGCGCGAGTACGAAGAATGCCTGAACAAAGCACGAGCCATGCTGCGCGCGTTTGAGTTGGCCGAGGCGGGCTTGTGAAGGAGATAGCAGGCCCCAATCGACGAGACAGCGGCTCCAATAGGGAGTGCGACTCCAAAGGGCAATGAGCCTGGCACACGCTGCTCTTCCTCGCTCGCCCGTTGCCCTGGTTTGGTTCTTCCGGATTCAAGCAAGATCGCGCACCAGGCGGAACCCATAGTCGGCATAGCAGAAGGTGGGCGGAATGCTGGAGCGAGCGGCACAGCGGCTGACCTTGATTTGGTGGCGCCACGAGCCGCCTCGCGACGCGCGGCGTTCGCCCGTCGCCGGCCCGCGCGGGTTGGTCTGAGGTGACGTGCGATAGTAGGTTCGATCGAACCAGTCGGAACACCATTCGTGCACGTTCTCGGAGACGTCGTAGAGCCCGAACGGATTCGGCGTTCCCAGCCCGACGGGCAGCGGGCCAGTCACCTCTCCGCCCCAGCGTTCGAGGTATTCCCTCCACTCGCGCGGCGGCACGTTACCCCACGGATAAGCGCATCCCTCGCGGCCCCCGCGGGCTGCGCGCTCCCATTCGGCCTCAGTGGGAAGACGAACCGCCCAGCCGGTACGCTGGGCAAGCCACTCGCAGTACTTCACGGCTTCAAACCAGTTAACCGCTACTACCGGCTGGTCGGGGTGATTGAAAGCAGGATCGTCCCAGTACGGAGGCGGTGGATGCCCAGTGTCCTGCAAGAAGGCGGCGTAGTCGCGGTTGCGAAGCTGGGTTACGGCCATTTCGAAGGCATCCACATACACCCGGTGGACCGGCCGCTCTTCATCCTGACCTATCTCCGAGCCCATCAGGAACTCGCCCCCTGGAATCTTCACCCAGTTCGTTTCTGAAACCGCGACCGCCATCCAAGCTCGTCATTGTAGCATTCGCTCCCCCTGTTCAGGCCGGCAGCGGTACTATTAGACGATGGCTCCTTCCCATCAACAAACGGTGCAAGAGCAGTTCACGAAGACGGCGGACGCATTCGCTCGGTACGTCGTCCGCGACACGCCGGAGATGGTCGCCGAAAAGGTGGCCTTCGCTCAGGTCAGGGCGGCCGACCTGCTGCTGGACGTCTGCTGCGGGCCCGGCGCCTTTCTCCTGGCCGTCGCGCCCCGGGTGCGCTTTGCCCGAGGGATCGACTTAACGGAGGAGATGATCCGGCAGGCCCGCGCTTTTCAGGCCGAGAGGCGCATCCGCAATGTGTGCTTCGAGCGCGGCGAGGCAGAGCGCTTGCCGTATGCGGATGGCGTCTTCGATTTTGTGACTTCGCAGTATGCCTTTCACCATCTGCCCGCGCCCGACGTCGTCCTCCAGGAGATGATCCGAGTGGCCAAGCCGGGCAGCCGGCTGCTGCTAATCGATTCTCTGGCCCCTGAGGCTGATGTCAGGCGGGAGCTGCACAACCGGATTGAGGTCCTCCGCGACCCATCGCATACTCAGACGCTGCGGCTGACCGACTTCCGTGACATGTTTCGTGCGGCGGGCCTTCAAGTGGTGCGGCAGTTGATCAAACCGCGGGAACGGTCGTTCAATCACTGGATGCGACGTGCCGGCCTCGATCCGGATGAGGAGCGTTACACCGAAGTACGCCGCTTGATGGAGGAATCCATGCCGCAGGATGCAGCCGGCTTCATGCCCCGGGTGAAGGGCGACGATCTGATCATTACTCACTACGAGGGCCTGTTCCTGCTGCTCGTACCGGAACCGGGCTAGGATGGGGATCAGGAAAACGCAGGTCATTCCGGATCTGGGTGCCTGCGGTGCGGCCATGGTTCGGCGGTGAGGGGTCGAACTGGGTCCTCGCTACTGCAGCAGCAGGCGCAGGGTGGGGTTCTCGTGAGGCGGCTTCTTTTGCTTTCCACCACTACCGGTTACCAGACGCGTGCCTTCCTCGAGGCGGCGCAGAAACTCGGCCTAGGCGTTACCTTCGGCACGGACCGCTGTCATGTGCTCGAGGATCCTTGGCAGGATGGCGCACTGCCGCTGCGCTTCGAGGACCCGGAGGCCTCCGCCAGGCAGATCGTTGACTACGCTCAAGGAAAGCCGGTGCATGCCGTTGTCTCGCTTGGCGATCGGCCCACGCCCACTGCGGCGCGCGCGGCTCAGCGGCTCGGACTGCCCTTTCACCCTCCCCAGGCTGCCGACATCTGCCGGGACAAATACCTGTCGCGCCAGCGCCTGCGCTGCGCCGGACTCAATGTGCCGGCCGCACAGCGCTACCGGGTCGAGAGCGATCCGGAGCAGATCCTGGCAACTCACGGGGTGCGATTCCCCTGTGTGCTCAAACCGCTGGCACTTTCGGCCAGCCGCGGAGTCATTCGCGCCGACGGCGACAGCGAATTCGTTCGCGCCTTCAGGCGCATCCGCGAGCTGCTGCGCGCTCCGGACGTGCGAGTGATGCGCGAGAGCAGCAACGAGTTCATCCAAGTAGAGGACTACATCGAGGGCGACGAAGTAGCTGTCGAGGCAGTCGCCGACCACGGGCAGTTGCGGGTGCTCGCCCTTTTTGAGAAGCCCGATCCCCTCGCCGGCCCCTTCTTCGAGGAGACCCTCTACGTCACTCCGTCGCGCCTCGCTCCCGAGGTGCAGGACGCGGTGACGGAGACCTTGCGGCGCGCTGCAGAGGCTTTGGGGCTGTTCCATGGGCCCCTTCACGCCGAGTTTCGCATCATGCCGCAAAGCGCGTTCAACGCTGCCTCGCCGCACGAGCGCGTTTGGATTCTGGAAGTGGCCAGCCGCCCGATCGGCGGATTGTGTTCCCGCGCCTTGCGCTTTTATTCTCCTGAAAATACTAAGGAGCACATTACCCTGGAGGAGCTCATCATCCGCCTGGCCTTGGATGAGAGCGTCGCTGCCTTTGCTCGCGAACCGCAGGCCTCGGGCGTGATGATGATTCCCATCCCTGCCGAGGGAGTCTACGAGGGGGTGGAGGGAGTGGAACAGGCTCTGAATACGCCGGGTGTGTGGGATGTCGTCATCAGCGCCAAGCCCTTGCAGAAGCTGGTGCCGTTGCCGGAAGGATCGAGTTACCTAGGATTCATCTTCGCCCGCGGCGAATCCCCGCAGGCGGTTGAGCAAGCCCTGCGCACCGCCCACGGAAAGCTCCGGTTCACGGTGTCGCCTGCCCTTCCCGTCCTGCGTTAGGTTGCAGCTTGGCCATGAGCCGTGAGGTAGAATGCGGGAAGTGAAATTCGACATGCTCTTCAGCCGGCGCGGAGCTCTGGTGATGCTCGCGGGCGCCTGTCTGGCAGGAAGACTTATGGGAAAGCGGAGCGATTCGGCCGCCAAGGCTTGGCTGGATGCGCAAGACCTCCGCCGCCTGGTCCCTTCCTTCAGTGTGCCGTCGCGCGAGCGCTTGCTGAGGTCTCTCAACAACCGCGCGCTTCGCGGGCAGCTTCCTGCTGCGGAGGTGGAAGGGATAGGGCGCGCCGAAAGGAAGCAGGTTGAGGCGCTCATGGTCGACCTGCTTCCGGTGGCGCAGCTCTATGCGCGGCCCCCGATTTCGAGTTACCGCGTGGGCGCCGTGGCGCGCGGCGCCAGCGGGAGTTTGTACTGGGGCGCTAACCTTGAGGTACCGCGTCAGCCGCTCGGTTACTGCGTGCACGCGGAACAAGCCGCTGTCGCCAACGCCTTCTTACACGACGAGGCCGGGCTCGTCGCCCTCGCGATCAACGCCGCGCCCTGCGGCCACTGCCGGCAGTTCCTGAACGAACTGCCGAACGCCCCAGACCTTGCCGTCCTGATCGCGAACCACCCGCCTGCCACCATGGCCGCGCTGCTGCCCGCAGCGTTTGGTCCCAGCAACCTCGGGATGAGGGAGCGGCTCTTCGGCGGCAAGAGCTTCGATCTCGAGCTGGCCCCGAGCCCGGAGGAAGATTTAACACGTGCTGCCTTGAAGGCGGCCTGCCAATCGTACGCTCCCTATTCGAGATCGCCTTCGGGTATCGCGTTGAGGTCCTTGGCGGGGCGCACGTACGCCGGATCTTACATTGAGAATGCCGCGTTCAACCCCAGTCTTCCGCCCCTTCAGGCTGCTCTGGTTAGTTTGATCATGGGAGGGGAGGAGCCCGGGGACATCACGGCGGCGGTGCTGGTGGAAGTGGAGGATGCTCCCATCAGCCAGGCCAGTGCTGCCCGGGACGCGCTAGGGGCGCTGGCACCGGCAGTAACGCTGCGCCGTGTTCCAGCGCGCTGGAAGCGATGAACGAGTTGGCGTAGCTCATTTCAGGCGGAGGAGGCATGCAATCCCAAGCCTCGCGGGCGTTGAGCATGGTCGGGCAAGGTCTGCATTCACATCCTGGGCCTGCTGCCTTCCGCGAGACTCTAACCCTCCTGCTCCTGATTGCCGCAAACGGTTTCGGCCAAAGCACCGGCCAGCCCAAGGAGGTTGGTTTTAGAGAAAGCGTGGCAGCGCACCTTGGCGCTGGCTACGACGACCTGAAGAACAGCCGGTATGAAGCGGCTGCCGCCGAATTCCGCGCTGCTTTGACGTTGGACCCGCGGCTGGTGCTACAGGCACGATTTCCACTCGCCGTCTGCCTCTTTGAGCTGCATCGCGACGAGGAGGCGCGACACGAGTTCGAAGCAGTGCGGCGCGAGGCGGGTGACCAGCCCAACGTCGAGTATTACCTCGGGCGGCTCGATTTGGCGGAAGGCAGGCTGGAAGCTGCCATTGCCGAGTTTCAAAAGGCTGCCACCAAGCCTCCATTCCCCGACACGGCGTACTACCTGGGAACGGCCTACTGGAAGCGGCACAATCTGGCTTTAGCCGAGAGGTGGCTGCGAGTGGCGGCTGAGGCGGATCCTCTGAACCCCGCCGTGCCTTACGAACTCGGCGCCCTCTACGCCGAGGCGGGCCGCAAGGACGAGGCGGCACAAGCCTACGCGCGCTCCGAGCAACTCCGGCAACGCCAGGCGGAAACCGATCGCTTGCGGATCGAATGCACCAGCGCGCTTGACCAGGGGCCGCCTGATGCAGCGCGCGCCGTCTGCGATAGGTTATTCGACCCCGAGGATGTCGAGCGGTTGACCATCCTCGGTACCCTCTATGGCCAGCACGGCGATTACTCCGCCGCCCTGAAGCCTTTGGCGCGGGCCGCCGAGCTCCGTCCGAATTCTCCGCAGATGCAGTACAACCTGGCGTTCGACTATTTTCAGTTACACCGTTACCAGCAGGCTCGCGATCCGCTGGTGAAGGCTGCTGAACGCTGGCCGGACCTCTTTCCGGTCAACGCCCTGCTGGGTGTGGTCCTCGAACGCCTGGGTGAAGATCAGGAGGCCTATAGGACGCTGCATCACGCTTACGAACTCCGTCCCCAGGACCGGGCCACAGCGAGCGCCTTGTACCGCGTGGCGCTGCGGTTAGGTGAGAAGAGCCTGGCGGACAAGCAGTATGCCGCCTCTCAGCGGTATCTGAGTGAAGCCGCCCGGTTGCGGCCTGGGGAAGCGGAGCCGCATCGCTTGCTGGCCGAGTCCTACAGCGCCATGGGACGGCAAGCGGAGGCGGCCGAGGAGCGCCGCCAGCTGGCCCGTGCAAAATCATCCGACCATTAAAAGCTGTCTTGGTGCGCCGTGCACCAGCTTGGGAGGAGGAACGAGCCCCAAAAAAGCTGCTTGTCAAGCGAAGCGCTGCATGGTAGGGTAGAAGTGCAGTTTGTAGTTGTAATCCCGATGAGCTTCGCAACAGCCAAAGGAGCGCTTCACCGAAGGGGCGTAGCCTTGCTTTTGTGACCGCGGTGTTACAAGCGGAATCGTCGGGTTTTTCCCGCCGTTGCCGTTCCCACAAATTGCAATTTCAAATCAAAGGATGTTGCACAAGAATATGAAGGAACAAGGTGTAGTGAAGTGGTTTAACGCGTCCAAAGGCTATGGCTTTATCCAGCGCGAGAGTGGTGACGACGTGTTCGTACATTTCTCGGCGATTATGGGTGATGGCTACCGCTCTCTAGAAGAGGGTGCCCGGGTCAGCTTCGACGTGAAGAAGGGTCCCAAGGGCCTGCAGGCAGAGAACGTCGAAAAACTTTAAAGGCGCTCGGTCCTCGAAACCGGGTAAACGTTGGCGGGCGGACTCGCAAGGGTCCGCCCGTTTTGTTCTTCCCCCGAGGGCAGCGGCCGCATTTCATCGAGGGGCTAGGCTGACAGCTTCTTACGGTATAGCCTGATCATTGTGGTCGTTCTAGCTTTGGGCTGAAGGTTTTCCGGGTCTTCGCGTATGGGAAAGATACGGATGCGCCGGGAGCACGACTCCCTGGGGTGGGTGGAGGTTCCGGCCCAGGCATACTACGGGGCTCAAACCGCTCGCGCTGTTCAAAACTATCCCATCAGCGGTTTCCGGGCTCATCCCGCGCTCATCCAGGCGTACGGATTGCTCAAGCTGGCTTGCGCACAGGCCAATCTCGCGCTCGGCCTGATTCCCCGGCGCGTGGGGCGCGCCATCATTCAAGCCGCCGGTGACGTGGCCCGCGGCTCTCTCCATAGCGAGTTTCCCGTCGACGTCTATCAGGCGGGGGCTGGTGTCAGCTTCCACATGAACGTCAATGAGGTGATCGCCAATCGCGCGATTGAATACCTAGGGGGCAGGCGCGGTGACTACGGGATAGTCCATCCCAACGATCATGTGAATTTCGGGCAGTCAACGAATGACACTTTCCCGACGGCCATGAAGCTCGCCGCCTTTCTTCTGCTGGAGGAGTTCTACCCTTCTCTCCGTAGTCTGGAAGAGGCTTTTCGCCAAAAAGGACGAGAGTTCGACGATGTCCTCAAGGCAGGGCGAACCCACCTGCAGGATGCGGTTCCCATCCGCCTGGGCCAAGAGTTTGCTGCCTATAGCACGGCTCTCCACCAGGCCGGCGAGCAGCTTCGGGAGGTTTCCAAATTGCTGGGGGAGCTGGGGATCGGGGGAAGCGCCGTGGGCACCGGGCTGAATACCCATCCCCGATTCGCCCGCCTGGTCGTGAACCGGCTCAATCAGCTTCTTCCCAACCTCCGCGTCAGACTGCATGTGGCCAGGGACCTGCGGGCCGCGATGCAGTCGCAACTGCCGATGGCCGCCTTGTCCGGTGCGCTGCGCAACCTGGCGCTCGAGCTGATCCGGATTGCCAACGACCTGCGTCTCCTGGCGAGTGGTCCCTACACCGGCCTGGGGGAAATTACGCTCCCCGCGCTTCAGCCCGGCTCAAGCATTATGCCCGGCAAGGTCAATCCCGTGCTGCCGGAACTGCTGGACATGGTGAGCTTCCAGGTCGTCGGCTGCGATACGGTCGTTGCGCTGGCGGTACAGGCCGGCCAACTTGAGTTAAACGTCATGATGCCGGCCATGGCCTGGAACATTCTCCACGCCATCGAGATACTCAAGAACACCTGCCGAATTGTGGCAGAACGCTGCGTCCTGGGAATCAAAGCCAACCGGGAGACGTGCGAACGCTACGCCTACCGCACGCCTTCGGTGGCGACCGCCCTGAATCCTGTCATTGGATACGAGCGGGCGGCCGCGATTGTGAAGAAGGCGCTGGCGACTGGCAAGTCGATTCCCGAGGTGTGCCTGGAGGATCGAGTGCTGCCACGCGCCGAACTCGATCGGCTGCTCGATCCGAGGAAGATGACGGAACCGGGGTTGTTGCGGCGAAGAGCCAAAGGATAGCTTGCTTGAAGCCCGCTGGCTTTTGCAGCTGAAGTCGCACCCTCTCTTTACCTTCGGGGAGGGCGGTGCCCAGGCTGGGAGCGAGAAGAGCCGCGCCGTCCGTCAACTTTTTCCATAGGACCCCATGCCGAATGGTGCCAGCCCGAACCCGCCTTCGACGGATAATTCTGTTCTCGGTTTTCCTTGCGACCGCCTGCGAGAAACCCAATCGGCCGGCGACACGGCCGTCCGCTGAGAACCACCGTCCGTCGGGCTCTGTTGGCACAGAGGCACATCCGGCTGCCCACCCAGCCGCAGTTGACCAGTGGCTGGGACAGTGGAATGGGCCGGAAGGGACCTATCTTCGCATCGCCAAGAAGGCAGGCCGGTACTCAGTCCGGATTCAGTCCCTTGATGGCGTGGCCACCTACGCGGCAACTCAAGTTGGGGACCATATCGAATTCCAACGCGATGGCAAGACGGAATCCATTCGCGCTGGCAGCGGCGAGCAAACCGGAATGAAGTGGCTGCTCGAAAAGAAGCATTGCCTCGTCATCAAGGTGGGTGAGGGGTTCTGCCGCGACTAGCAGGTGACGCAGAAACCGCCTCCGGGGCATCTTGGATGGCGTTGGGGGCAGCCGCCGAAAAGCTTTCAGTCGATGGGTTGGGCGGCGTGGTGCCGAACGTCGATGCCTTCAACCGCGAAGAGAACCTCTTCGGCGATGTTGGTACAGTGGTCGGCGATGCGCTCGAGACTGCGAGCCACAAAGATAAGGTCCACACACTGCCGGACCGTCGTTGGGTCACGCTGCATGTGTTCGATCAACTCACTGAACATGGCGTCGCGCAACTCGTCGACGGCATCGTCGGACACCAGCACGCTGCGGGCGAGTTCGGAATCTTTGTTGACAAAGGCGTCCAGCGCCTTTTTGACCATGGCTTGCACGAGATTGGCCAAATGCGGCATGTCAACCAGTGCCTCAATCCGCGGCTCCGCGAGCAGAGCAATGGACCGCTCGGCGATGTTGGCCGCCTTATCGCCCATCCGCTCCAAATTGGTGTTGATCTTGATGGCCGCAGTGATGAAGCGCAGGTCGGAGGCCACTGGCTGGTCAAGCGCCAGAAGCGCCGTCGCCAAATCGTCGATTTCAATCTCCATCTGATTAATTCGCGATTCGCCGCGCAGCACCTGGCGGGCAAGTTCCTCGTTCCGCTCCACTAGCGAACGGACACTCTGGTGGATCGCCGACTCCACCAGTCCGCTCATCTCCACCAGCCTCTTTCTCAACTCGTCCAGTAATTCGTCGAAATGCCGCATACTTGCACCTTGCCGCTTGCCTGCGCCGGGCCATTGCCTGCCCGTCCGCACTTTCGCGCCAGCCGCTATGTTAAACCAGGCGGCACCGTGGATTCCAGAGATGCCGGCGCGGGTCAGCCGCTGGAGGGCGTTAGGCGGCGCACACCAATACACCAGAAACGCGCAAACCGTAGCCATTGTATAGGCTGTATGAGACGTAGGAATCGTAGACATTTCCGGTGTGGCCGGAACGGCAACGTCGCGCTCAGAGCGTTTTGACGAAACGAACCGGATATGTGCTTGAAAAGACGAGGGCAGCTCCCAAACAGAGCTCGCCGATACCCCGCCGACGAAGCAAAGAGGACAAGTGAGGCAGGTCCCGTCTGTCAGCCCTGCGGCGTTGCGGTTGACCTTGGGCAAGCACGTGCGGGGCTGGACACCACCTCGACCCGCATCCCAAACGGTGAACATGCAAGCTAAGGGTTACGGGAGTTCAAACTTGACATCGGCTGTGGTCGCGTGCTATGTGACCAATCAGCATTTCCGGCCGGAGGAGAACATGCTGAGGAAGATTGTTGCCTATGGTTTGGCAGGCTTATCGTTGTGCGTTGCACGGCCCGCTGTAGCGCAAACGGTTCAGGGTGTCATTACCGGTACGGTGTTCGATCCGTCGGGCGCTGTGTTGCCGGGTGCCACGGTGACGATCGTCAATGAAGGCACCAGTGTCTCGCAGTCTACGACGACGGGCCGGGACGGCTTGTACCGATTTCCACTCGTTCCTCCAGGCACCTACACCGTCCAGGTGAAGGCCACGGGATTCGCGGAGTATCTCCGCAAGAACGTAACGGTCGACCCCAGCCAGACGGTGAGCCTGGATGTGACGCTGGAGGTTGGCAAAGCCACGCAGACCGTTGAAGTTACCTCCCAGGTGCCTCTGGTGCAGACGTCGACTTCGGACCTGGTGCACACGGTGAACAACGTTACCATCACTAGCATGCCGTTGATCGGGCGCAACGTGTACGATCTGGCGTTTGCCGCGCCGCAGGTGACCCAGGGTATGAATTTTGGCGCGGCCTCAGGCGGGGAGCGGGAAGCGGGCACGGCCTTTCTGCTGAACGGCTCAGACAATAACGACAATTTCGGCGAAGGCGCCCAAAACATCACACCGCCTCTTGAGTCGGTGCAGGAGTTCAGCATCCTGACCAACCAGATGAGTGCTCAGTATGGCCGCGGTGGTGGGGCGGTGGTGAGTGCCGTGCAGAAATCAGGGACCAACAGTTTTCACGGCGTGGCTTACGAATTCAATCGCAACCGGTCGCTGAACGCCTCGGACTTCTTCTCCAATCGCGCCGGGCACCCTAAGCCGAAGTACATTCGTAACCAGTTTGGCGGTGAAGTCGACGGCCCCATCGTGAAGGACAAAACCTTCTTTGCCTTCGCTTATGATCAGATTGCATTGCACACCGGAGGGAACACCGTGACGTCGGTTCCCACTCCGGCGCTGCTTTCGCAGCTGACCCAGGGTGCCGGCCAGATTGCGAGCTACTACCTTAATAAGTATCCGCCAATCACCTCCAGTGCGCTCTGTCCGGCGGAAGCGGCCAATAATCCGGCCGCGGTGGGTTTCATCGGCTGCACGACGTTCTTCGATCCGTTCGAGCAGCCCGAACACAACTACTACGGACGCATTGATCAGAATTTCAGCACGAAGGACCGGCTCAGCTTCACGGCCAACGTTCACCGTCTCACCGGCACGGATAAGTACGGGGGCGGGCACGTGTCGGTGAAGCCGATTAACTCCCAGGATCGAGAGCACTATCACAACCTGACTCTGGTGGAAACGCATACCTTTACGCCTCAGCTTATCAATGAGCTGACTATGGCACATAACCGGCATTATTCGAACTTTTTGGAGGGGGGTGGCAAGAATCTCGATCCCGAAATCATCATCGACGGCGACGACTATGCAGGACTCGCCTTTGGATTCGGCCCTTACGAAGGCGGCCTGATTCAGCTCTTCACTCAGGATCGCTGGCAGCTTCAGGACAACGCCAGCCTTATTGCCGGCAAACACTCCTTCAAGTTCGGCGGCGGCTGGCAGCACGGCATTCTTTATCGGAACTGGGATCTCGGTTTGCCTGGATACTACGAGTTTGGGAATGTTCTCGGACCCTCGATCGCTGCTGCAGCGGCCGCCGGAGAAGTGACGGTTAATCCCGACGGGAGCATCACCAATGTCTCCGACTCGACGGTGAGCAATTTCCAGCATGATTTCCCATATTTTCAGGAGCTCTCCATCGATCCACGCACCGGGGCACGGGCCAACGCCTACCGCCATTACATCATGAACGACACTTACCTATTCGTGAATGACGATTTTAAGGTGAAGCCTCACTTCACGCTCAACCTCGGGCTGCGCTGGGACATTTACGGTGCTCCCACCGAGCAGCATGGCATCCTGGCTCAGTTTGTGAACTTCAACTGCATCAATTCGACCACTATCTCCTTCATCGAGTGCATCGCCAACGCGCGCACCGGGCCGGTGCCGCGCATGTGGAATACACGGCTGGGCGATTTTGGGCCTCGCGTCGGCTTCGCCTGGGACGTCTTCGGCGACGGCCGCACGGCGGTACGGGGTGGCTTCGGTATCTCCTATGACCGCATCTTTGACAATGTTTGGTCCAATGGCGCCTGGAACCCGCCTTTTTATGGCCTCATCGACTGGGATGCGACGATCGGTGACACCATCTTTTACAGCAACCCTCCAAGGCCCTCGCCGAGTTACGTTCCGAACAGCTTACCAGGGCCCGCCGGGCGTGTCTCTGTTCGCACCATGGAGAACAACCTCAAGGATTCCTCGGTGCAAAACTTCTATCTGGGCGTCGAGCACCAGTTCGCCCAGAACTTGCTCGTGCGCGTCAACTACCAGGGCTCCTTGGGCCGTCACCTCCCAGTGCTGATGAACTGGAACCGCTACGACGGAGAAGGCTATAACCGTGCCTTTATAGCGGTTCGTCCGAATCCCGACTACACCGGCTTTAACTACCGCGCCAATAACATCACCTCTAGCTATCATGCTCTGGTTACCGAGGTTCAAAAGCGCTTAAGTAATGGCTTGCAGTTTCAGGGCGGATACACCTGGAGCCACCTGATCGATTTCAACTCTGACTTGTTTGCCGGCTCAACCACCCAAGGCGCCTACAGCCAGCCCTACTACTTCATCTCCAATAACCATAAGAATCTCGAGAGGGGCTCCGGAGCCTTCGATCACCGCCACAACTTCAAAGTGGTCCTTACCTATCAGCTTCCCTTCCTGCGCGACCAGAAGGGCTTCCTGGGGAAGGTGGTGGGAGGGTGGCAGGTGACCGGCTTTTACCAAGCCTATTCCGGACACCCGATTGAGGTATATTGCGGTCGAGCACGCTATAAGGGCGATGCTGTGGATGCCAATGGAGTTCCAGAAAACATTGGCTGCGATTATAACCTCGACCGCGTCAACAATGACCACCCTGATTTTGTGGGATCCGGAAGCATCTACTCCCATGGTAGCCCGGCGGATGGAATCTTCACCGACGTTAATCCGATCGGCTGCGGCTTCGCCGGCCAGCTATCGAGTGCGGCCGCCACGGCTAAATGCAATGCCGAGTTCGGCGTCGTGACACCCAACAAGCTGTTCGTGAACCCTTCGGGGGAAGGCATTAAGTTCGGCGGCTTGGGTCGGAATGTCTTCCACGGACCTTGGTTCAATGGGCTCGATGCTGGCCTGTCGAAGAATTTCAAGCTCAATGAGCGCTGGAATCTGCAGTTCCGGACGGATGTCGCCAATGTTCTCAATCATCCCAACTTTGACGCCATTAACACTGATCTGAATAGTGGTGGCTTTGGTAAGGCCAACTGCACGGTTGGGGACTCGACCTGTCCAGCGGGGGCGGCGCCTGCCCGGCGCATCCAGTTTGGGCTGCGTTTGCTGTTCTGATCGGTCCAGGTTTTCTCGGGGTGGGTCTGAAAACCTGCTCCGGTCGCTTGGTGGGTAGGGGTGCGGCTCGCCGCACCCCTTTTTCGTTTCGCATGCGGCGGAGGGGAGGGCAGCCTGCCCTCTTCGGCAGCTGCGCGATGATGGCCATGCCATACTGCCCGAAGCATCGAATCAGCCCCGGCGTACTCTCCGCCTTAGTACTGTTCACCTGGGCGCGGGCGGAAGCGTCGGACAGCGTGCTGTTGATCACCATTGACACGCTGCGCGCCGACCATTTGGGCTGCTACGGAGACGCGCGAGCGGTCACGCCAGCCATCGACTCCTTGGCAAAGCAGTCGGTGAAGTTCGAGCATGCCTTCGCTGCGGTTCCTCTAACATTACCTTCCCACGCGGCGCTGCTCACCGGGACCTACCCCATGTACAACGGAGTGCGGGATCAGCCCGGCTTTCGACTTCCTCGCGATGTCCCGACGCTGCCCGAACTCTTTTCCAGGGCGGGGTATGCGACGGCGGCAGTTTTGGGATCGCCGGTCCTTTGCCGGCGCTTTGGGCTTGAGCGCGGCTTCAGGGATTACGACGACCGATTCGCCGTGTCGACGGAACAACAAGAAGCGGGGCTGCCCAACATCAAGCGGCCGGCGGGCGCGGTGACGGACCTGGCGCTCGCCTGGCTGCAGCGGAGGCCACGGGGCAAGCCTTTCTTTCTCTGGTTGCATTTTTACGACCCACACTTGCCATACCGAACGCCTGAACCGTTTCGTAGCCGCTTCGCCTCCCGTCCCTACGACGGCGAGATTGCTTATACCGATTCATCGCTGGCCAAACTGTTTGCCAGCTTGCGCCGCCACCAGCTGTTTGACTCCACGATCATCGTGCTGACGGCCGACCACGGCGAAGGCCTGGGCGACCATGGTGAATCGACGCACGGCTACTTCATTTACAATTCCACGCTCCATGTACCGCTGTTGATCAAGCCCGCCTCCCCGACGCGAGCCAAAGAGATCCAGGTGTCGGTTAGCCTGGTGGATGTGGCGCCGACGCTGTTACATCTTGCCGGAGTCCCTATCCCTGCCAGCATGCAGGGAGTGGATCTGGCGCAAGGCGTCATTTCTGGTAAAGAGCCTCCGGCGCATCCTGTCTACGCGGAGACGCTGTATCCCCTGCTGCACCTAGGCTGGGCTCCGTTGCGGGCGTTGATTTCGCAAGCGAAGGCATCGCCGCGGTGGGAAGCGGTTAAGTACATCCAGGCACCGCACCCGGAACTCTACGACCTGGGCGCCGATGCGGGCGAGCTGCATAATCAGTATGCATCGCAGGCGGGCGTGGCTGCCCACGCGCAACTGGAGGCGTTCGTCAAGGCGCACGCCCGCGCCGATGCTTTGGCCGCACGCGCTCCGGTGAACGCTCAAACGGCAAAGCTCTTTGCCAGCCTGGGCTATTTCGCTGAAGGCATTTCGGGGCTCGGGGAGGCCGCCGCGCGCCGCGACCCCAAAGACGGCGTGGCAGAACACGAAGCGCTGCTGAGAGCGGCCCACGCATTCCAGGCGCGTCGATACGATACCGCCGCAGCCATCCTGGAAGACGTGCTTAGCCGGGACCCGGAGCAGCCCCTCGCGCTCGATTATCTTGGCACCATACAGTTCTCGAGGCATGACCTGCAGGCTGCCCGCCGCATTTACGCGCAGTTGATCGAGGCAGCACCCTACTACGCGACGGGCTACAGCGAACTCGGCCACACGGAGGCTCTCCTGGGGAATCGCGCAGAGGCCGAGCGGCTCTACCGCCGCGCGATGGAAATTGATCCCTCGAATCCGCGGCCGCCGCGCGAGCTCGGTATGCTGCTGTTGGAACGGGGCCAGCTCGAGGAGGCCGAGAAGCTGCTGCGCGAGGCCTTGAAGCTGGACCCCACGGATGTGTTTGCGCTGAACGCCCTGGGCGAAGCTGAGGCGCGCCAGGGAGACTACCAAGAGGCGGCGGCCGTGCTTGAGCGCGCTCTCCAAGGCGCGCCGCATGCCGTGCCGGTGAGATTGAACTTAGGATTCGTCTATTTGCAGTTGAAACGCTTCGGGGACGTGGAGCGCCTGATGACGCAGACGATTCGTCTCGATGCTCGCCAGCCTCAGGCCTTCGCCTTGCTGGGTGCGGCCTGTCTGCAGCTCCGGAAGACGGAGGGCGCACGCGAAGCGTTCCAGCACGCCCTGGCACTCGATCCACACAATGGCATGGCGCTGGAGGGGATGCGAGCGGTGACCGACAGCACGCGGTGATCGCGCGCGTGATTGGGGGAAACCTGCGAAGAGAGGCTTCGGCAGGCTACTGAGATAGCGCCTCCCAGCCTCGCCGCGAGAAGTCCCAATAGATGAGGTAGCCCGAAACGGCCGCGATCACCAGAAAGGTGATTCCCATTCCGGTGGCGCCCAGACAGATTTTGCCGATGCCGAACAGCGCCATGTACACCATCAGGCAGCCCAGCGCCCAGTCGAGCAGGTTATACCAACCGTCTTGTGAGGCTCGCACGTCGGGAGCCTGGGCGGCAATGGTCCGCCAGCCCGCCAGGCTGGGCCGGACGCGTCGGTAAAACTCGATCAGCTTGGTTTGCGGCTCGGGTGGCGTCAGCAGCGTCACCAGCAACCAGACGAGGGTGGTGACGGAAACGGTAATGAGGATCGAATGGGCGAAGCCGAGAGGCGTACTAGTCGAGATACCCAGGCCGAGGCTGAGGATCGCGCTGGTCAGGGCGGCACAGGTCATAGCGGCGACTTCTGACCAAGCGTTGATGCGCCACCAATACCAGCGCAGCAAGTAGACGCCGCCCGTGCCGGCCCCGATGGCCAGCAGGACGTTCCAGGCTTGGGCAACACTAGCCAGATAAAGCGAGACGACCGTCCCTAGCACCGCCAGAAACGCGGTGGCCAGCTTGGATGCGGTGACGTAGTGCGCCTCCGGCCGGTGGCGCACCAAGAAGCGCCGGTAGAAGTCATTAACCAAGTAAGAGGATCCCCAATTCAACTGGGTGGCAATGGTGGACATGTAGGCAGCGGCAAAAGCGGCCAGCATCAGTCCGCGCAGCGCGGCGGGCAGGTAGTCCACCCAGACCTTGATATAACCGATCTCGGGATCGGCTAAGTGCGGATAGAGGACCACCGAGGCCAGGGCGGTCAGAATCCAGGGCCAGGGGCGGAGAGCGTAATGGGCGAGGTTGAACCACAGCGTTGCCCACAGCGAATGTTTCTCGTCCCGCGCGCAGAAGATGCGCTGTGCCACGTAGCCGCCCCCGCCTGGCTCGGCACCCGGATACCAGTTGGCCCACCAGTTGATTCCGATGTAGACACAGAAGGTGACGAGCGGCATCCAGGGTGAGTGAAGGTCGGGAATGAAGGAGAGGATGGAGCCCGAACCGCCGCGGCTGGCGGCGCGGGCGGCGTCCACCTGGGCCAGCTTGGCCTTAAGTCCATCCATCCCTCCGGCCGCTTTCACGCCGTAATAGGCCAGAACAATAACCATGGTCATTTTCAGGGTGAACTGGATGAGGTCGGTCCAAAGCACGCCCCACAACCCGGAGATAAACGTGTAGAAACTGGTGAGGGCGATGATGGCCAGGATGAGCGCCACGGCGGTTGTCTTCGAAACCCCCAGCGCCGTCATCAGGATCTTCTCCATCGCCAGATTCACCCAGCCAACGATCAAACAGTTCATCAGCAAGCCAAAGTAGAGAGCACGGAAACCGCGCAGAAAGGCGGCCGGCTTGCCGGCGTAGCGGAGCTCGATGAACTCGACGTCGGTGATGACCTCGGCGCGCCGCCACAGCCGGGCGAAGAAGAAGACGGTCATCATGCCGCTGAAGAGGAAGCTCCACCACAGCCAGTTGGCGGCGATGCCGTGCTGCGCCACCTGGCCAGTCACCCACAGAGGAGTGTCAGCGGCGAAGGTGGTCGCCACCATCGACGTCCCCGCCAGCCACCAGCTCACCTCGCGTCCGGAAACGAAGAAATCGCCCGTGCTGCTGCTGGCTTTTTTGCGGTAATGCAGACCAATCAGGAGATTGGCCAGGAAATAAGCTGCGACGACCAGCCAATCAGTGAAGGTAAGTTTCATAGTCGGCTGCTGCCGTATCCCCGAGCTGCGCGGAAGGACCGCACGTTTCTGGGCGAGCCGCCTTCGTCCAGCCTGTCCCAGTGCAAGGCTTTCCGGCTGGCTCCCCAGAACCCTTGATTGACACGGCGAGCGCGCCAGTATATACGAGAAAGCTCGGGCGCAAAACGCCGTCAGCGACTGCTTGTCATTAGCACATTAAATGTCCGGATGAATGAGAAAGGCCGAGTCCGAAGCGGGTGCCGATGGAGTTGGCCGAAGAAGTGCTGCGACTCTACCGGGAGCAATATGCGGACTTCAACGTGCGTCACTTTCACGAGAAGCTGGGGGAAGAGCACGACATTTG
>CADDZE010000033.1 GCA_902812465.1 Acidobacteriota bacterium | reverse complement strand
GGGAAGGGCCCAGCGGGTTGTAGACCAAGTTCAGCTCGAGGCCGGAGCCCGGCTGGCCATAGCCGAGCCGGTTCAGCCACCGCAGTGCCTCAATGCTTTTGGCGTAAACGCCTTTGCCGCGCTGCGCATCCACGTTGCTCTCCAGGTAGCAGGGCAACGAGGCGATGATCTCCACCTGATGATCCCGCAAGAACTCGGGCAGATAACCTTTGCCCTCCACGTAAAACACCGTAAGGTTGCAGCGGTCTATGACGTGGCGCCCCAGGGCGCGTGCTTCCGCCACCAGATACTCAAAATTGGGGTTCAGTTCCGGAGCACCTCCGGTAATGTCGACTTTGGGAATATCGTAGCGGCGCAGCACCTCGATCACCAGCTCGGCGGTTTCACGCGTCATCATCTCGCTGCGCCTGGGCCCCGCATCCACGTGGCAGTGGCGGCAGGTTTGGTTACAGCGCTTGCCAACGTTCACTTGCAAGGTGTCAATGCCGGCCGCGTGCAGCGGCCAACGGCCGGCCTGGGCGAGTTGGGTTTCAAAAGTAATCATCTTGGGTTGCTCGTCCTTGCCCGGAGGACTGGCCTTCCGGGTGCGAAGGCTGAGCCTTGCACAGCGCCTCACACGGGTCGCCGGGGTGCCAGCGAAGCAGGTGAAGCTGTGCGCCCGCAGGGTGAAAAGCGGGGACTCGCCTTCAGGCGCTGGCACGGGCAAAGCGCTCCGCATTCACCGCGGCGCCGATAACCCCGACATCGTCACTGGTGGCGACGACTTCAAAATAACTACCTTGCAGCGGGGTCATCTTGACCATCTCGTGCAGGTAGCGGTTCAGCAATCCCAGGTCGATGAAGCGGGCATTGAGCCCGGTGACAAAGAATTCGCCGGGCCCGCTCATGTGAATGCTGCTGGCGGTAGCGGCAGCCAGAGCACGATGCCACATCTTGACGAACGCTTCGCAGCGCGGATCACCCGCCTTGGCGTTGGCGAAAACCTCCTCCGGTTCCATGTCCAGAAAGCGCAGGCGCATGGCGCGATGCCCCATAATGCCTTCCAGGTGGCCCTTGCCGCCGCACCCGCAGAAGTGCTCCTTGGGATCGAGCGTCACCACACAGTGGCCCCCTTCCCAAACGCCTTCGGACCACGGATAGCGCCCGAAGCCGATACCATTTCCCAGAGTCCACACACGAATCGGGCGGTCCAGGCGCCCGGAAGTGGCGGCGATACCGGCGGCGGTGACGTCCGCGTCGTTAAACACCACGACGGGCGCAGACACGCCGCGCTGGCGCAGCGCCGCGGTCAGCGCCGCCGCCAAATCGAATCCCTTCACCTGCTGCAGGTTGGGCGATTCCTCGACGATGCCATCCCGGATAATTCCAGGAAAGCCCACGCCGATGGCGTCCACGGCCTCTCCTTGCCGGGCCGACTCGATGGTCTCGACAATGCTGAAGGCAATCTCGTGCGCGGGCATCGAATGCAGCACTTCGGCCTTACGGTCCGGCTCCTTGGGAAAGACGCACAAGGGGCCAGTCAGGCGGTTGTCCTCCACGGCGCCCACGGCAACGTGTTCCGCAGCCATCACGCCGATACTTCGAGCCATTTTCAACTCCTCGTGGCCGGGGGCGAGGGACAAGGGGCCAGCCAAAACCGGCGTTGGAAACCGCGAATCGTCAGCCAGGCAGCGCAGCTCCGTCCGCCGCTGGCGACTCACGCCTTGCGCTTCCTCTGTCTCTCGCGGACCACTGCTTCTAAAGTCGCGCCAGCTTATTCAGCCCGTTAAACGCCGCCGCCTTGTAGCATTCGGCCAGCGTGGGATAGTTGAAGACGCAATCGACGAAATACTCGACGGTCCCTTTCAGAATCAGCACCGCCTGGCCAATGTGCAGCAGCTCCGACGCGCCCTCGCCGATAATGTGGACGCCCAGCAGCTCCTTGGTCTCGCGGTGGAAGATCAGTTTCAGCCGCCCCGTGGTGTCGCCGCGGATCTGGCCCCGGGCGATCTCGCGGTAGTACGCAATGCCCACCTCATAGGGTACATCTTCCTCCGTCAACTGCTCTTCCGTCTTGCCAATGAAGGAAATCTCTGGGATGGTGTAGATGCCATACGGGTAGTTGGCAGGATTCGAGTTGACGGTGCGGCCGAAGGCGTGGGCGGCGGCGATGCGGCCCTGCTCCATGGAAACGGAAGCGAGGCTGGGAAAGCCGATCACGTCGCCTACCGCGTAAATGTGAGGAACTTGGGTGCGATAGCAGGAGTCGACCTTAATGCGCCCGCGGCTATCCGCTTCGATGCCGGCGGCGGGCAGGTTCAGCTCATCCACGTGGCCCTGGCGGCCGACGGCGTAGAGTAGGGCGTCACCGGGAATCTTCTTCTTGCTCTCGAGGTTGGCCACTACCCTGCCGTCCGGAGTTTCTTCCACGCTGCTGACTTCCTCGTTCAGGCGCATGGTTACGCGGCTGTCCCGCAGGTGATAGGACAGGGCCTCGACTATCTCAGCGTCGGCAAACTCCAGCAGGCGCGGCCGCCGCTCCACCAGAATCACTCGGACGCCCAGGGTGGCAAACATGCAGGTATATTCGACGCCGATCACGCCACCGCCCACCACGATCATCGTCTTGGGAATCTCGGGCATCTGCAGGATCTGGTCGCTGTTGATGATGGTGCGCCCATTGAGCGGTACCTTGGGCGAGACGGCAGGCTTGGTACCCGTAGCAATGATGATGAAATCGGCGTGGTACTCCGCCGACCCGCGGGAGCTCTGGACGCGAATGGTGTGGGGGTCGACGAAGCTGGCGGTGCCGGTTAGCAGCTCGATGCCGTTGCGCGAGAGTTGCGCCTGGGTGACGTCAATCTCCGTCTTGATCACGTGCTGGACGCGGAAGGCCAGATCCGCCATGGTGATCTTCTCCTTCACGCGGTAGTTGATGCCGTAAATATTCTGGTAATTGAAGCCGGAGAGGTGCAGCACCGCTTCGCGCATCGTCTTGCTCGGAATGGTTCCGGTGTTGATGCAGGTGCCGCCCACCACCTCGCGCATTTCAACCACCGCCACCTGCTTGCCACACTTGGCTCCCTGAATCGCGGCCCGATGGCCAGCGGGGCCGGAGCCGATGACGAGTAGGTCGTAGCTTTGCATCGAAGACCTGGTGAAGCCGGGGTTTTCGGCGTGTTTTCTGCCCTGCTCGTCACGCCACCGGTTGTGGCCTGGGAGCGAAATGTTACCCCAGCCATCGCGCTCTCTGGCCACCGTTACGTGCGAGCGTGATGGGGCGCGCGATGCCGAAGGAGCATCATACGGCAGCGGTGAAGGTGTTTCAAGGATGCGTTAACCAGTTGGATAGCCCGTGGACGGTTGCTCGCCTGGACCCGCTTGCGGACAGAGGGCAGGGCAAACTGCCATGTTCGCCCAGAAGCTCCGCCGGAATTTTAAACTTGTGCGTGCAGAACCGTCAGGCCTGGAGCAACCCCTGGCGAGTCAGGGAGCACGCCGGCGCGAGCGAACCTCATCGTGACCGGCCGGCCATGGCTGACCCAGCACCTGGGTGGCTTGGGCTGCCGGAGAAGCGGGACACCGAGAGAAAGGGCAAGTCCTAGCGACGGGGCCTGGGGCCGAGGCACTTGTCGAGCCCTCCTGATTGTCTGCTGCTACTGCTTTCCCGCCTCAGCAGCCTTCTCATGCTCGAGACGGCTGCAGGCGTTATGGGCACCGCTGGGATCAATGGCTTCTTTGTCTTTGTCGATGTGCCGGATGATCCCCTCTTTGTCGATGACGAAGGTGGTGCGGTTGGCCACAGGATACTTGGGGTTGAGCACGCCATATTTCTGCGAAACCTTGCGCTCGAAATCGCTCAGCAGGGGGAAGGTGACGCCGATTTGCTGTGCGAAGACCTTGTTGGCCGGTGCGCTGTCCACACTGATGCCCAGCACCTGAGTTCCGGTCTGTTCAAACTTGGCGATATCAGCCTGATACGCCTGAAGCTCCTTGGTTCAGCCGGCAGTGAAAGCAAGGACGTAGAAGGCCAACACCACGTTCTTCTTGCCCAGGAAGTCGCTCAGCTTCACCGTCTTGCCGTTCTGGTCCGGCAACGCGAAGTCAGGTGCGCGATCACCCACCTTAAGGGTTTCGGCCGTCGCGGAGATCGCCGCGGCAAGCATCAAGGCGAAGAATGGGACAGCCACTCGGGCTTTCCTCGGCATATACTCACCTCCAAGGTAATGGGATTCGCAATTTTCAGGGGACAACCGCACAGCGTCCTGGTCACCGCTGCATTTCGCGCTGACTGTTGCCTACCGCTGGCTGGTGCTGCAGGTCTGCAGGGCGTGCGACGGATCAGCCGCGTCCCCGCCCTCATGGATCTGGCGGATCACACCCTGCTGGTCAATGATGAAGGTCCGCCGTCTCGCCAGGCCCATAACCGGGATCAAAATACCGTATGCTCGCGTGACGGTCTTATGCGCGTCGCTGAGTACGGGAAACCTCAGGCCGAGTGCTTCGGCGAAGGCCTTGTTGCGCGCCGGGTTGTCCGTGCTGATGCCGATTACCTGCCATCCAGCTTGTTCGAACTTGGCGAGATCAGCCTGATACGCCATGAGCTCGCGCCTTCAGGTGGGTGTAAAGGCTCGGACGTAAAAAGCCAGCACTACGCCGCGCTTGCCTCGAAAATAGCTCAGCCGTACCAGGTTCCCGTTCTGGTCTGGTAGCGCGAAGTCGGGAGCTGGATCGCCCGGTTTAAGGGCGTGCCGCGCCTTGGTCCCTACGACTACCAGCGCCCATACTGGAATCGCCAGCACCACACCTCCGGTCAGGAGAGCCGTTCGGGTTATCATGCCCTCCTAGGGCCACCGATTATAGCCCCGATCGATGGTTTTGGCTGGAGGTTTTCGTCCTGGGCCCGCGGATTCTTTGCCTACTCTTTGAGAAGCCCCAGCCGTCACGCGAGACAGCAACAAGATGAATGCGAGTCATACAGGCAAGGGGGTTGTATGCGTTGTCGAGTCTGTTTGCTTTGTAAGGTCTGTATGCTTCGTTTGGCGGACCCGGCAGGAAGCTCGTTGCCCCGCAAATGCTATTTTGACGAAACGAACCGGATAAGTGATTGAAAAATCGAGGCCGGTGTCCAAACAAGGATCGGAAAATGGCGCGTGCCCCCAGCGCGCCGGCCGCACCGGACGGCGCTAAGCCAGCACTCGTGCAAAGGGCTTGCGCGGCAGCTCTAATCGTCGGAGTATGGGCGAGCACCGGCAGAGACAACCGAGGCGAACGTGGCTCCCGATACGCGGAAATTTCAGCGGGCCGAGATTGTATCCCGAAACGACGTCGGCCCCGATTTATGGGTGGTCCGTCTGCGGCCGGAAACTAGGCTGGCTTTCAAGCCTGGCCAGTACGCCACCCTGGGTGTCGAGCACAACGGAAGAATGATCGAGCGCGCTTACTCGATATGCTCCAGCCCCCTTGAGGACGAGCTGGAGTTCTTCTTTGAATTGGTCCCGGGCGGCGAGCTTACCCCGCGGCTTTATCGGTTGCGGCCGGGAGAAGCCCTGTGGATGCGCCGGCAGGCCAAGGGCCTGTTCACTCTGGACACGCGCAGCGGGCATACACAGCACCTCCTGGTAGCGACCGTGACGGGTGTCGCCCCCTACGTCAGCATGGTGCGGACGCTGGCCGCCTCGGGCAGCCCGGCAAACCTTCGAATCGTACTTCTGCACGGCGCCAGCCGTTCCTGGGAGTTTGCCTACCGCGAGGAACTGGAGAGCTTAGCGCAAGGATCGGGCTGGTTCCATTACATTCCCACTGTCAGCCGGCCTTGGGAGGATCCGGCGTGGCGAGGGGAGGTAGGCCGGGTGGAGGACGTACTGCGCAAATACACGGATCGGCTCGGGCTCGACCCACCCTCTACCACCGCCTACCTGTGCGGCCATCCGCAAATGATCGAGGCGGCTAAGGGCATCCTGAAGCGGCGTGGCTTCCCCAAAGAATCCGTGCGGGAGGAGGTCTACTGGATACCCAGAAAGGCTGTCAGCCCCGCCAAGCAGACTTTGTAGCCAGGACTCTTCTGGGCTCTGCTCAGGTTCGGACGTGCGCGACCCTGCGACTGGCCCCGAGATTCTGACCCGTCCCGCTAGTCTCCCGACTGGGCATTGCTTGCCACACGCAAAAGCGCTAAACTGCGCTTACTTTCAGGCCGAGGTGGTGAGACGGGAATAAGGCGAGGGCCTTGCTGCGACGTGCAGGCGGCCTCCGCGGCTCCTAGTCCAACCGGCAAGAGAGGCTCGGTTCTGAGGGTAATAAATGAATAGCGGCTGGCGCGGAGGTCGCGTCCGATCTTCTGCCAACCGGTCGGGAGGTTTGCCTATGGAGCGCGAGTTCACCATTGGCATCGGCGGGGCCGCCGGCGACGGGTTGGACAAAACTGGCGACACCCTCGCCAAAGGCGTCAGCCGGTTGGGTCTTTACGTCTGCGCCTACAACAGCTATCAATCCATTATCCGCGGCGGACACATCTGGCTGCGGGTGCGCATCGCCGAACATAAAGTCTATTCCCACGGCGACCACCTTAACCTGCTCGTGGCGCTCAACCAGGATGCCGTCGAGCGCCACGCCCGACAGGTCGAAACTGGCGGCGCCGTGCTCTACAACTCCGACCGCTTCACCTGCGAAACGTCGCTGCTCCGCGATGGTGTTGTGGGATTGCCGCTGCCAGTAAACGAAATCACCAAACCATTCGGCAAGCTCCTTCCCATCATGCAGAACACCGTGGCCCTGGGCGCCACGCTGTTTCTCGCTCAATTCGATTTCGAATCGACTGCTGGTGTGCTCGCCGACACCTTCAAGCACAAAGGCCAGGCGGTGATCGACCAGAATGTACAGATTCTCCGGGCGGGGTTCGACTATGCGCGCGAGCACTTCGTGCCCCTCGTGCAGCACGTTTGGAATTTCAGCCGCGTCCGGCGCCCGTTTGTGACCGGTAACGAGATGTTCGCGCTGGGTGCTGTCACGGCGGGGTGCAAGTTCTATTCCGCCTATCCCATGACGCCGGCGTCCTCCATCCTACACTGGATGGCCAGCCACGGTGAGAAATGCGGTGTGGTAGTGAAGCAGTGCGAGGACGAGCTGGCGGTGGTTAACATGGCCATCGGCGCTGGCCACGCTGGAGTGCGCGCCCTGTGTGGAACCTCCGGCGGCGGCTTCGCGCTGATGACCGAGGCGATCGGCATGGCCGGGATGATTGAGGCCCCGGTGGTGGTCATTGAGGTGCAACGCGGCGGGCCGTCGACCGGCATTCCCACCAAGACCGAACAGGGTGACCTGAACCAGGTGTTTGGCGCTTCACAAGGCGACTTCCCGCGCGTCATCATCGCCCCGACACACACCGAGGACTGCTTTTGGACGGTGGTGGAAGCCTTCAACTTGGCGGAGAAGTTCCAGCTTCCTGTGCTGATCATTTCCGACTTGCTGCTTTCCGAGCACCCGGAAACGATCGAGCCGGAGGCCGTGCGCTACGACGTGCCCATCGAGCGGGGCGAGCTGGTAACGGAATGGCCCCGCGCCAAAGGCCCCTATAAGCGCTTTGCTCACACGTTCTCTGGCGTTTCGCCGCGCGCTCTTCCCGGCACCGAGAACGCCGAGTACGTGGCCGCAACCGACGAGCACGACGAATATGGCATTCTGGTCAGCGATATGTTCACCAGCCCCCCGGTTCGCCGCAAGATCATGGAACGGCGGATGAAGAAGATGGAGGCGGTGGCGCGCGAGCTGAAGGCTCCGGAGCTCGAAGGGCCGGTGGATGCGGCGGTCACGCTGATCGGCTGGGGATCGTCGCGGGGCGTGGTTCGCGAGGCGCGGGCCTTGCTGGCCTCAGAGGGTATCCGAGCCAACCAGCTTCACATCAAGTATCTGCATCCGTTCCCTGCACAGGCGGTGAAATCGATGCTGGCAGAGTCGAAGATGATCATCGACGTCGAGGGCAACTACACGGCGCAGTTTGCGCGATTCCTGCGCGCGGAAACCGGCATCAGCGTGCACGACACCATTTTGAAGTACGACGGCGAACCCTTTGAGCCGCGCCTCATTGCTGAAGAAGTGAAGCGCATCATGGCGGGTCAGCCCAAGTCCCTCGACCTGACCCGCGAGGACGCGCGTGAGACCGCCTACCACTATATTCGCACCCACTTAGGCGATGCCTCGCGGCCCGTGCATATCGAAATGGCCGACAGCGACGCCCACGGCGAGCCGGTGTGGATGGTCGAGATTGCGGACCGCGAGACCGGCCAGAAGCAAGGTGACCTCGAGATCGGTGTGCGTACCGGCGCGGTGTACGCGTGGCATTCGGAGCTGGCCGCCACCGCTCACGCCTGAAGCGGGGAACGGATGGACATCCGGCACGAGACACTTCACTCCGGGAAGCCAGGCCATGGCCGATGTGCAAGCCTTACAGGGCAGGCTCATGCCTCGCCCCGCGGGAGCACATCGGGAGAAGGGAGGTTCTTATGGCAACCGCAACCGTTGAATTGCCACTAGAGATCTACAAGGGGCCGGTAGACCCGGACTGGTGCCCAGGATGCGGAGACTTCGGCGTGCTGCGCGCGCTCGAACTGGCCGCGCAGAAGTTGCGCCTGCCCACCAAGGATTTGTTTGTAGTGTCGGGTATCGGCTGTTCATCGAACCTGCCAGGATTCTTCCATGGCTACGGCGTGCACAGCCTACACGGGCGGGCGGTGGCGCTAGCGAGTGGCGCCAAGCTGGCCAATCACTCGCTCCACGTGGTGATCACCGGCGGCGACGGGGACGGCTACGGCATCGGGCTCAACCATTTCATCCACGCCATGCGCCGCAACCTTGACCTAACCTACATCGTCATGAACAACCAAATCTACGGCCTCACCACCGGCCAGGCGTCACCCACCACCGAGAAGGGTCATAAGACCAAATCAACACCGCGTGGCAATGTCGAGATGCCCGTGAACCCCATAGCGCTGGCTTTGGTTTCCGGCGCCACCTACGTGGCGCGCGGTCTGGCAGGCGAGAACAAGCACCTGGCGGACCTCATCGCCGGCGGGATCCGGCACCATGGCTTCGCGCTGATCGACGTCTTCAGCCCCTGCGTCACCTACAACAAGATCAACACCCATCAGTGGTTCCGCCAGCGCTGCTACAAGCTCGAGACTGAGCCCGGTTACAATCCGGCGGACCTGGAGGTGGCGCTGCGTAAATCATTTGAGTGGGGCGTCAGGATTCCTATCGGTGTCTTTTACCGCAGTGAGCAACTCACGTACGAAGATACAGAGCCAGCACTGAAGAATGGTCCTCTGGTCCGGCAACCGCTCGCCATGGCGCGCGAGTTGTTCGAAGAGCTGATGGAGGAGTTCTATTGATCGGGTCGGCTTACCGACCTGCACGGGTTGATGGAGCAGCTGAAGCCTAACGCTGGGTGAATTCCTTCATCATCTCCTCCACGGCGGAGTAGGGGTCGCGCCGCCGCGCGGCCACTTCGGCGGCGTAGCGGGCAACATCGTCGGGCGTTAAGCGTTCCGCGAAGACGCGCTCGAGCAGCCGCTGCTGCAGCATCGCGAGCAACCGCCAGCGCCACTGCTTGCGCCGCCGCTCAGCTGCCAGGCAACCGCCCGCGCCAAACGTGCCGAACCGATCGAGCGCTTCCAAAACGGCCGGTATGCCCTCCCCCGTCGCTGCTACCGTCTTCAATACGGGAGGGCGCCAGCCATCTTGCCGCGGTGCCACTGAGAGAAGCGCGGTCAGTTCCTGCTCCAGGCGCTCGGCGCCGGGCCGGTCGGCCTTGTTGATCACGAAGACGTCGGCAATCTCCATCACCCCAGCCTTGAACGCCTGCACCTCGTCGCCTAAACCCGGCACCAACAGCACCAGCGTGACATCGGCGAGGCGCGCCACGTCGACTTCGTCCTGGCCCACGCCGACGGTCTCAATGAGGATCACGCCGCATCCTGCCGCGTCGAGCACCGTGACCACGTCATAAGCGGCCGGAGCGAGCCCGCCCAGCTGGCCGCGCGTCGCCATGCTGCGGATATAGACTCCCTCGTCCGTGGCTAGATTTTGCATGCGAATCCGGTCGCCCAGAATGGCCCCGCCGGAGAAGGGGCTGGTGGGATCGACCGCAATAATTCCCACTTTCCGTCCCAGCCGGCGGTATTCAACCGCCAGCTTCTCAACTAAGGTGCTTTTGCCGGTGCCCGGGGAGCCTGTCACTCCGATTACCGCAGCCTTGCCGGCGGACCGGAAGAGCAACTTGAGCAACGCACTACGCTCCGCCTCACCGTTCTCTATCGCCGAGATGGCGCGTGCAATTGCACGCCGGTCACCGGCCAGGATCTGGCTAACCCAGGTTGCGACCGAATCGGGCATGACCTGACTAATCACCGGGAAAACGAAGGGACTTCATTCGCGGAGCAGCTCTCGCGCGATCACAATGCGCTGGATTTCACTGGTGCCTTCACCAATCGTGCAAAGTTTGACGTCACGGTAATACTTTTCGACGGGATAGTCCTTGATGAAGCCGTAGCCGCCGAAAATCTGCACCGCCTCGTTGGCCACGCGCACGGCGGCCTCTCCCGCATAGAGCTTGGCCTTTGAAGCCTCGCCAGTCACCCGGCAGCCGCTGTCGGCTAGGCTAGCAGCGCGAAGGGTCAGGAGGCGGGCGGCATCGATCTCCGTCGCCATATCGGCCAGCTTGAACTGGATCGCCTGGAACTGGGCAATGGGCTTGCCGAACTGCTCCCGCTGCTTGGCGTAAGCCAGCGCAGCTTCAAAGGCTCCCTGGGCCATGCCTACAGCCAGTGCGGCAATCGAAATGCGGCCATGGTCCAACACTTTCAGACTGTCAACGTACCCTTCGCCGGGCTGTCCTAGGCAATTCTCCTTCGGAATACGGCAGTCCTCGAAGATGACCTCGGCAGTGTCGCTGGACCGCAATCCTAGCTTGTTCTCTTTTTTGCCAACGCGGAAGCCCGGCGTTCCTTTCTCGATGATAAAGGCGGAAATGCCGTGCTTTCGGGCCGCTTTGTCCGTCACGGCCATCGCCACGCAGATGTCGGCGTAGGTACCGTTTGAGGTGAAGGTCTTCGAACCGTTCAAGATCCAGTAGTCACCCTCGAGACGTGCCGTGGTTTTGGTGCCCCCAGCATCGCTTCCCGCTTGGGGCTCAGTCAGGCTCCAGCAGCCCAGCTTCTCGCCCTTTGCCAGCGGAACCAGATACTTTCGCTTCTGTTCTTCGGTGCCTGACAGGTAGATGTGGCCAGCGCAGAGGGAATTGTGAGCCGCCACGAGGATGGCCACGGAGCCGTCCACGCGCGCCAACTCTTCGATGATCAGAGCATATTCGACGTACCCCAGGCCCGCCCCGCCGTATTCCACGGGAAAGGTAACACCCATCAGTCCGAGCTCGGCCAGCCTGGGAAGAATCTCGAGAGGGAAATGCTGCGATTCATCCCATTCCATTACGTGAGGACGAATCTCGCGCTCCGCAAACTCCCGAACTGAGCGCTTGATCTCCTTCTGGTCGTCACTTAGGGTGAAATCCACGCTCTCACCAGTCCCATCCGTAGATGCTCAAGAAGCCAGCCATCCTCGGGGGGCGACGGCGGCTCAAGCGATGCTGGCGACGCCTAGGTCAACCCATGTCCCGGGGCGCGCCCCTCGGGGCGCCTCGCTAGACCCAAATCTTCAGCCCTTGCGGTAGCCGCCGTCTTTTGCACAAGGGTTGTGCTCCTCATCAGCGACGGATCAACGCCGTTCCCCAGCAAAGGACGTTTCGCCCAGTTGGAGGTTGCCAGCTCGGTACCAACTTAGAACTATAGCACAGGCGGCTAATTGGCCCAGGCGACCGAAGTACTGCTGCGGGTCATGGACACCAGCGTGGCCGACTGCTCAAAGGGAGGGAAGCCCCGGCCGGATGGGAGACCGGGGTCGGGCGAAGTGACTCCACCCGAATCCGCAAGCGGGACCTTCCCTCCCCGTAACCGATTATCGGCGCGTTGCCGAGGGCGCGTGAGCTTCCGGGGGAAAACTTGCTGCCTTAGCAGCAGGTATGCTCTGCCGTGATAACATACATGCCGTGCAGCAGCTTGTCAGGACAAGATGCAGGGGGTCTGGTTACTGCAGGCTACGTGGGTTTTTACTGGCCATCCCCTTCGCTTTTTCGACCGGCGCACCCGACCGACACAAGGCGGATCAGACGGCTCGGATTGCTGTGCAAACCGCCCGTGAAGGATGCCTGGTGGACATCGACGGCACCCTGCAAGGCAAAACGGACAAGACACACGAGGTGCTGGTGACGGACGTCGAGCCCATTGAGCATTATGTTCACGTTCGCTGCCCTGGTGAAGCTGAGCAGGCGTACCTCGTGATGCCGACCAAAACTTCGTTGGTCCTGAGGGCTGGCCCGTCTGGCGCAGCCTCGGGTACCGCTTCAGCACCAACCCCTGAAGCCTCTGGGCAGCGCCTTGAATTGCGGCGGCTGGTTGCAAAGGCGATCGACCTTCGCGTGGCGGGGCGGTTTGATGATGCAGTTAGAGATCTCCGGCAGGCTGCCGCCCTCGACCCAGAGAACGCTGATTTGCACCGTGAGCTGGGCATCACGTTCTTGATGACCCACGAATGGGCGAGGGCTCGGGTCGAAATGCTCGAGGCTATCCGGCACGACTCGGCGAGCGCCGAAGCTCACAGCGGCCTTGGCTACGCACTGGAACGCCTAGGTGATTTGGAGGGGGCACTGCGGGAGTATCGATTGGCCAGCCGCATCGAACCGGACGACGTCTCCTACCGGCAGCATTATCTGCAGGTGCTGGCCAAACTGGCGGTGCGGGAGTCGGAAAAGCGAAGCAAGAAATGAGACGGGAAGTCCTTGCTGATTACTGGCAGCCTTCGCCCAGCGCACCTCTGTCAGCGCCTGGCAGGGCGGTAGCGGACGGCAAGAATAGTCAGGTCGTCAGCTTGAGGCCCCTCATCAGCAAATTCCTCTACGGCAGCCACGATCTTCCCGCAGACCTCGGTAGGTGAGGCATCGGCGAACTGGTGGAGCAGAAGCTCAAGGCGCTCCTCACCGAACAGATCGCCGCTGTTGTTGCGAGCCTCGGTAACGCCGTCGGAAAAGACTACTAACTGGTCCCCGGGATCCAGACGCGTATGGGCTACTTCAAAGGGAGCGTGCTCGAACATGCCTAGCGGAAGGCTGCCGTCCTGAAGGTGCTCTATCCCATGTGAGCGGAGTACCAGCGGCGGCACATGCCCGGCGTTCACAAACGCGACTTCGCCCGAAATGCTGAGCACGCCGTAGAAGAAGGTAGCGTACATCTCGTTCGGTGTGCGTTCGTACAGAAGGGTATTCACGCGGGCAAAGAGTTCTGAGAGCGGAGGATCACCAGCGGCGACGGCTGCAAAGGCACCTTGAAGCGTCATCGCCATCATGGCCGCAGGAAGACCTTTCCCGGAGACGTCCGCCACCGCCAGTCCATAGCGTCCGCCGGGCAGGGGAATGACGTCGTAATAGTCGCCCCCAATGGTACTGCAAGGCGTTGTGAGAGCTTCAAGCTCAAATGCATCAATTTGAGGCAATTTCTTGGGAAGCAGGGCCTGTTGGATGCTGCTGGCCAGATTGAGCTCATGGCGGGTGCGCTCTTGCTCCCGGGCCAAGTGAAACAAGCGCGCATTTTCGATTACCGTAGCACCCTCCACCGCCAGAGACTGGAGCACCTGACGGTCTAAGCCCGTTACGATGTGGGCTCGGAGTATTCCCTCGAGGTAGAGCGCGCCCAGCAACTGGGGAGTCGCCATGCGGACAGTCTCGCCGGTGATCTCCATCATGGGCAGCTTCTGGAGAGGCACCGCGACGACGCCTCGCATCCTAGGAGTTACCAGCCCTGTGGAGGAGAGGGGCATGCCACTTGCCTCCTCGTCCACCAGAGCAATCTCTTCCTGCCGGTGGGCCACTACGCGATCGACGATCGGCTTCGAGTACGCTAGGCCTTTGAGAGGCAGAGAAGTTCCGCTTCGCGTCCGCGCTAGCCGAAGCTTGAGCTCACCAGCCGCGTTGGCGAGAAACAGGAGGCCGCGATCCGCATCCGCCAGCTGAAGCGCAGAGTCCACTAGAGTGCGCAGCACTTCTTCCAACCCCGGGGCCCGGTGCAACATCTCCGCCATCCTGAGCAGCAGGCTCAGGTGCTGGAGCTGGGGGGCGCGGCTTTGCACGGCCTTGCCCATCTCATCCAGAAGCTGGGGTAAGGCGGCCCCCTCTGCAAGAAACGTCAGGCGATAGCCATCCGAAGTACCCAGGCTAATCCGGTCTCCGGACGCCAAAAGCTGGGAAGTAATTCGCTGGCCATTGACAAAGGTCCCGTGGCGGCTACCACAATCCTCCAAGACGTATCCCTGTGGAGTGCGAACCATCCGGGCGTGACGCCGTGAGATGCGGCTGTCCAGCAGCACCAGATGATTGTCCGCATGCCTTCCGAGGGTGAACGTAACCGCCTCGACAGGCACCTCCCGTTCATTTCCTGAAGGTTCGTGAACCAACAGGCGGGCAGCGTCGGCGGGCATCCGAGTCATCCCCCCGCTAGAGCGAGCGGACGCCAGTATATCAGGAGCCGACCTCTTTCCGTAGTGGCCAGGGCATTGATAACCAATGGCGTGCTAGCTCGCCAGTAGGTACGGAGCCCGGTAACCACCGGTCTCACTGATCCCGGAGGAACGGTTCGCTGAAGCCGATCTTCAGCCATTCGGTCATGCGCACGTAATCTGCCTCCATGGCAGCGAGCGAGGCGGCGTAGGTTCCGCCACCTAGCTGAGCCGAAAGAACGTCGAGTGTTGGCAGTGTCGGGCCCGGTTGTGGGTGGGTGGCCGAGTCGCGCGGAGTGGGGTTGGTGCGGATGCGGCAGAACGCATCCGCTGCCGAGACCATGGTGGTGAGAAGCCGGTCGTCGCTTGACTTTTCGGGTAAGTGGTGCCAGGCGAACACATCGATCAAGGGCCGAGGAAAACCCCACAGCACACCGATGAAGTGACCCAACTCGCAATGATCGGTACCGAACAGCTGCCGCTCGGCCTCGACCGATTCGAGGCCGAGCGCCGCGGGTCGCGCCCGCGTGGGACTTTCCGCTGGCGCGGCCGATTCCGCCTTCAGCAATGGCAGCACCCCGACGTCATGAAGCAAGCCCGCAAAGTAGGCCTGCTCGACATCCGGGTAACCCGACCGTCGTGCGATGCCTTCGCTGATGGCGGCAGTGAGAAAACCGTGCTGCCAGAAATTATGCTGTTGGGCCGGAGTGAAGGCGCCTCCCACGTACTCCACCAGCGCACACGTCAGCAAGAGTGAGCGCAGATGGGCGCTGCCGATCATCCCCACTGCCTGGCCCAAACCGGACACCGGGCTGGACAGTTCAAACAGCGAGGAATTACATAATTTCACAACGTCGGCCACCAGCTTTGGATGGAGCGCCGCGACCTCTTCGATTTGCTTGAGGTCAACCGGAGTCGACCCAAGGATCGCGTTCAGTCGGGATATATGATCGGGGAGAACGGGAAGCTCCTCCAAGAGCGCCTGGACACTCCGCGAATGTCCCTGGGGAGTTCCAATCTCCCGCGCACCTGAGTTTTCTCCCCGATGGCTGAACTTAAGCAGCATGCCGATCCCACCACAGGAAGATGAGCGGTGTCGGTTGCTGACCGGCCTTCTGCCGGTCTTCCTCGCCCCTCGCCCAAGAGCAATACGCGGCAGCGTAAGTACGGATTGCCGTCATCGGCCATGCCCCGACGACACCGGACGACCGGTTATGCGGAAGAGCAGGCTGCTAGGCTTATCGTTTCCGCCCAAGCGAGCCCAGATATAATCATCACAGCTCACCACGCGTACTTCGTTGGTCTTCGAGTCCTCCGCGTAACGGCAAACCTCGTGTGCTATCTCCACGGGGTCGCCAAGGCGATCAATCACGATTTCCGGCGGGCGCGAAAGGTTTCGAATCTGCTGCAACGCTTGTCGCAGTGCCGACTCGCGGGCGATGCAGGCTTCCGTCCGGCAGTCAAACATCTGCTCAAGGGCGCGCAGCGCAGAGTGATCGATGCCATCAGCAAAGGCGACATAGAGTGAGCCGCTTTTCGGCTGGTAATGGGCCAGCGCCATGCGTGCGGCCTCAAGGATCGGCAGCGGCACGAGGCCCGCGCACTCCAGAAATCGCGGATGTTTCTCGAGCGGAAAGACCGGACAGCTCCACTGCACGCTGAGCGCCTTAGTAATTTGATCCTCAGTTGCAGCACCGAGGCGGCGCAGCCAATCGCCTAACCTGCCTTGACCGCATTCCTGCTGGGCGTTGAGTGCCGCCCGCAACGTGTGATCGTCTATGACGCCCTTTGAAAGCAGGAGCAGCCCCAGAGGAACGCGATGGCGTGGCTGCTGCCGGGCATGAGTTTCGGGAAGGAGATGATTGAGCACCCTTCTGGCACCCCCCTCCAGGCAGGACAGGCTGCAGTACCACTGGCCGTTGAGCTCGACTCCCTGGCCGTCCTTGCGACTACCCGCCAGACTTCGCCAGAAGCGGCGAGGTCGGCGACACTCCGGGTTGCTGCACGGATTCGCCATAGCATCAGGTCGCGCCTGCCTCAGTGGCGCAGCGACTCCATCCGTTCCACTGGGCTGATGATCTCTGTTACGCGTACTCCATAGTTTCCATCCACCACCACGATTTCGCCCCGTGCCACCACTTTGCGCCCCACCAGCACCTCGACGGGCTCGTCGACTGTGCGGTCCAGCTCGATGACCGATCCTGGTGCCAGCTTCAGAATCTCTTCGAGAAGCATTTGGCGCTGGCCAAAACGAAGAGTTACGTCGAGCTCGACGTCCATCAGCAGCTCTAAGTTGGCATCGCGTGCCACCGGATGCGTGTTCGACGCCGCCCCTGGCGCCGCCGGGGTTTCGGTAGTCGCCGTCCCTTCAGGCTCGCTCATCAGGCCTCCTCGCTGGGCGGGTTGGGAGCATTGAGACGCCCCTTGAGCACGCCCGCCCGCTGATTTCCGCTGCGCGCCGGGTGCGCTAAAAACATCTGCTGCTCAGCGACCCTAATCCATACCGGATCGCGGACGCGATGCGGGAGGGCAAGGGTCTGGCCAGCCTCCAGCATCAGCAGGTCCCGACCGCTGAGGGCACTCGGCGGAAGCTCCATGGTCACGTTGAAAGCACAGCGTAGGACGCGCTCCTGCATCCGCGCACTGTGCTCGGGGGAGGAGCGAGGCTCAGGCGTCCTGGTTTGTTCGGCGATGCGGCGCAAGAGGCGGGTCCAGACGGTGGCCGGCAGGACTATCGCTATTCTACCCTCCACCGCTTCCATCATGCGCACCTGACAGGGCAAAATCACGACCTGCTCAGACGAACTCATAAGCCTGGCCGCCTGGGGCCTTCCCAGCATGCGTTCAAACCGGGTATCCAGGTCGAGCACCCCCTGCCAGGCTGCGCGAAATTCCCGAGTAACAAGGCGAGGGATGCCGTCGAGCACCTGGCCCTCGATCTCCGTCAAGTCCCGCCCCAACGCTTCAGCCTTCCCGTCGCCACCTAGGAGCAGATCGATGATGGAGCAAGCCACAGTGAGATCCAGGCTCAGCAGCATGGCCGCGTCGGGAGAGCGCAGCTTAAGCTGCGCAAAGTAGCATGGACCGCCCGCCCGCTCCAGGAATTCCCCGTACGCCACTAGCTCAGGCGGTTCCTCAGTCACCTCCAGCGCACACCGTAGAAAGGCGCTGAGGTAGCGAGCCACGCTGGCCGCGAAACTCTTGTGCGGCTGGCCCAGGGCAAGGAGGTCACTCGCGCTGACTTCGGTCCTCCGACTCAAGCGGAATGGCGTTACCTGTCGCTGGGAAGCCGCCGGCGGCGGCAACAGTGTCTTCCGGTGGCGCGCGGCCCGCACCAGCTCATCGACATCTCGGGAGCTCAGTTCTTGTGGCATCGATTTCCCTTGAGCGTCGGGGTTGCGAGGGAAGGCCGGGCGGCCAGCATCTCTTGCATGCGGGCGCGCAGGCGCAACACCGCCGCGGAATGAATCTGCGAGATACGCCCCTCCCCGACACCGAGCACGGCTCCCACTTCCTTCATCGTCAGTTCCTCGAAATAGTACAGAGCCAGCACTTGACGTTCACGCTCTGGTAGCTCATCAATGGCACGCGCCAGATACTGCCGCAGCTCGGAGCGCTCGCAGAGATAGAGAGGATCCTGATCGGGCGAGTTCGGAACATACTGCAAGCGGTCCTCTTGTCCATCTTCTGCGGCGATCGCCTGAAGGCTTCCCAGGTCGAGCCCACGGAGTTCGGCGAGCAGATCCTGCAAGTCCTTAAGGTTCATTTTGAGGTCCTCGGCCAGCTCAGTCTCGGAAGGTGCGCGACCCAGCACGCCGCGAAGCCTTTGGAGCGATTGCTCCACTTGGCGGCCTTTCTTCCTCAGTTCACGCGGGCTCCAGTCGAGGTCACGCAAGCTGTCCAGAATGGCCCCTTGAATGCGGACCTTGGCGTAGGTGGAAATCTTCACGTTTCGCCCCGGATCGTAGTTGCGTATGGCTTCCAGCAACCCTAAGATGCCGGCATTGATCAAGTCTTCGAGCAGCACATGCTGCGGCAGGCGGTCGTGGATGCGGCGCGCGATGTAGTGCACCTGCGGTAGGTTCTCCATCAGGAGGCGGTCACGCTCCTCCTGGTCAAGCCGGCAAATTTCCTCATAGTTGCTCTTAGCCGTCTTGGTTCTAGTGCCCATGACGTTCACCTTGCACACGAGCTGGGGAGGCACCCACGACGAGAACGATGTTTATGCCCGGACTGGGTCGCCGCTTTCTCTTGGCTCGATCTAGCACGCTAATGCACAACTCCCATAGACTGGATCTGCACCGTCGCAGGCACTTCGGCCGGCGAAAGCACGACAATCTTGGGTAAGAACGGTTCGAGCAAGCGGCGCAGGTGGAAGCGCGCCGGCGAACTGCAGAGTAACGCCGGGCATGCCAGGGTGAGCTGCTCGCCCAGGACTTTGCGCAGGCCGTCGAGCATGCGTCGGAGGAAGGACATCTGGCTGCCTGGGAGACGCGTGGCAGCGGCCTGCGGATCGAACGCCTGATAGAGCTCTTCCTCCAGGTGCGGGTCAACCGTGACCACGGTGAGCTTGCCATCCTCGCTCAGCAGCGGCTGCACAAGGGAGCGCCCGAGGGCTTGGCGGGTTGCCTCGACGAGCGCGACGATATTCTTATTGGTTGGAGCCACGTCCAGCAGGGTTTCGAGAATCGTGGTCAAGTCGCGGATCGAGACCTGCTCGCGCAACAGTTGCTGTAGGACCCTCTGCACTTCGCCGAGAGTCAGAACCTTGGGAACCAGTTCCTCGACCAGCTTGGGTTGGGTTTCGGCGAGCGAGTCGAGCAGCCGTTTGGTTTCCTGGCGGGTCAGTAGCTCGTATGCATGCTGCTTCACCACCTCGGCCAGGTGCGTGGCCATCACCGAAGTCTGATCTACCACCGCATAGCCCGCCGCGAGCGCTGCCTCCCTCTGATGAGGTGCGATCCACTTTGCGGCAACGTTGAATGCCGGCTCCTTGGTGTCCTTTCCCTCGATCGGCCGCGCCACGGCCTCCGAACTGATAGCCAGCAAGTAGTCTTGGTACATTTCCCAGCGGGCGATTTCGACGCCACGTAGGCGGATGACGTATTCGCGGGAGTTGAGCTGGGGATTATCGGTGATATGGACAGGAGGAATTACGAAGCCCAGCTGCAGCGCGAGGTGGCGGCGCAAGGCGCGCACCCGCTGCAGTAGCTGTCCGCCCCGCGCTTGGTCCACCAGGGGAACCAGTCCAAATCCGACCTCAATGCTGAGGTCGTCGAGCCTCGGCAAGGTGGGCGGCACTTCTGGCGGGGGAGGAGCGGGTGCGGCTTCTGCACGGCGTACCTCCTTAGCCGCCTCGCCCGATCGCCAGGCCAGCAGGCCCGCAACGCCGGCGAGGACGAAGAACGAGAGCTTGGGAAGACCAGGAATAAAGGCGAGCGTGAGCATGACTCCCGAGGAGATCCACAGCGGACGGCTGCGGGGCAATAACTGCCGGCTTAGATCGACACCCAGACTCGATTCCGAGGAAGCACGAGTGGCTACCATGGCGCCTGCTACAGATACCAGCAAGGAGGGAATCATGGTGACGAGGCCATCGCCCACGGTGAGGATGGTGTAGGTTCGCAAAGCCTCCTGCAACGGTATACCGAGATAGAAGACGCCAATCAGAAAGCCAGCCACGATGTTGACCGCGGTGATCAAAATGGTGGCTAGGGCGTCTCGCTGGCTAAAGCGCGCCGCGCCATCCATCGCTCCGTAGAATTCGGCTTCGCGGGCAATTTGCTCGCGACGCGACCGCGCCTGGGCTTCGTCGATCAGTCCGGCGCCCAAGTCCGCATCAATGGCCATCTGCTTTCCGGGCAGAGCATCCAGAGTGAACCGCGCCGTCACTTCGGCGATGCGCACGGCGCCATGGTTGATGACAAGAAACTGGATGGCGATCAGGGCGATGAAGAGGACAAAGCCGACCACGTAATTCCCACCGACGACGAACTGGCCGAAGGCCTCGATCACACGTCCGGCGGCCGCCGGTCCCTCGTTGCCGTGCAGCAGAATTCGCCGGCTGCTGGCTAGGTTTAGCGAGAGGCGATAAAGCGTGAGCAAGAGCAGCAGAGAAGGGAACACTGAGAACTGTACCGGACGGAGGATGTACATGGAGACGAGCAAAACCAGGACAGCAGCCGTGATGCTGGCCGCCAGCAGAATATCCAAGGCGAGGGCGGGCACCGGCACGAGCATCACAAAAATCATGGCGACGCCGAGTACCGGTACCACCCAGTCGTGGGTGTGAACGGTAACTTTGGCCTGACTCTCCGCTGCGCTGGTCATGGTTGTTGTGTTTGCGCTCTTCCCTCTGCGAATTCAGTGGCCATCGGACGCCGCGTTTCCTTGCAGGCTGTGCCGGAAGGGCCCTAACCTTTCTGTTCCCTGACCACGCATCATGTCTGACAGGCCGAGGCCTTAGCTCTGAGCAGGCGGTCCCGGTGTCGCGTACTGGCGGCCGGGCGAGCGGCGCACTCGGCCTTGCGTTCGGTAGATAAAGGCTAAGATCTCGGCCACGGCCACGTACAGCTTCGCCGGAATCGCCTGGCCCACTTCCGCCAGGCGGTAGAGTGTCTGTGCTAAAGGCGGATTCTCGACGATGGGTACGCCGTGCCACACCGCTTCCTGCCGGATTTGCCGCGCCAGCAAGTTGCGCCCCTTCGCCACGACCACCGGCGCGGGCATCGCATCGAGACGGTACTCGAGTGCAACGGCGTATTCCGTGGGGTTCGTGACCACTACCGTGGCGCGCCTTACTTCCTTCAGCATGAAGCGACGCCGCAACTGCCGCTGCAGTCGCTTAATGCGCGCCTTGATCTGCGGATTGCCCTCAGTTTCCTTGATTTCTTCGCGAATCTCTTCCCGGCTCATGCGCAGCTGGCGTTCGAAGCGCATCCTTTCAAAGAAATAGTCGGCTAGAGACCAAAGCAGAAACACCAGGCCCGCCTTCCAGGCAATCTCCAGGAGCCGGGACATGAGCCACGGAAACGAGATAGCCGGGCTCGGGTGGGCCGCGTGAAAAATGCGGCTCCATTCGCGGCGGACGATTCCTGCCGCAAGGTAGGTAATGATTAGCATCGGGATCGTCGACTTGAGTACCGAGCTGAGCGACGCTAACGAAAAGATGCGCCCCAGATTGTTGGCCGGATTGAGACGTTCCCACCTGGGGAGTATCGCCTGCCCGGCAAATACGAAGCCGCCTTGCGCGAGGCTTGCCAGGACGGCCAGTGACCACGCCAACGCAAGCGGTGCCGCAGCACCGCTGAAGGCTATGGCTGCTGCTTTCAACACGACTGTGGACCAATCGCCTAAATTGCCTGCGTAAGCCCCCTGCACGAGCTCACTGAACCAGAGGCGCCACTGCTGAAACCATGCGGGCGAGTGCCACCCCAGACACGTAACTGCCCCGAGGATCGCCAAGGCCGCTGCCACTTCACGGCTGCGCGCAACTTGGCCCTTCTCACGCGCCTTTTGGCGCCTCCGGGGCGTGGCCTTTTCAGTTCGACGTTGATCAGCCAATGTCCTGCCCCAAGTCTGGTGCGCTGGTACACGCCACGACTACTTCGTAAGGCTCAGTAGGCGTTGCGACAGCGCAAAAGCGCGTTCGAAATACCCCTGCAACTGACTGGGCCAGAGAACAATCGTTCCCCACAGGACGCCGACGCCCAGAAGATCTTTCACCGAGATTCCCAGCAGCATCACAGGAAGCTGCGGTGAGGCCCGGCCGATGAATCCTAGCGTTACGTCTACCAGCAGGGTGGCGATCAGGACCGGCGCTGCTAGCTGAATGCCGATGCGCACCATGTCCGCGGACGCGTGAAGCAGCCCCTTCAGCGTGGAGGCCTTGGCCACCGACTGGCCCAACGGCAAAACCCGAAAGCTCTCGGCAAGACCGCGCAGCAGCCAGCTGTACACGCCCAGCTGAAGAAACAGCAGCAAGGCAATCGATTGCTGGAAGGTTGAAAGAACTGGGGTCTCCACCAACGTCTGCGGGTCAATCACGTTCTCCAGGCCGAAACCGAGCTGAAAGCCGAGCACCTGTCCGGCCAGTTGTACACCTTCGAAGACAAACTGGATGCTGAGCCCGATGAGTAGCGCAGCGGCCGTCTCGCTCGCCACCAGGGAAAACCAGTTCAAGCGCGAGGTGTCGGTCGCAGGGACGCTGACGAAAGGATAGAGAAAGGCTGTCAGCGCAACGGTGAGGCCGACTTTGATCCGTGCCGCCACAGCACCACTGCCAAAGAAGGGGACGAAGGCCATTAGCCCAGCCACACGAAGGCCGACCAGCAATAGGCGCGTGGCCGTTTGTGCAACACTCATTTCACAAACCCGCTCCGTATCCCCTGCCCTGCCGTCGCGGACGGATCCACACTCGTGCAGGTCCAGCGGCGGATGAAGCAGCCCTAGCCGAGATACGGATGAAAGTCCGAAAAGAGCAAAAGGGCAAAACTGACGAGCTTGCGCAGCAGCCAAGGCATTAGCAAAAAGGTTGCCAGACCGACGGCTGCCAGGCGCGGCACAGTGCCGACCGTCGTCTCCTGGATCGAGGTCATCACCTGCAGGATGCTTGTTACCAGCCCCACTACAATGGCCACGATCAGGATGGGCGCGCTCAGCCACAGCGTGGTTTCTAGCGTCATTCTGGCTAGCGTTGCCACTCTCTCCGGGAACATGGGCACTCAGTAAAAACTCTTCATAAGCGAACCTACGACGAGGTTCCAGCCGTCTACCATGACAAAGAGCAGAATCTTGAGCGGGGTCGAAATCACCACGGGCGGCAACTGCAGCATGCCCACCGAAGTGGTAACCGACGCCACTACGAGGTCAATCACCATAAAGGGCAGAAAAAGGACCATGCCCACTTGAAAGCCAGCCTTCAGCTCGGAAATCATGTAAGCGGGAACTACCACACGCATGGGCAGGTCCTCCGGCCGCCTCGGCCGCGGCTCACCACTGAGCTGGACGAAGAGGGCAAGGTCCTTTTCGCGCGTGTACTTCAGCATGAACTCACGCAGGGGTGGCGCACTCAGCCTAATTGCCCCGATCGCGCTGGTTGAGCCGTTCTGCAATGGAACGATGGCGGCGTCATAAACTTTCACCCCGACCGGCTGCATGATGAAGTAGGTCAGAAACAGCGCGAGGCCGATCAGCGTCTGGTTCGTGGGCGCGGTCTGCGTCCCGATGGCCTGGCGCAGGAAGTGAAACACCACCAGGATGCGAGCAAACGGCGTGACAGACAGCAGCAAGGCTGGCAGTAGAGTGAGGACAGTCAGCAGAACGAGAATGGTCCAAGAGAGCGTCCCCGCGCCGGGAATCTGCAAACCCTTACCCGTAAGCTGCGGGTTCTGGGGCGAGGCACTGGCGGTCGCGGCCACGAGCAAAATGGCACAAACCGCCGCAACGCTGCAGTATTTGCAATGGTTGCTCATGGCATAGTCGATCTAAGCGGGTCTTCTGTCGCGTTGTCGGGGGACGGGGGGAGTTGCGCCAGTAGGGCCACGGAATTGCCCGCACCCCCTACCAAAAACTTCTGCTGTTCCACAATCACCAGAGCCAGGAAGCGCCGATCGCCCAGCCAAAGCGTCTCGCACAGTCTCATCTTGCGCCGACCCTGTTGCGCGCCAATTCTCCGCCCGAGAAATTGCTTCATCCTGGCAAGCCCACCGAGTAAGCTCACGTCACTCTCCTCTTATTAACCGCTTCCAGATTTCGGTTAACGAAGCTCGGTAAGCCGGACTGCCAGATTGGGTCCGGCAGCGTCCAGCTCGCCCCAGCCAATCACCGTGCCGTTGACTTCGACCGGTAATGCGCTGTCCGCATTCTGCAACGTATCCAACACCGATCCGACCTCGAGCTGCAGCAGGTCGCGAACCTTGAGGGCGGGAATTGGCAGAGCTACCTTCAGAGAACAGGTCAGGTTGGCGACCATCTTCCAATCTTCTGGCGAACGATTCGCCTCGGCCTTCTCAAGTGCGTGAACGGTTGCCGTTTGTTCCATGACTAGCGCTGAACCAAGAAATCGTTGAAGTAAATATCTTTCACTCCCAGATCTGGGACGCGTTCCTGGATTGCCTTTACGAGCGCGGTCTTCAGCTTGGCTTTGCCGTCAGGAGCCAGCAGCTGGTCTGACCGCCAGGAGGTTAAAACCGCGAGTACTGTGTCACGAACCAGGGGGGTGACGGGGGAATCCTTCTGAGTTTTCTCGGTCGAAAGCGGCTTGCTCAGGCCAACGTTGACTTCGATTCGCAGGAAAGCTGGCTGCTCGGTGTCGGCTAGGTTAACCACGAAGCTGTCAAGGTGTAGGACCGCTTTGACCTCTGAAGTGCCTCTTGCCGCGCCTTCGTCGGGTCTGGCCCCAGGCTCCGCTGCTTGGGCCGCAGCTTTGTGCGAGAGGAACCACATCACTCCGCCGCCACCGGCCAGGCCAATCACTACCGCAACTGTGAGCAGGAGAAGTGTTGAAGTCGACTTTTTCTCGGTGCCCGATGGTTGGTCGGCCATGACACGAACGTGGTGCACGTGGTGCACCAAAAGGAGGCCGAAACCCCTAGAGTCAGCCGGCAAGGCGAAGAACTGCAACACAAGGGATTTACAGGCCTTGGAAGGCGGGGAAGGCCGGTGTGCGGCGGCTGGACATTACGATCTGACGGGTGGCTTCCACTTCCTAGGAAACCTTCATTAGATTTTTCTTGAAAAGTGGGCCGGGGTTGCCGATTGACTGTGAGAACTGGCCACCTTTGCCCGGGCCTTCATCTCAACAATAATCTGAAAACGTGAATCCACCGCTAGAAGCCCTTCTCCAGTTGAAGGTGGAACACCCTTTCGTGGCCACTTCCGCTCCAGGCGCGAATGGCAAGCAGTTTGGCAATTCTCACGGCCCAGACCCGTCTAGCACCCGAGGAGACGCTGCGGCGGCAATACTCGTGTGCCCGCCCGAATAACAAGGGCTACAAGAAGGGCTCGGACAGTGCCATCTTCCGGTAGAGCTTCCCGCGGTTACCACTCGCCTGAAGCAGGCCGGTGGAGGCGAAACCCCGGAAGAAGTCGCCTGTCAGCCATCTAACAACCGCAGATCTTGGGTCGTGTCGCCAACCAGATTAGGTCGCTTTCAAGTTGAGTGAATCATTCACAATCTGGTCGGTAGTCGTGAAGGCCCGTGCGTTGGCCTCGTAGCCGCGTTGAGCTAGAATCAGCTGCGCGAACTCGGTGGCGATATCTACGTTGGAACTTTCGAGCCCTCCTTCCACAATCGTTCCGCGCCCGCCCGTCCCGGGTACCCCCACGGTGGGAAGGCCGGAGGCGAGGGTGGTCATGAAGCTATTTTGGCCAGTGCTGAGCAAGCCCTGAGAGTTGGGGAATGTTGCCAGCGCAATCCGGCCGATGGGCGCTGATTGCCCGTTGCTGAATGCCCCGAGAATCGTGCCATCCGATGAAATGGTGAAGCTTTGCAGGGATCCGCCGGCAAAGCCGTTTTGGAACGTTTGCGACGCCGCGGAGGTCCCCGCTACTTGGGTCACTACCGGGGTGTTGCTGGAATCATAGAGGTTCCAATTGAAGATCAGGTTGTTGGCCCCGTCGGCGAGGTTGGAAATGGTTATGCCCGTTACGTTGTCCGGCGGTGACGTCAGCTGGCCGGCTCCATTGAACGTCAGCGTGCCACTGCTGATTACGACCGGTGGACCACTTTGGCCCACGTCGGCGGGCGGAACAGTGATCTGATAGCTCCAATTGTTCGCGGCCGTCTTCGTAAAGTTCAGACTGATGATGTGCGTAACACCCAGCGAGTCGAATAGCCCCATGGAAGTGCTGAACGTGGAGCCGATAGCGGCGCTCGCATCCAGGTTCATATTCACTTGTACGTTGCCCGTGGATCGAGGGGGATTGGGAGACCCCAGTTGAATCCTGATGGGAGCGAGAGCTCCGCTACTGCCGACGACCCCGTTCACCGCCGGATAGCCCATCACTTGCGCGCCGTCCTGAGTAACTAAGAACCCCTGAGGGTCAAGAGTCAGATTGCCGTCGCGAGTGAACAGCGTTAGACCGCCCTTTTGCGTCTGGAGGAATCCGTCGCCCTGGATCGCCAGGTCGGTAGAAACACCCGTGCTTTCGATGTTTCCTTGAGTGAATTGGGTGCTGGTAGACCCAATCTGCGTACCCAGGCCCACTTGAATGGGGTCGCCATCGCCGGCGGTACCCAGTTGCTGTGAGATGAGGTCTGAGAACTCGGCCCGCACGTCCTTGTACCCTGTCGTGTTCAGGTTTGATAGGTTGTTGGCAATCACCGCCAGGGCTTCCTGATTTGCCAGCAAGCCGGACAAAGAAACTGAGAAACTTGGCATAACTTCCTCCTACGTGGTGAACTTGCGGTCGATCTCACGCTCACGCAACCCTGGCGCTTATGGTCTCCCCACCCTTGTCGCCTGCCGGCTCACGGCGCTTGGTGCGGCATAAACCTCCGAAGCGCTGCCCACGGACAGCCCGCCTCCCCGGTTCGACTGGGCGCCTGAACCGGAGTCCCCGCTGCCGCTGTTTGATCCTGAGCCGCCGTTTTTGTTCTGCAATATCTGGCGGATTTGGATAAGCTGTTCCAGGACATTGAACTGCACCAGCTGATTCACGAACTGGGTCGGATCCATCGGGTTAAGTGGATCCTGGCCTTGAAGCTGAGCGATCAGCAGGGTTATGAACGAGTCCCCGCTGATACCGGTGGAATCTGCACTGGCTTCAGCAGCCGCCGCGGAGCCCGAGCCGCTGGCGGACGTCGGGCTTGAGGCTGCGGACAGGCGCTTTCCCGCCGGCAAGGCGCGACTCACTGCAGGATTCATCAAGGCTGCCAAGCTTTGGACTTGCATGATTTCAATCCTCCCGCAACCACTAGGCCCGTACGCTCAACCTTCCGGTAAACAAGTCGTCTGGTGCCCATGATGGTAGTTTGACTAGTTCGTTGCTGCGCTCAGCTTCGGCCTGGCACCAAGCTGGATGAAGATCGCGTCCCGGGGTGTAACCTGAGCCGGAGCCAGAGCGACCCTCGGAGCTTGCACTCTGGCCTTCTGCACCACTGGTAATCGAGATTTCGGCAGCGCGCACGCTATGATCCGCCAATGCTTGGTGTAGTGCCGGAAGTCCCGTGGCAAGCAAGCGGTGCCCCTCTGTACTCTCGACGTTGATGGCTGCCCCCAGCCGTTCACCGTTTAAAACCGCGCGAAGTTGAACCGCACCTAGCACTTCCGTGTGTAGCGCCACTCGCAGCTCAGCCGCCACTTGCTGGTGGGTAGCGCTGGCGGCTACCCCAAAGGCCACTGCCTCCCACTGCGCCAGACCCTTTTCCGGAGCCTGAGATGTGAGCGGAAGGGAGTTTGCCGCACGGCTGGACTCCATCGCCGGAAGGGGTGGACCGTCTAACTCCGCCGCACCGCCCTGAGAGGGCACTCCGCCCTGGAGCTTTGCTGAAAAACTTTCCTGGGGAGTTCGCGGCAGCGTGGCAGCGTCGTCGGACTTGGCTCGCGGCAGTCGCGATGTGCTATCACTCCCAGCGTTTGTGTTCGCGGACGGCGTTGCGCCAACCACTGCGGTCTGACTCCTGGGTGCTGCCTGATCGTCAGCCGGCGGATTCACCTGCACCCATGGCAGAGTGCGACGCCCATCTGAGCGGCCAGGTGTCACTTGGGACCTGACCGGGAGAGCCTCAAGGTTGGCGGATTGAACTTGATGAGGCGCAGGCTCGATAATGCCAGTCTCTTCGGCAAGCAGTATGGTCTGGGCTTCCACAGGCTTGTCCGATTTGAGATCGGCCCGGACCGCCGCGGGGCCTGCGGTGTCCCGATGGGTCTCGTCAGTCCCGCGAACCCCCGCCGGCGAAAGGCCAGGCTTCACTGATTCTGGACGTGTAGGCACCTCGGTGTATACGTCAGAAGGTATGGCAAGCCTTATGAATGCGGCTGGTATCGCCGCCAGCTGGCCTGCTTGGTCCATCTCTGTTTGTTGGGGGTCTGGGGAAGCTTGCAAAACCAGACTTGAGTTTTCGCCGACAGAATTTCCTCCCTGGTTGCAACCGTTGCCGTCCTGGAGGTTCAACCGAACCTGCGCAGGAAGACTTCTCGCTTGCTCTTGGAGCGAAACCGAAACCGCAGTGTCTGGCGGACTGGGCGCGCCGCCAGGGAATCCTGGGCCGGAGAGTGAGGAGTCTGCTGCTATAGAGGCACCCGCCGCGGCTTGACAGCCCTGCGGCGATGACGCGCCCCGCTCCACCGCTGTCCCGAGCACGGAGAGCAAATGCTGAAGCAGACCAGACAGGCCGGCATCCCGAGCACCAGGGGGACGGGTCAACTTTGATCCACCAAGGTCATGCGGCTTGAGGGGAGAGTGGACCGATTCATCAGCCTGATCCTTCGCCAGCAAGACTGCAAAGCTGGTCGCCTCTGCACCGGTACTTCGGATATGCTGAGCTGAGCGGCCGCCGGCCTTCCCGGCGTGATGATGCTCGACTCCGTGGAGCTGGTGCATCGACCCCAGGGACTGCAACCTGGGGTCCAAAGGACTGGCTGAGCGGGGCCTCGGCTAACCCCAGTGCGGCCACCTGGCTAACGCCGTCGGGCCGCGTTCCGTCAGGCAATCGAGACGGCTGGCGGGGCAGACCTGGGCAACTCTTGCCGGGTGGGCGGGCAACCTCTCACCCGCTTGCGCTTCGCCTTGCTGACCACACTTTGGAACACCATGCCGCGCGTACCTCACTTGCGCGATGAGCCGGATGGGCAGCGGCATGAGTTCCCTTGGCGCGTAATGCAGAGCACCCATGCCTATGAAGCCTTCCTTCATTCGCCGCGCCTGTGGATCACGCAGGTGATCCCAAGGGACACGAACGGAGCGATGAGCCCATGCATGGCAAAAAGGAGCGTTAAACATGGAGCAAAAAATCCTTCGCGTTTACTTGGACGGTATCATGCTTAACTCGAATGGTGTGCCGCCGGGGTGGGAAGACGGTCAGCCGCACAACCTCGTTGTGGCCACGCTTCGATATCCCCGTTCAGGAGCGCCAAGCGTTGTCTCTACTAAACTGCTCAGCCTCCAGAGCCAGCGCGAGTTCACCCCTTCCGCTGCCGGCAACATTTGGGATCGACTCCTCTTCAAAGAGGCCATCGAGGGTGAGACAGAGTTGCAAGTCAAAGTGCTCTATCACAGCACTCCAAGCAAGGCGGAGGAAATTCTGAAGAAGCTCTTCGGAGTTGGGGTAAGCGTGCTCGAGTCGGTCTTGGGCGGGGTGGGCGTGTTAGGGATCGTATTGGCTGGTGCGCTGGGCGAAATCGTGGACTCAGTCAAGCAGAGCGGGCCTGAAATCCTGTCGCTTGGGCAAACGAAGCCGCTGGCGATCAAAGTCACGGACGAGTTCACAGCTCCGGTGGCCTCGGGTTTGATTAACGCCACAAACCGAGAGCTCTCCTACTTTCCACCCGGTTCTAACACCTCAAAGGTCTTTACGATACCAGCCAACAACGGCCTCATCAGGGTAAAGCTGGAATGGCAGCCCGCCTAGGTGGGTGCGGCCACCGGCGGGGGAAGAATCAGAACGTCGAAGGCTTTCGATGGGCCGGCGAGGGGTGGATGGAAGGAGGCAGCCTTAACCTGCAACAGCCCCAGCCTATGGAACCACGATTGTGTCCGGCGTCACTTCTTTCAGGGGGATTTCCTCTAGTTCGGTAGGACGCTGACAACAGACGCACGGCCCTGGCTCCTGCGCGACAATGTTGCAGACGTTGCAGTAGTAGCGAACCTTGTACAGCTTTCCGTTCTTGACGGTGAATAGATGCGCGACTTCAAACTGGCCGTCAGGTTTCTCCCTGCCTTCCAGTTTCACGTCGCGGAGCCGCAAGCGCGGATCGCTAAGCGTGTGAAGAAGGGAGGGAGAATCGGAAGTGAGTGAATAGAATTTTGAGCCGGTCTGCAATTGCGGCCCGTGAGCACCCTCCAGCAGTTTGCCCTCGATGGCCCTGAGCGGCTTCGAACTACCGGCTTGCGCCCGTGCTTGGCCAGGAAGCACCCAACCCGCACCCATTACTATGGATGCCGCAATACTCGCCATGCTGATCTTTCCCATCGGTCGACGCCTTTTAAGGATCGCCTGGATCTGGCGTTGTATTGGCCGTCCGCTGAACACAGCCTTTCGACGTGGGGCTCGAACGAACCACAATTCCGACTCCCTGAGCGTCATTGCACGCTGCCAACCCGGTCACTGCGACGACGCCTGCCCCACCACAACGAGGGCCACTGGCGTCTCCTGTCCTTGCAGCGACCACTTCATTTGGAGAATCTGGCGCCCCTGGTCATCCTGCACCACGGAGGGGAGCGAGCCTCCTGCCTTAACTGGAACCAGACTCATTACCGCCGGATGCGCCGTGCCGGACGCTTGGCGGCTCAGCTGGATTAGGTCTTCCAGCTTGAGTATCTGGCCCGCCTGAGTGTCGGCCGATGCCGGGCTGAGCAGAACGAAGTCGGGATAGGGATTGACACCCATATGGTTGCCGTCCTGCGGAAGGTGGGCGTAGCGCATGGTGTAGTAGCCGGGCTTAATTGCCTGGCCACGAAAATCCGAGCCCGGCTGGACAAAGTGCAGCACGCCGACGAGCGTACCCACACTGAGGCTGGGATAGATAGCATCGGCGCCTCCTGTCCCACCCGAACTGGCCGGCACGTTCTTCGCTGGCCACACCTCGACAAAGGCGCCGCCGGAAGCATTGGTTACGCGCACCCCTGGCGAGCCTAAAAGACCGGCGAGCTGGGAGGGCAGGTCCGGCGGCGGGCTGCCCACGGTCTCGGCCTTGTAGGTGCCCTGCGGCCACGCCAACACGGCGCAGAGCAGGAGAAGGGAAGGCGAGATCGCGAGCCACGTCCGGCGTTTCATCACTACATCCTCCTCGCGACTGCTTCGATTCCCATAAACACAAACGGGGAGCGCGTGCGGCTCCCCTCCTTCCCCGGCGGGCTTCAAACCGGGATAACAGTCCGACCGGGCTCGTTCGAAACAGGTAACAACCTGTCCCTCCACCAACGTGGATGCGGTGCTACTTCCCCACCCTCTGAGGATGGCAGACGGAGACAGGGTTCACTTCCGCTACAGAGTAAAGCTGCCGACAAAGGCACTGCGCTTATCCACCTGATCCCAGACCACGCCCAGGCCCTGGCCGCTAAATGCGTCCTCCAGGGTGTAGGCGGGCATGGCATGGCTGACGCGGGTGAGAGGGGGATAATAGACTTCTTCATTCCCGCAGAGGTGGTCCGCAGCGCAGAGGCTGCGCGTCCGAACCCGAGCGAGCCGCCCCGCCGTGAGGGCGACGGCGCCGTGTTCACCGGCGAATTCGACCTCGATGGGAGCGGTTTCCACGCGCACCACATGCGCCAGCAGCTGGCCTCCTGCCGAGGCCGCGAAAGACCTCAGCGCCTGGCGTTGAGCAGGGTCAGCCTTCGCGTCCACAATCAGGACCGCCTTCGCGGGATAGGGGTTGTGAAACAAATCGCCCAGCGTGGCATTCGCCCGGACAACAGCCACTACGGACAATCCGTCCAGCTTCACGCCTTGCCAGCTCCCTTCCCGGATCATCCAAGCCAGAATGGCCTGTTTGCCCTCGAGGTTGGTTTCGGAATTGGCGAAGCACGGACCAGTATAGACGTCGGCGCTGCGGACCTCGAGATAGTTTCCTCGCACCGCGGCCGACGCCGAAATAGCGGCCAGCGCGCTTGCCAGCAGCGCCACCGAGCATGCGGCAAGAATCCTTCTCATGGCACCACACTCCTTTCTGAAACTCATCTAATTTGATGCTACTCCCAAGTCCGAGGTGCGGCAACCCTCATCTAAGCAGGTTGAAGCCGCATCCACCCGCCTCGGCGCTCAGCAGCCCTGGTGGCAGCTGCGGCCGGCCACGCAGTTGTCCGGCTCGGCGACCTGGCCGTCCGGACCTATAACCGTTTGGGTGTGCGCGCACCAGTAGAGTCCGCTGCCCGTGTTACGAATGTCGAACGGCTCGCCTGTGTCGATAAACATTTCCTTGCAGCGAAGGAAGCGGCAAACCGCGTTTTGAGTTTGTGACTGCTGGTTCGTGATCATGGGATCCTCCACCGTGCTTGCGTGCTTCGACCGTCACAGCGGCTCCTGGTCCGGCTTCTTCTCTTCTGCTTTCGGCGTGCTCTTAGGGCTCACAGCCGCCTTCACGCCACCCCCGGCGCTCTTGGCCGCTTGACCCACGCCTTTCCCGAACTCCTTGCCCGCGGCCACCGGCTTGCCGTGCTTGATTTCGCGGGCCATACCCTTGCCGCCGGAGGCCATGCCGCTGCCGACGCCCCGGAACTTGCCTCCGACGGTTTCCGGTTCAACTCCGAGCTTATCGGCGGTGGTCCGGTCGAGCAATCCTGTCTGCTTCATGTCCTGGGACTTTTGGAACTCGCCAATGGCCGCGCGCGTTTTCGGTCCCATCACACCATCGATATCGCCAGGATCGAAGCCTTTGTCCTTCAGCGCCTGCTGGGCCTTTCGGACACTTTCACTGCCCTTGGGGGTGGATGCGCCCAGGGCGGGTAGCGCCAGTCCGATCCCCAACCCTGCGAGTAGGACGACCTTGGCCCATCCCGTTTGCTGGTCCATCGCCACGACTCCCCCCTAGGGTCGGTAGAAGCTAACACGGTACCCGCTTCCCCTACCCATTAAAAACTGCGCGGTCCCCTGGCCGCTGCCTTCTTGGCTGCTTTCGTTACAACCCCTCCACTTGCATCCCCGCGGCACGCAGAATCGCGCGTTTTACGGCCACCCGTGCCAGTTGCACCTTGTGTTTATTCATGCTGAGCGGCGTGGCTTTGCTGACGGCGGCCCTTCCTGCGGCATCCGCAACCTCTTCACTCACCGGCTTACCCGAAAGTTCGGCTTCCGCTTCCTCCGAACGCCAGGGGATGGGGGCGACGTGCCCCAGCACCACGCGCGCACTGCGGATGCTGCCGTTTCCGCGCAGTGCTACCGCCGCCTGGGCCAGAGGCCAGTCCTCGCCCTGGCGCTGCCGTATCTCGTAGGAGGCGCTGCGGACCTGGGCGTCATAGGGCACTAGTACTTCCGTCAGAATCTCTCCGGCTTCGATGGTATGTTCGCGCTGGGTTTCGCTGGTGGGTATGGTGTAAAGCTTTCCGAGCTCTATCTGGCGCGATCCCTTCGGTCCCAGGAGCTTCACGCTCGCACCTAGAGCGATCAAAAGGGGGGCAAGCGTGGAAGGGCTGACAAAGTAAGCGGGGCCCGCATTACCAAGGATGGCGTGGTAGCGGTTGTCGCCATCCGGAACCAGAGATTTGCCGTCCTTCTGCGCCAGCAGGCCATAGCCTGCCCGGTAGTACCAGCAACGTGGCCGCTGCAGCAGGTTCCCGCCAAGGGTGCCCATGGCACGAATCTGGGGGCCGCCAGCGTCGATGGCCGCCTGGCTCAGGGCAGCATAGTGTTGCCGGACGTCAGGGTGGTCGGCCAGCTCCTGCAGTGTGGTCATGGCGCCAATGCGCAACCCTTTGCCAGTGCTGAACTGGATGCCGCGCAGCGTGCGGACGCGCTTCAGGCTCACTAGGCGCTCAGGCGAGGCAAGGTCATCCTTCATCAGGCTGAGTAGGTCCGTGCCTCCCGCCAGTACCTCGGCGCCCTTGTGGGCCAGCAGTTGAATGGCTTCCCTTTCCGTGGTAGGACGTGCATATTCGAAGGAGTTCATGGAACCTCCAGCGCGTTGGTGATTCTCTCGTTGGCCCGCCACGTTGGAAACTGCACGGTGGCGGTTTTCGCGCGGCCCAGGTCCCCAGGGACGAGCTGAGGACGCCTGCCGCTGCGGTCCTCAAACCTTTCCCAAAGCCGCCAGCACCTTATCGGGAGTCAGCGGCAAGGTCGGCACGCGAACGCCAATCGCGTTGGCCACGGCATTGGAAATCGCCGCCCCTGGCGAAATCACCGGTGGCTCGCCGAGCCCGATCACGCCCCGTTCGTCGTAGCCGGGGCCCGTCATCAAGTGGACTTGAAGATCGCCCACGTCCGCAATACCCGCGAGCTTGTAAAACTCCATGTTGGGGTTGAGCATGCGGCCGGTCAGGCGGTCCACGATCTTTTCTTCATAGAGGGCGTAGCAGATGCCCATGATCATGGCCCCGTAGCACTGGCTCTCGGCTGTCTTCAGGTCAATGATCAGGCCGCAGTCCTGAACGGCCGTCAACCTGTTGATGCGGACGATGCCCGTCTCGGTATCGACGGAAACGTCCGCCACCTGAACGCCGCCCACGCCGCCGTCATTCAGCTTGCATTCCGCGCCCTGGCGCTGCTCGCCTTGCGCCTCGATGGGCCTGACGCCCAGCTTGGCACAGGCCTGCTTCCAGGAAAGGGCCTTGGAGGGATCACCCTTCACGCGGACCTGTCCGTCGACGGCCTCCAGCTGGTCGGGCTGCACGCCGAGGCTGGGCGCCACCACCGCAAACAAGGCGTCGCGGGCGTTCACGGCTCCGCGGCGCGTCGACCCGCTCACGCCGCCCACCGTCGTACTGCCACCCGAGGCGCCGTCCGGCGGATAGCGGTTGTCACCAATGCTCACCTTCACGGCTTCGAGCGGCAAACCGAGCGTCTCGGCCACCACGATGTTGATCACCGTACGGGTGCCAGTGCCTAAGTCCTGGCTGCCCAGCTTCACTTCCACCGAGCCATCCGGCTGGATCGTCACCGTGCAGCGGCTGTTGTGCGGATTGCCGCCCCAGGTGTGCATCGAGATACCCATGCCTCGCTTGATAGGACCCGGCGACTTATCGCCGCGCGGATGCCAGTTCTTCTTCCAGTCGGTAAGCTCCGCCGCCTTTTGCAGCTCCTCGCGGTAAGTGCGTGCCAGGACCTCGTTGGGAGCCAGATCCGCGTTCTTCATTAGGAGGTCGAGTGGATCCATGCCGAGCTTGGCCGCCAGGTCGTCCAAAGCGCACATCGTCAGCACGCACGCCTGCGGGTGATTGGGAGCGCGCCAGGCGCGGGCGGGCCCGATGTTGGTGTTCACCGCCGTGTACTTCAAGTCCTGATGGGGAATCCTCAGCACATAGGGCAGGGGAGGTGAGGTGGTCCCTCCGGGACCTGCCGTGCCCCAAACCTCCGACTTCCACGCGACCAGCGTGCCGTCCTTCTGGGCGGCTACTCGCACTTTGCCGAAGGCCGAGGGGCGGCAACCAGCCACCAGGAGCTCTTCGTCGCGCTCAAGCATCAGCTTCACCGGAGCCTTCGCGTCCTTGGCCAGGCGCGCCGCCTCGATGGCCCAAGGATCCACTTGGAACTTGCTGCCGAAGCCGCCGCCAATGTAGTTGCAAATAATGTTGACATTGTTGGCAGAAATGCCGAGCGGCTCGGCGAACTCCCCGGCGATGACCGAAACGCCCTGCGTCGAGGCCCAAACCCTGAGGCTTTGCGGGCCGGTCCACTCGGCCACGTTCCCATGGCTCTCCAAACAGCAATGGGTGATCACTGGGGCTCCGTAATAGCCTTCAGAAACAACGAGTTCCGGGTCTTGGAAGGCTTTGTGGGGGTCGCCGACCTTCCGGATGTTAGGTGGCCGCGTGTATCCCTCAGCCTTACTGAGGTCTTCTTCCTTCACGAGGAAGGGTAGCGGCTCATATTCCACCTTAATCTTGCCGACCGCTTCTTCGGCCAGTTCTTCGCTGACCGCGGCCACGGCAGCCACCTCCGCGCCTTCCCACAGCAACTCCTTGCCCACGTCCGCCATGATCCGGACTGCCTTCACACCCGGCATGGCGTTGGCCGCGCTGATATCGATCGACTTCACCTTGGCATGGGCATAGGGGCAGCGCAGGACTTTGCCCCAAAGCATACCGGGCCGGTTGATGTCGTAAGTATACTTGGCCCGGCCACCCGATTTTGCAGGTCCGTCAATGCGCGAGATGCGCTTACCAATCAAGCGGCGCTCGTTGGCTGGTGGCCAGTCGTATTTGCAGGTCGGCATGTTAGACTCCTTTGAATCCGGGATTCCCGGGTCGGGACCGAAAACTTCCGACCCCGAATCTAATGTTTTCAATAACTTGGTGGCTTCGTTCCTTCAAAGTTCCATGCGAGGCTCGTCCTTCGAGCCCTGCGGCTTCACGTTCGCCCGGCCCCAGGCTCGAACAACAGCCCCTTATCAGAATCTGCTCCCCGCCTCAAAACTCAGCGCCTAGCGCGTGTTTTCAATAACTTAGTGGCTTCGTTCCTTCAGTCTTGCCGTCAGCGCGAAGCCTGGCGGCGCTCCACAATGAAAACAACTCTTACTTTGTAAACCCACACCTCTCCTCATGCCTTGGCTCGCAGCGCCACTTGGCGGATCCCGGCATAGGTTCCGCACCGGCAGAGGTTGCCGCTCAGCCCCTGTTTCACGTCTTCGAGCGTGGGGTTGGGGTATTTATCCAGAAACGCCTTGCAAGCCATGACAAATCCCGGGGTGCAGAAGCCGCATTGCTGCGCGTCGTGCTCGACGAAGGCCGCCATGACCGGGTGCAGTTGATCCTCGGGTGCGAGGCCTTCGATGGTGGTAATATGCTGACCTTCGACGTCGATCGCCAGCGTCGTGCAGGAGTACACGGGATGACCGTCGATAATCACGGTACAAGCGCCGCAGGTAGCCCGATCACACACCTTCTTGGCGCCGGTCAGGTCCAGCCGGTTGCGCAGCGCATCGAGCAGGGTGACTCGCGGCTCAATTTTGAGGCGGTGCTCCTTCCCGTTAATTCGCAAGGTGACGGGGACCTCTCCCGGTCCAACCACCCCCGCCGACCCCGGCGCCGGTGTGGCACCCGATGGTTCCGCCACCAGCAGACCGCCCGATACGGCCGAAACGGCGGCACCGGCTCCGCGCAGAAAATCGCGCCGACTGACGGCTCCCGATGGGGATCTCTTTCGTCGCTTCATGGCGTTGCTCCTCAATGCTCGCAGGTTTGGACGTGCTCAGACGTGTGATACTGATCTAGACGAGAAAACCAATCCTGGGGCTACCGCCCAACATGGATGTTTCCGGAGAAGGCCGGCATTATATCACCGTTTGAACCGGGAGCGGCGGACCTCTTTTTGGGGAGGGTGAAGCTTTGTGCCCGGCAGGGAGCCGCACCTGGAAGGGAGCTTATTATGATCTCCGCTCAGATTGGAAGAATCGGCAAGCGTCTCTATGACCTGATCGTCAAAGGCTTCGCGGCTGCCGGTGTCAATCCCAATGTTCTGACCTTCACCGGTTTTGCCATTAACCTGGTGGCCGCCTATCTTTTCGCTTACGGCTACTTCCGCTGGGCTGGAGTGACGATCCTTCTGGCCGCGATCTTCGATCTGACGGATGGTCCCGTGGCGCGCCTTACCCACCGGGTGACGCCCTTTGGCGCTTTTTTTGACTCCGTCCTGGACCGCTATTCGGACCTCTGTCTATTAATTGGTCTGCTGGTGTACTACGGTAGGATCGGCCGGTTCGCCTACGTCACCCTGGTGGCCGTGGCGATGATCGGCTCGGTGATGACCAGTTACGCCCGCGCCCGCGCCGAGAGTTTGATCCGTTCCTGCAAGGTCGGCTTTCTCGAACGGCCAGAGCGCATCGTGCTGATCATCATTGGCGCATTGTTTGACCGTATGGCGCCGGTGCTGTGGGTCATCGTGGTGCTTTCCAACCTGACGGTCATCCACCGGTTGGTCTATACCTACCAGGAAACTCACCGTCGGCGCCAGGTGGAATCAGCAGAGAAATAGCAGCTCCCCCGGCGTGCGCCACGCGCGCCTCAATGGGACACTGGCGATGCGATGAGGGCCGGAAGGGAGAATCGACTCGCCTGAGTGGCGAGCTTTTCCTTCTCGTAAACGCTGCGGTAGAACTGGCCGGCAATCTCCGCGGCGTGCGGGCCGAACATCATCCGGCCGCCCCGCAGCAGCACCACCGCCACGTACTTGGGGTGCTGGTCGGCACTGAAGGAAGCGAACCAGCCCAGGTGGGCGCCGTTCTCGCTGCAGGTTCCTGTCTTGCCGAAAATGTTTTCTTCCGGGCTGAAGGCGGAGCGAGCCGTCCCGTAGAGTACAGCGGCAGCCATTCCCGCAATGACGTCGGGAAAGTAGGCCTCGAAGCCAAACAGCTTGCGCTTCACGCGTGGCTCATAGGTCATGAGTTGATCAGGCGTGCGCGGGTACTGCAGGTAGTATAGCGTTCCCCCATTGGCGATAGCTGAAACGATGGCTGCCAGCTGCAAGGCGGTGATTTGGATGCCCTGTCCGAAACTGGTGAGCAAGCCGACACCGCCTACCTTCGGGGGTGCGGCGGGAAAGACACCCGGGTTCTCTCCCTTCAGCTCCCAGCCGGCAGGCTCGCCTAGCCCGAATTCACGCGCGTATTCGGCGATGCGCCGGAACCCCAACATTTCGCCCAGCTTGGCAAAGAACATATTGTTCGAGTGCGCGAGGGCATCCTTCAGCGTAATCCGCCCGCCATGCGGACCCCAAACCCGGAGGCGCGTCTCAGGCGTGATCAGCCCTTCCTTCAGGGCGGCCAAAGCTACCACCGGCTTGAAGGTGGAACAGGGGGTAAAGGCTCCGGAGAGCGCCAGCTTTTGGTTGACCATCGAGAGAATGCGGCCGTTATTCGGGTCGACCACCACGATGGCGCCGTTCCAGTTGCCCAAAGCTTCCTCAGCCGCCTGCCGAATCAAGGGATCTTCACCCGCTGGGTTGTCCAGCGCCGCCGGCTGGCCCCACGAGCTGAGCATGCCCAAGCTGCGCTGACGACGCACGCCGCGGCGGTACATTCTCGACGCAGAGGTGCGCCGCCGCTGTAATCTTCGATGACTCAGGTGGCGCTGGGAGCGGTGCGACGAAAGCGTTATGGTTCGGGAAACGTTGGTGGGGCCGGCAGCTCGGATGCTGCCCGCGAAGAAGGTGATGGCTGCCACGGCCAGGATGGCAAGTCTGGTTTTCAAGGGACCTCATCCCCTCCTTTCGAGGGTCTCTTCACCCCCCTTCCCTCACCCGACCCTGGCGCCGGTCATCGGAGAAGGAGGCCATCGTTAAAGCCCGCAGAACCTCCCTCGCCGTGGAGGCCTGCGTTACCGGGTTCCGGCCCAGCGCGGCACTCACTGCGCGCCTGGCTCGACAATACTTTATCACTTTCGGCTGCGCGCCGCAGCAGAAATTTCTGAAACTTTGGCTTCGGCAGGGGAAGCCAAAGCAGGCAGACCGAGCGCCCGGCGCACTTCGGCTTCGAGTTTCCTGCGGATATCCTGGTTTTCCTGCAGGAACTGGCGTGCGTTCTCGCGCCCCTGGCCGATCCGCTCACCGCCAAAGGAAAACCACGCACCGCTCTTCTCGAGCAGGTTCAGGCCGACCGCCAGGTCGATGAGGTCACCCGTCTTGGAGATTCCCTCGCCGTACAGAATATCGAACTCAGCCTCGCGGAAAGGGGCAGCCATCTTGTTCTTGACGACCTTGGCCTTGGTGCGATTGCCGATCACTCGGTCGCCGTCCTTGATGGAGGCGATACGCCGGATGTCCACACGCACCGAGGAATAGAACTTGAGCGCGCGTCCTCCCGTGGTCGTTTCCGGGTTGCCGAACATGACGCCGATCTTTTCGCGAATCTGGTTGATGAAAATGAGGCAGGTCTTGGATTTGGAGACGATGCCCGTCAGTTTGCGCAGCGCCTGTGACATGAGGCGTGCCTGGAGGCCCGGCAGGGAATCGCCCATGTCCCCCTCTAGCTCGGCCTTAGGCACGAGCGCGGCGACCGAGTCCACCACCAGCACGTCGATGGCATTGGAGCGCACCAAGGCTTCGGCAATCTCCAAGGCCTGCTCACCATAATCCGGCTGCGAGACCAGCAAGTTATCCACGTCTACGCCCAGCCGCTTGGCATAACCCGCGTCCAGGGCGTGTTCGGCGTCGATGAAGGCCGCCATGCCCCCCCGCTTCTGCGATTCGGCGACCACGCTGAGGGCGATGGTAGTCTTGCCGCTCGACTCGGGCCCGAAGATCTCCACCACGCGCCCGCGGGGCATCCCGCCCACACCCAGCGCCGCGTCCAATGAAAGCGCGCCCGTGGGGATCACCTCGACGGGCACCAGAGCATCCTTGGCCCCCAGGCGCATGATCGAGCCCTTGCCGAACTGCTTCTCGATCTGCGTCAGGGCCAAATCGATGGCTTTCCCCCTTTCGGTGCCGCTGCGTTCTTCCGGCATAAGTCCTCCTTAGGGACCCTATTGCAGCGTCAGACCTATCGTACCATCAAGTAAACCGGATGCGCGAGCCGGGAGAACGAAGCCAGCCGGCTTGGGCTGGCGTTCCGGCTCAGGACCCCAGGTGGCTTGCGCCTGGCAGGCTGGCCGCGCCCCGTGCCCTTCTACTGCCAGGTGCCACGACCTTAAAAGGCAGGTCAGAGAAAGTAGCGTTCTCGCCTGCGCCCCTCAACGTAGGACTCTCTCGCTACCTGAACCGTCTTGAGTAGCGACACCTCGGCGACCGGCACGTCCCACCAGGACTCGTAGCTGGGCACCCGCGCGTGGTATGGGTCTACTTCCACCACCACCACCGTGGTGCGTTGGTTGGACCGCGAGCGCGCCAATGCCTCCTCGAGCTCCTGGTGCGTCCGGACGCCGATGGCGATCGCTCCCAGGCTGGCAGCATTCGCAACATAATCGACCGGGTTAATCTCGCCGTCCAGGTGTCCATCGCGCCGCAGGCGGTATTCCGTCCCAAAGCCCTGGCACCCGACCGAGCGGCTGAGGCCACCGATGCTCGAGAAGCCATGGCTGTCCAGCACAATGATGTTGAGCTTGCAGCCTTCCTGCACGGAGGTGTGGATCTCCTGGGCCATCATTAGATACGAGCCGTCGCCCACCATCACGTACACTTCGCGGCTGGGGTCGGCCATCTTCACCCCCAGTCCACCAGCGATCTCGTAACCCATGCAGGAGTACCCGTACTCGAGGTGGTAGCCGTTGGGATCGCGGGTTCGCCAAAGCTTGTGAAGATCGCCCGGCAGACTGCCCGCGGCGCAAACCACGACGTCGCGCGGGCCGGTGGCGCGGTTAACCGCCCCGATCACCTCGCCCTGGCTCAGGGGCGGGCCATGGCGCAGGTTGTAGATGCGCTCCACTTCCTGCTCCCACTCGGCACGGAAGCGGGTGATGCGCTCCTGGTATTCAGCACTCACGCGATAGCCGCGCACGGCTGCGGCGAGCTCCTCTAGCGCCACGCGCGCGTCGGCAACGAGGGGCAAGGCCGAGTGCTTATAAGCATCAAATTCAGCCACATTGATGTTGATAAACCGCACTGCTGGGTTTTGGAAGGCCGTCTTGGACGCCGTAGTGAAGTCGCTGTAGCGAGTGCCGACGCCGATCACCAAGTCAGCTTCACGGGCCAGGATGTTAGCTCCGGGTGTACCCGTCACTCCGATGGCGCCCACCTCTTGCGGGTGGTCGTAGCACAGCGACCCCTTGCCAGCCTGCGTTTCGGCCACGGGAATGCCCGTCTGGGCGGCAAAACGAGAGAGCGCTTCGCTCGCCTGGGAGTAAATCACCCCGCCGCCCGCAATCAGCAGGGGCTGGCGCGAGGCCCGGATACGGGCCGCCGCCACTTGCAGGGCACTGGCATCGCCGCGCGGGCGCGGAATGTTCCAGACGCGCTTCTCAAACAGCTCCTCAGGATAATCGAAGGCCTCGGCCTGGACGTCCTGAGGCATGGCGATCGTGACCGCCCCGGTGTCCGCGGGGGAAGTGAGCACGCGCATCGCTTCCGGTAGGGAGGTAATCAATTGCTCGGGGCGCGAGATGCGGTCCCAGTAGCGCGAGACCGGCTTGAAGCAATCGTTCACCGAGATGTCCTGGGTGTTGGGCCCTTCGAGCTGCTGCAGCACCGGGGCAACGTTGCGTCGGGCGAAGATGTCGCCGGGAAGCAGCAGCACCGGCAGACGGTTGACCGTCGCCGTGGCGGCCCCGGTCACCATGTTGGTGGCTCCGGGCCCGATCGAAGTGGTGCAGCAGAGCGCGCGCAGGCGGTTGCTTACCTTGGCAAAACCGATGGCGGTGTGCACCATCGCCTGCTCATTGCGGCAAAGGTAATAGGGGAAGTCAGCGTGCTCCAGCAAGGCTTCGCCCAGGCCGGCCACGTTGCCGTGCCCGAAAATGCCGAAGCAGCCCCCAAAGAAGGGACGCTCTACGCCGTCCCGCGCCACATATTGACGCTTAAGAAATTCGATGGTGGCCTGCGCCGCCGTTAGCTTGCGCGCCATAACCGCCTCCAGTCTCTTTCAAGTATCGACGCGGATTGTCGGTGCCGGACTGTGCGGCCCCGGACGGGAATCGTATCAGAATCCTGGTAGGTACGGGAGCGGGGGTTAGTGGTAAAGGGAC
>CADDZE010000032.1 GCA_902812465.1 Acidobacteriota bacterium | reverse complement strand
GCCGCGAGCGGCACCACGGTGGCGGCTGCGCCAACTCCCACCATCACCCATCCGCCAGCAGCCGCGCCGGCTCTGCGAGAGCCAGTGGCGGAGTCAGCGCCGCCCACGCCCGCTGCCCAGCCGCCGGCGCCGCCCGCGGCCGAGTCGACGGAAGGCCTGCACATCATCAAATCACCCATTGTGGGAACGTTCTACCGCGCCTCTTCACCCGAAGCCGAACCCTTCGTCAAGGAAGGTGACATCGTGGAAGTGGGACAGGTTCTGTGCGTGATCGAGGCGATGAAGCTGATGAACGAGATCGAATCCGAGGTGGCGGGTGAAGTGGTGCGCATCTACGTAGAGAACGCCCAGCCCGTCGAATACGGGCAGCCCCTGTTTGCCATTCGTCCTCGATAGCTTCCCGCACAGGACCCGGGGCAGGCGTGTCCCAGCTTGGACCGATGTTTCGGAAAATTCTCATTGCCAACCGCGGTGAAATCGCGCTGCGGGTAATCTGCGCGTGCAAGGAACTGGGTATTCCCACCGTCGCGGTCTATTCCGAAGCGGACCGCGACGCGTTGCACGTGCGTTTTGCGGATGAGGCGATCTGCATTGGCCCGCCCCCCAGCTCGGAGAGCTATTTGAACGTGGCCAGCATTATTTCTGCCGCGGAGATCACAGACGCGGACGCCATCCATCCCGGCTATGGGTTTCTTTCTGAGAACGCCCACTTCGCCGAGGTGTGCGAGAGCTGCAACATTACCTTCATCGGTCCCCGCCCGGAAGTCATGCGCTTGATGGGAGACAAGAACCGGGCGCGCCAGGCCATGGCCGACCTGGGCCTGCCGGTGCTGCCCGGCTCGGGCGTGGTGGCCTCGGAAGAGGAGGCGCTGGAGGCTGCCCAGCGCATCGGCTATCCGGTGATGATCAAGGCCGCGGCTGGAGGCGGGGGACGGGGGATGCGCCTGGCCCTGTCCGCCCAGGACCTGCCGGACCAGGTCCGCACCGCCCGAACGGAGGCCATGGCCGCCTTTGGCTCACCCGACGTCTACCTCGAGAAATACATTGCCGCCCCTCGCCATATTGAGTTCCAAGTTCTGGGGGACCAGCGCGGCAAGGTGATTCATCTGGGAGAACGCGAGTGCAGCATCCAGCGGCGGCATCAGAAGCTGGTGGAGGAGTCGCCTTCACCGCGCCTGGACGCCGCGCGGCGTTGCCAGGTGGGACACCAGGTGGTTGAGGCGCTGAAGCAGGTGGGCTACACCAACGCCGGCACGGTGGAGTTTCTGATGGACGAGCAGCGCAACCTCTACTTCCTGGAGATGAACACGCGCATCCAGGTCGAACATCCGGTCACCGAGATGGTCACGGGCATCGACCTGGTGAAGCAGCAGATCCGCATTGCCGCCGGCGAGCCCCTTCCCCTCGAGGGCGAAACCGTTGAAGTGCGAGGGCACGCCATCGAGTGCCGCATCGTCGCCGAGCACCCAGAAACGTTCGCTCCCAGCGTCGGCAAGGTGACGGGCGTGCATCTGCCCGGGGGGCCGGGCATTCGGGTCGACCCAACCGTGTACGCCGAGTCGGTGGTCACGCCCTACTACGACTCGCTGATTGCCAAACTGATCGCCCACGGTCAAGACCGCAGCGAAGCCATCCGCCGCATGGCGCGCGCCCTCTCGATGTTTGTGATCGAGGGGATATCGACCTCCATTCCGCTGCACGAGCGAATCATGGCCGACCCCGATTTCCAGGCCGGGAACTACGACACCCGGTTTTTGGCGCGGTTTTCCCGCAACGGCGCGGGCGTGGTTTGACACCCAGGGCGCCGGCGGGTGGGTGCGCCTTGCGGGAGGAGTCCGCGTCCGGTGCAGCTCCCCAAGCTCTACGCCATTCTGGATGCCGCGCAAGCGGGCGAGCGCCCCGTAGCCGCGTTGGCGGAGTCGCTGCTGCGCGCGGGCGTGCGCGCCCTGCAGTATCGCGACAAGGGAAGCCCCACCCGGCAGCTCTTTGAGCGCTGCCGGCAGCTGGCGGTGCTCGCCGGCTCGTATCGCTCGCTGTTCATCGTGAACGACCGCGCGGACGTCGCGCTGCTCACTGGTGCTGCCGGCGTTCACCTGGGCCAGGATGATCTCCCGGTGGAACTGGCGCGCGCGCTCCTCCCCCCAGGCTCGGTGATCGGCCTTTCGACGCACAACTTGGCTCAGGTTCGTGCCGGAGAGGCCACCAGCGCGGATTACCTCGCCATCGGCCCCGTGTTCCCGACGGAGAGCAAGAAGCAGGCGGATCCGGTAGTAGGCCTGGCGGGCGTCCAACAAGCTCGCCAAGCCACGCGCAAGCCCCTGGTGGCCATCGGAGGCATCACGCTCGAGAACGCGCCCTCCGTGATCGCCGCGGGGGCGGACGCCGTGGCGGTCATCGGCGATTTGCTGCGGGCCCCGGACATCGAGCAGCGGGCAAGAGAATTCCTGGCAACGCTCGAAGGTTGACCGCACAGCCCGCGAGCGGCCGCAGATATCGTTTGTGGAATGATAGGTTCCAGTCTATATTCTTGCTGGCGGCGAGGCCAGGTCTCCAGCCTGCACCACCAGCTCTATTTTAAAGACTCCGATGCCGGCCTCCGCCTGCAACCCCTGAGGAAGGGGTAGTCAACCTCCCCTTGGAGGATGCATGTCCAAGCTGCTGATCACGAAGCCGATTGATGCGATCCTGGCCGAAGCTGAGGGACAAGGCGCAAACACCCTCAAGCGCGCGCTCGGTCCCGTGAACCTTATCATGCTGGGGATTGGCGCGATCATCGGCACGGGCATTTTTGTTCTCACCGGCCAGGCAGCGGCGATGCACGCCGGGCCGGCCATCGTGATTTCGTTTGTGCTGGCAGGAATCGGCTGCGCCTTTGCTGGCCTGTGCTACACGGAGTTTGCCTCGCTCATACCGATCGCGGGTTCGGCCTACACCTATGGGTACGCGACGCTGGGGGAGATATTTGCCTGGATCATCGGCTGGGATCTGATCCTCGAATACGCCTTTGGCGCGGCCACGGTGGCCTCCGGGTGGAGCGGCTACTTTGTGAGCTTACTGCGGGACCTGGGCATTCAGCTGCCGCCTCAGTGGACCGCGACACCGGGCACGGAAATGGTCTTCTACGCCGGGAGGTGGTCCGCGCTGGCGACCGTGAGGCCGGCGCTGCAGGCAGCGGGAGTGGATCCGGCCACCCTGCCGCACGCGGTCGCGCACTTCAATCTGGTTGCCTGCCTCGCCATCGCTGTGGTCACCGTGGTTCTGGTGATTGGGGTGCGTGAGTCGGCCAACCTCAACTCTGCGATGGTGGCCATCAAGCTGACCGTGGTCTTTATCTTCATCGGATTGGCGACCGCGTTCGTCTTGAAGCATCCGGACGTCGCAGCGCGGAACTGGCATCCCTTTTTGCCCCCGAACACGGGCCAATTCGGCGCCTTTGGCTGGTCGGGGGTGGCACGCGGCGCAGCGGTGATCTTCTTCGCCTACATCGGCTTCGATGCTGTCTCTACTTCCGCACAGGAGGCCAGGAATCCTCAGAAGGACATGCCCATTGGCATTATCGGCTCGCTGCTCATCTGCACCGTCCTTTATATCATCGTCGCCGGGCTACTGACGGCCATCGTCCCTTACACCAGCTTGAATGTGGCGGATCCGGTGGCCGTCGGCGTGGATGCGATCGGAATCCATTGGGGCAGCGTCCTGGTTGACGCGGGCGTAGTGGCGGGCTTGGCCAGCGTCATGCTGGTGATGCTTTATGGACAGTCGCGCGTCCTCTACTCTATGTCGCGCGACGGCTTGCTGCCGCGCTGGGCCAGCGCTGTTCACCCGCGCTTTCGTACCCCATGGATCACCTCGATCGTGGTAGGCGTCTTCGCGGCCACCTTCGCTTCGGTTCTGACGATCGGGGATCTGGCTTCCCTCGTGAACATTGGTACCCTGCTCGCCTTCGTCATTGTCTGCCTGGGCGTATGGGTGCTGCGCGTGCGGCGCCCCGATCTGAAGCGTCCGTTTAAGACACCCCTCGTGCCCCTGGTTCCGATCCTGGGGGCGGCGATTTCCCTTGGAATGATGGCCAGCTTGCCCCGCACCACCTGGATTCGCCTGCTCGTGTGGTTGGTCATCGGCCTTTGCATCTACTTTGGCTACGGCCGGCGTCACAGCGTGGTGCAGGCGACGGCCCGAAGCGGGGCCTTGGCGGATATCGTCAGAACCGAGCCCTAGGGCAGAGGGCCCCGGGGGCCTCTCAAACTCTCGCTACTTCCTGCTAAACTGATAGGCTGCTGAGAAGACCTCAGCCCAATAGCACGCTGGGCCAAGGAAGAAATTCGGATTCCGCCATCGCTTCGCTCCGAGCCCGCCCGAAGCAGGGTGAGGAACAACTCCCAGCTTCGCCGAACGAAGTAAGCCCGGAAGTCGATCATCCTGCTCAGCGAGGCACCTGCTTAGGACGTCCCGATGAGGCTGGATCGCCTTCTGCAAGAATATCGCCGCCGCCGCATGGTCCGCTTCTCTGCCTGGACGGTGGCGTATGGGCTTGCCCTGTGGCTAACCCGTACTGTCTTGGGAGGAGCGCCGGTCTTTCTCTGGGTCGTCTTCTGGCTGTGCTTCATTCCGGTGGCGGTTTACGGAATGGTGAGGCTGGTAGGCGTGCTGCGCCGGCGGTTCCTCTGGCATCTGCGGCGGCGCCTCATCCTGGCTTATTTCTTCATTGCCGTCGTCCCTATCGTCCTGATTCTGCTTTTGGTAGGGCTAGCGGCCTACATTATCAATGGCCAATTCGCTTCCTTCCTCGTGGCCTCGAACTTTCGCCACCACGTCGAAAGCCTCGATCAACTCAGCCACCTGATGGTCCACCAGGCCGAGCTAGTGCCCCAGGGCTCGCCGCGCCAGCTCATCGACCAGCTGCAGAACTTCGTAGTCGCTGATCTGCGCGGTTACGGAGTTTCCTACCCGGGCCTGGAGATTACGATTCGTGTCGGAGGCCAGGTGCGCGCTTTCCGGCCCGCAGACGGCGCAGCCGTGAAGCCCGTGGAAGTACCTTCCTGGCTTCACCGCGACGACCTTAGCGACATTGTGCTCGATGGAAAGCAGGTACTGCTCCGCTCCCTGCAGCGCCAGCCAACCCGTCAGGGTGAGCTAGTGCTGATCGTCTCCCAGCCCATCACCCCGGAGCTGCTGGACCAGATCGGCGCCGGCATTGGCCCGGTAGGCGTCGTTTTGCCGGAGCTTGGTGGATCCGAAGCCGGCACCTCGCCCAGCCCGCCAAAGGGAGTGAACGTCAGCCTCTCGGTTGGCCAACCCCACCGGCAAGGCGTCATCCTCAGTACCGATCAGGGTCCCCGGCCCGCTTTCACCATTCGCTCCAAGTCCCTCCAGGTACCACCCCCGGCCAGCCGGTTCGATTACACCGTGTATAACGCGCAGAGCCTGATGGTAGTGCCCTGGAACGCCACCGAGGAAAAGCGCGAAGGCGTGGGGATCTTTTATGTGACGTCGCGGGTCACCGCTCTCGATACCCAGCTCGTTTCCACCCTGGGATTCTTTTCTAGCGTCTACTGGTACGCTTTCGCGGTACTGGGGCTGCTGTTCCTTCTCCTCGAGTTCCTCGCGTTGGTCATCGGCATCCGCTTGACCCGTTCTATGACCAAGACCGTCGACAAGCTGCAGAAGGCGACGGAGCGGGTAAAACTGGGTGACTTTTCCTATCGCATTGGCTTGCCCGCCACGGACCAACTCAGCGCCTTGGGAGAAGCCTTTGACGGCATGACCGCCTCCGTCGAGCGGTTGCTCAAAGAGTCGCTGGAAAAGACGCGCCTCGAGGGCGAACTCGAGATTGCGCGCGAGGTGCAGCACCAGCTCTTCCCGCGCACCGCCCCTCAGGTGGCCGGACTGCAAATCCACGGGGTCTGCAAGCCTGCCCGGGTGGTGAGCGGCGATTATTACGACTTCCTCGAGCTGGGGGAGGACCGGCTCGGCCTGGTGCTGGGAGACATCAGCGGCAAAGGGATTTCAGCAGCCCTGCTGATGGCAGCCATTCAATCCTCGCTTCACGCTCAGTTCTATAATGGCCACTCACCCCACGGTGCGGGCGACCTCGTTCCCATTTCCACCGCCGAGGTCGTGGGGCGGCTCAACCGCCAGCTCTATGCCAGCACGCCGCGGGAGAAGTACGCCACCTTCTTCTACGCCGTGTACGATGGTTCCTGCCGGCGCCTCACCTACACGACGGCCGGGCACCCGCCACCCATCCTGCTCCGCCGCGGCTCCGTGGAGCGCTTGGCGGCGGGAGGCACAGTGGTAGGGTTGTTTGCCACCGCGAAGTATGACCAGGCGGTGGTCCAGCTCGAGCCGGGAGACCTCCTGCTCGCTTACACCGATGGCATCACCGAGCCGGAGAATTCCTACGGAGAAGAGTTTGGCGAGGAGCGCCTGCTCGAAGTTCTGCGACGCGCCGCCAACGCGCCGCCCGAGACCCTGGTGGAGGAGATCTATCGCAGTGTGAGCGAATGGACCGGAAGCCCGGAGCTGCAGGATGACATGACCCTGCTCGCTGCCAAGGCCGTGTAAGGGCTGCTCCGCGACGTGCTCAGGGAAAATCTCCGTTCGTCGCTTCCAGCGTGCCTGGCCTCGCCGTCGGAGCAGTGCCCCGGGAAAGCTATGAGATGATGAAGATTCTTACCGCCGCGCAAATGCAGTATATCGACCGCCTCACCACGGAACGCTACGGCGTCCCCAGCCTGACTCTGATGGAGAACGCGGGCGCCGGGGTGGTAGAGTTCCTGGAGGCGCGATTCGCTCCGCTGAGCGGGCAGCGCATGCTGATCCTTTGCGGGCGCGGGAACAACGGGGGCGATGGCTTCGTTGTAGCGCGCCTGTTGCGCGAGCGGGGGGCCAGACCGCGGGTGCTGTTGTTCGCCCGGCCCGAACACCTTCGGGGCGATGCGGCGGTGAACTTCGAACGGTTGGCGGCAACCGGGGCGCCGGAGATTGTTGAGAACCTGGAGACCTGGACGCGCGTCAAACCCGCGCTGCAGGAAGCCACCCTGTTGATCGACGGCCTCCTGGGCACCGGCCTTTCCAAGCCGCTCGAGGGGCTTTTGCTGGAGGTGGTGCGCGACGTGAATCGTCTCGCTGGTCCGCGCATCGTGGCGATCGACCTACCCAGCGGGCTCTCCGCTGACACCGGTGAGCTCATCGGGGAGTGCGTGCACGCCCACGCTTCCGTCACCTTCACCGCCCCGAAGATGGCCCATGTCTTTCCGCCGGCTTGCGAATACGTCGGCGAATGGGTGGTGAAGCAGATCGGCACTCCGCCCGAAGCTCTAGAGGATCCGGAGTTGTTTCTGGAGCTCATCCAGCCTGGGGATTTCGCCTGGGTGGTCCAGCGCCGTCCACTAACCTCGCACAAGGGAACCTATGGTCACGTGCTGGTTCTGGCCGGTTCGGTCGGCAAGACGGGGGCCGCAGCGATGACCGCCAAAGCCGCCCTCCGCGCCGGCGCTGGCTTAGTGACCGTCGCCACGCCGCGCAGCGCGCTACCCATAGTGGCCTCCCTGGGCATGGAATTCATGACCGAGCCTCTGCCCGAAACGGAGGCGGGTACTGTTTCCCGGCGTGCCCTGGATGACGGCCGCCTGGACCGGCTGATGGAAGGCAAGTCCGTCGTGGCGGTGGGCCCGGGCTTGGGGATGCATCCGGAAACCGCCGAAGTCGTGCAAAGCGCGGTGAATCGCTGTCCGGCGCCTGTCGTTCTGGACGCTGACGGCGTAAATGCCTTTGCCGGCTGCCCAGCCGCGCTCCAGGCGGCCGGCCGGGTCCGCATCCTAACGCCCCATCCGGGCGAGATGGCCCGGCTTATCGGCAAGAGTACGGCGGCGGTCGCACAGGACCGCATCGGTGTGGCGCGCGACTTCGCCCGCCAGCACCAGGTTCATCTGGTGCTGAAAGGCTTTCGCACGCTGGTCGCTTCACCCGAAGGCCGTGTGCGGGTAAACCCCACCGGAAACCCCGGCATGGCCACGGGCGGCACCGGCGACGTTCTGACGGGTCTCGTCGCTGGCCTGCTCGCCCAGCATCGCGACCGGCCTGCCAACGAAGTGGCGGCCGCTGCGGTCTACCTGCATGGCCTCGCCGGCGATTGGGCGGCTCGCGAGAAGGGTGAGGCTTCGATGATCGCCAGCGACCTGCTGGAAGCGGTGCCGCAGGCTTTTCAGGAATTGCGGGCCAGCGTGAGCAGGTCTTAGCTCAATACCCGTCGGCTTTACGCCCCTTTGCGACATGAGCACTATCACTGATCACCAGACTTCGGCAGGCTGCAGCCTCGAAACGCTCCTAGAGTTCATGACTCACTCGCCGGAAGAGACTCAAGCCTTGGGATCGAGCCTCGTGCACCTGCTCCAGCCCCCTTGCGTCGTGTTGCTGCGAGGCGAACTGGGAAGCGGCAAGACAACCCTGGCCAAGGGCATTGTTGTGGGTCTGGGCGCCGCTCGCGAGGAGGATGTCACCAGTCCGAGCTTCACGCTGGTTCACGAGTACCGGCAAGGCGACCATTGCGTTTACCATGCTGACCTCTACCGGGTGGAAGGCAGCCGGGAGATCGAAACCTTAGGCCTGGAAGAGCTCATGGCCGCGCGGGCGACGGTTCTCATCGAGTGGGGCGACAAGCTGGGTCCTGAACTGCCGGTGCCCCGCATCGAGATTGAGCTCACGCACTTGGGCGGGGACGAACGGCGGATCGTGGTACGCCGAGCCATGCCGGCAGCAGGAACGGAAAAGAGGTAACGCGGTGCGCCGTCCGCCCTGCGTCGTTCCCGCGCCTTCGCGCGAGTACCCTCCCCGGGGGTAGCGCGCGGCGCCGGGTTCACTGGCGGCAAGCAAACGATCCAGGAGAGGAGCCAAGATGACGGAAACCAAGCCCACGCCGTGGGCCCTCATTGTGGGTGCATCGAGTGGATTCGGAGAGGCAACCAGCAAGGAACTGGCCCGCGCCGGGCTCAGCATTTTCGGAGTGCATTTTGACAGGCGCTCGGCCATGCCGCATGTCAACGAGGTGATGGAGGCGATCCGGGCCACCGGGCAGGACGTCCTGTTCTTCAACATCAACGCGGCGGACGCGGCCAAGCGTGCAGAAAGTCTGGATCGCATGCAGGAGCACTGGAAGCAAAAGGGCGGCGATCACTTCATCAAGGTCTTTCTGCACTCGGTGGCCTTTGGCTCCCTGCTGCCGTACCTCGCTGACTCGCGGGACGGGCAGGTATCGCAAGCGCAGATGGAAATGACCCTCGACGTGATGGGCAACAACCTGGTCTACTGGGTACAGGAGTTGATGCAGCGAAAGATGCTGCGCGCTGGCAGCCGCATCTTTGCTATGACCAGTGCCGGCGGACACAGCGTGATCCCTAAATACGGACCGGTATCCGCGGCCAAGGCGGTATTGGAATCCCATATCCGCCAGCTCGCCTTCGAGCTGATGCCCCACAACATTACCGCCAATTCGATCCAGGCCGGCGTCACCATCACACCCGGCTCCAGTAAGATTCCGGGGATTGAAAAGCTGGCGGAATTTGCCCGGCTGCGCAATCCGGGGGGGCGGCTCACCAGACCTGAGGATGTGGCCGCGGCCATCGCTGCCCTCATGGACGATCGCACTTACTGGATGACGGGGAACGTGATCCGCGTCGATGGCGGCGAGGATCTCGTAGCCTGAGCAGCCTCGCCGCGCCCGCGGCCTGCCTTTCCTGAAAGATCAGACTGGACGCCTGAAAGGAGGGTTGGCGCCCCCGAATGGGCTGGCCCCGCCCCTGCCCTCAGGCAGCCATCCATTCCGCGCGCGGGCGCCGCGGCTCGAGAATCAACGCCATCAGCGCGCCTGTCACAAAGCCACCCACGTGGGCCCACCAGGCCACTCCGCCCTGCGTGGCAGACTGAATCATCAGTAATTGGAAGTAGCCGCTCAGAAACTGCATCAGGAACCAGTAGCCCAGGATCACCAGCGCCGGCAGCTGAAACGTCCAGAAGAAGAACGGCAGAATAAAAGTGTCAATCCGCGCCCGGGGAAAAGACACAAAGTAGGCGCCGAGAATTCCCGCGATAGCCCCGCTGGCGCCGATCGAAGGCACGCGCGACCCCGGGTTCAAGCCGATGTGCAGCAGGGCCCCGGCAACGCCGCTGGCAAAGTACAAGAGCAGCAGCTTGGCGTGGCCGAAGCGGTCCTCGACGCTGCGCCCGAAGACATAAAGGAACAGCATGTTGCTCAGCAGGTGCACCCAGCCGCCGTGCAGAAACATGGAGACCAGGATGGGAACCAGGAGCGAGTGCAGGGTGAACGGTCGAAGTCCGCGCGTGGTGACGTAGCGCGCTGGAATAATGCCGTAGTAGAAGATGAGGCGATTCACGTTGCGGCCCACCGAGAGCTCAAATTCGAAGGCAGAAACGTTGGCAACGATCAGCGCCAGCACGGAGAGCCAGAAAATCCGCCGGCGCACGTTGTCGGCGATGGGAATGGGAAACATTTAGTCAGGCTATTCTAACCTGCGGGGCTGACTGAGAAAGGGGCTGAAAGTTGGCATGGCGCGGGAGGTCAAGGGTGCCATCGGGGCTGACGAGGAGGCTGCGCCATCCTCGGTTTTATCCTGCCAGGGAGCGTGCTTCCGCTTCACCGGGAAACATGCAAAAGCATGGGGTCAGTCAGGAACGCGGGATTGATGGTAGGAGCGGGCGAGCCGGCGGAAAACATTAAGGGTAGGGGAGAAGTTCTGAACCTCCCGGCCGGAGGAGAACGAGAGGTGCAAGAGCTATCTCCCCTACCATGGGCAAGCGGTTCGAGCGTGCCTGCCCAAACTTGTGTCGTCCTGCCGAGCGTTGCGCACCGCGCGAAGCCCCCCGCCCAGAAGGCGAGAGTTTTGCTTCGCTTCAGCTTCGCCCTGGAGCGCCTTGGCGACCTCCCTTGGAACAGTGCCCTAGCAAGCGCTGCGCGACGGCTGGCCGTTGCAGGTTACGAAGGCTGCTGGAAGACAATCGCCTGGTTTGTACCCCCAATACGAATCTCGAGCAGCGTGTAGCTGCCATCGGGGTTGGTGTTATACAACACCGAGTCGGAGGCGTAAGTTACCGGCCGCTCCACCATTTGGGCGGTAGCCGACGCCACCTCTTGCTTGTGCTGGCTGAAGCTCACCGTAAGGCCCGGGCTGTGATGCTCCCAAGTGACCTTGTACGGTCCCTCGTGAAGTTGGACTCCGCCCACGGTGACCGCGTGCGATATCGTCAAATTGGCGCTGCCCCGATCCTTGTTCTTGGCGACCGCCGGAAGGCACATTAGGAACGCCACCGCCAAGGCAAGCGTACGGACTCGTCTGGACATTTGGGTTCTCCTTTCCGTTACTTCTTCGGTTATCAGTCGGTTCATCCAGGCAGTCCGGCCAGCTGCCAGCTGTGCGGTCAAGGTTCGTCACCATTTAGGGCTTGCTTTTTTCAAACAAGCCTTCCTAAAATGACGCGGGGTTAAATGAAAGGCGCCGACCCGTCAGGGCCGCGAGCTTTCCACGGGATCGCGGCGTCGCCCAGGCCGCCAAACCACAGCGACGCCCGATCTATTTAACCCCTCTCTATCAAGTTCGCTTCTTACTTCTCTTCTTACCCTTCTGGCCTCTCTTTAGACGCAGCACGCCGCGTTTGCGTTAGCTGGGCCAGCATTATTTCCTGATGCTGGCCAGTTGCCCCTAAGCCGTCAAGGTGCGTCCATCATGAACATCGCATCCTTCCAACACATAGTTTCATACGTGTTTGGGCCGCCGTTAGTTTCCAAAAGTTTCGTTTGGGGGCACGGCCACCACGCTCCGGGATGCAACCCGGCGACCAACTATGATGCCGGCGCAGCGAGCTAGGTTCGTGCGGTCACCCGCCAGTTGGCGGCGTGTTTGAACCGGACATCTTTCCTTGAACTTCGGCGCGAAGGCCGGACGCAGAACGCAGCGCCGCGCTTGCGGTTTTGGTGCGTTCAGGCGGTTCGGCCGGAGCCGGCGAGTGCCCGTTTCTGGGATGCCGGTGTCCGGCCGCGGACATGCCTGCTGGACCTTTCAGGCCCCGGCAGATAACCGGGCGCCGATCTGCTCGGTTCACCGCGAGGGCGACAGTGTTCCGCGCCGCAGCGCTCGCTCCTTCATCAAGGCGAAGAAGACGGGCACGAGAATCAGGACGTGGATGGTGGAGGTGATCATTCCGCCGACGATCGGGGCCGCTATGGGTTTCATGACGTCGGAACCGATGCCGGTTTCCCACAGGATCGGGACGAGACTGGCCAGCACCGCGCTGACGGTCATGAGCTTGGGCCGCAGGCGTTGAACCGCCCCTTCGATAGCCGCTTCTTCGATGTCCTCGTGCTTCACCGGCATGCCGCTGTTCAGCCGCCGGTCCAGGGCTTCGTGGAGATAGACCACCATCACCACGCCGGTCTCCACCGCGATGCCGAACAGAGCGATGTACCCCACCCAAACCGCCACGCTGAAGTTGTAACCCAGCAGGTACTGCAGCATCAGGCCGCCCGTCAGGGCGTAGAGCGTGGGAAAGATGAGTACAGCCGCTTCCGTGGCCGAATGAAAGACCATGTAAAGCAACAGGAAGATCGCGAAGAACACCACCGGCAGGATGAGCTTCAATCGCTCCCTGGCTCTGACCTCAAACTCATATTCGCCCGACCACTTGTAGGTATAGCCGGGAGGCAGGCTGACCTTGGTGCGCAGCAGATGATCGGCCTTGCTCACAAAGCCGCCGTAGTCTTTGGTGTTGAGGTCGAAATAGACGTAGCCAGTCAGCTGGGCATCTTCATCGCGGATCATGGAGGGACCGCGCGAGACAAAGACCCTGGCAACTTCTCCGATCGGGATTTGAGCGCCCGAAGGAGTGGCCAGAAGGACTCGCCTCAACTGATCCAGGTCACGGCGAAAATCCCGGTTGTAACGGACATGGATGGGATAACGCTCGCGGCCTTCGACATTTTCGGCGATGTTTTCGCCGCCGATTCCCGAAGTCACCGCCCGCTGCACGTCGGCGATCGTGAGCCCGTAGCGCGCCGCTTCCCAACGGTCTACTTCCACGTTAATGTAGAAGCCGTCGGCGACGCGTTCAGCGAACATCGACCGGACCTCGGGCAGTGACGATAGAGCCTGCTGGACCTGGGTGCCCACTTTCTGAATACCCTCCAGCGACGGACCCTGAATTTTCAGGCCTACAGGCGTCTTGATCCCGGTCAGCTCCATGTCGAGACGGTTCTCCACCGGCATCGTCCAGGTATTGGAGAGTCCCGGGAACTGAAGCTTGCGGTCCATCTCCTGGATGAGCTTTTCGTAGGTCATGCCGGGACGCCAGTTTTCGCGGGGTTTCAGCATGATCGTGGTGTTGTACATGTCGAGTGGAGCGTTGTCCGTGGCGCTGTCGCACCTCCCGACCGATCCGAAGACGCTTTCGACCTCGGGAAATGACCGGATCATCCGGTCCTGCTCTTGGAGGAGCTGCGAGGCTTGAGTGATCGAAATGCCCGGAAGCGCGGTGGGCATGTAAAGCGATGATCCCTCGAACAGAGGCGGCATAAACTGGCTGCCGATACGGAACACCAGGGGGATGATGAGCGCAAGGAAGGCCAGGTTGACGAGCAACGTCAGCACGCGGTGACGCAGGCAGAATTTGAGGACCGGCAGGTACAAAAACTGAGTGAAGCGGGAAATGGGATTCTTCGCCTCAGGCCGCAGACGGCCGCGAATGAAAATCAGCATCAGAACCGGAACCAGGGTGATGGAGAGAAGCGAGGAAAAGCCCACGGCCAGGGTCTTGGTCCACGCCAAGGGGCGAAACATGCGCCCTTCCTGCGCTTCCAGAAGAAAAACGGGCAGGAAGGAAACCACGATAATCAGCAGGGAGAAGAAGAGGGCAGGCCCTACCTGTTTGGCAGCCTGCAGCAGGATGCGGCGCCTCTCCGCCTCGCTGACGACCGGCGCCGCCTCCGGCGGAGGCCCGTTGGGTCGCGAAGGACGCGCCAAGCCGTATTCGGATAGCTGCCGGTATCCGTTTTCGACCATCACCAGCGCCGCATCCACCAAGACTCCGATGGTCAGCGCGAGCCCGCCGAGCGACATGATGTTCGAGCTCACGTGCAGGTAGGACATGGGAATGAAGGAAGCCAGGACGGCGATCGGCAAGGTGAGGATGGGAATCAGCGCCGAACGGAAATGAAACAGGAAAACGATGATCACCAGGCTGACGATCAGGGCCTCTTCCAGGAGGTCCCGTTGCAGTGTACGGATGGACTCATCAATCAGACCGGACCGGTCGTACCCGGCCACCACTTTCACGCCCGGCGGCAGCGAAGGCGCGATTTCAGCCAGCTTCTTCTTGACGCCCTGAATCACCTTGAGGGCATTCATCCCGTCGCGCATCACGATAATCCCGCCGACGGCTTCACCCTCACCATTCCACTCCGCCACCCCCTCGCGAATGTCAGGTCCGAAGGACACGGTGCCGACATCTCGGATGAGGACGGGCACGCCGTTCTGGTTGGCCACCGGCACGTTTTCGAGATCACTCAGGGAGCGCAGGTATCCCAGTCCGCGGACCATGTATTCGGCCCCGCTCAGTTCCATGACCCTTCCCCCAACCTCGTTCGTGCTTGCCTGCACCCGTTCAATAACGGTGGAAAGGGGAATGCCATAAGCGCGAAGTTTGTTGGGATCAAGCCTCACCTGATATTGGCGGACGAACCCGCCGAGGGTGGCCACCTCGGCCACACCCGGAACGGTTTCGAGCTGGTAGCGCAAGAACCAGTCCTGCAGGCTGCGCAAGTCCGCCAGACTGTAACGATGGCTGCGGTCGAGGAGCACGTATTCGTACACCCAGCCGGCGCCGGTGGCGTCTGGCCCGATCACGGGATGTACAGCGGAGGGAAGTCGCCCGGAGATTTGCTGCATGTACTCCAGCACCCGGGACCTTGCCCAGTACAGGTCGGTGCCGTCTTCGAAGACGACGAAGACATAGGAATCTCCGAACATGGTTTGAGCGCGCACGGCCTTGACGTGGGGCGCAGCCAAGAGGGCCGTCACGATCGGATAGGTCACCTGGTCTTCGATGATGTCGGGAGGTTCTCCCATCCACCTGGTGTGGATAATGACCTGGACGTCCGAGATGTCCGGCAGGGCATCCAGAGGGACACGCTTCAAGGACCCAATGCCGGCCAGCACCAGCAGCAAAGTCCCGGTGAACACCAGAAAGCGGTTACGGGCGCACCAGTCAATCCAGCGGGCAATCATGTTACATTCCCCCTTCCGCGTTTACCGTCAGTTGCTTACTAGCGAGCGTCCGGCCGTTCTTCTGCGCGACAACGCTGACCTGCCAGAGCCCTCCGCTCTCCAACTTGCCGGAGCCCTCATAGATGCCTCCGCCTTGATCGCTGAGCTGGGTAACCGTCCGCATCGCCGCCATCCCCATGGCCGGCATAGCAGGCATAAAGAAGCTTACGGTCACCTGGGCACCGGTCAGGGGTGCACCTCTGCTGTCCGTCAGCTTCACTCGAAAGGTGTTGCCACCCTTATGGGGGGGCGAGGGAATGGTGCTGAATTCAATGTTTGCCGAAGGGCCGGTCATCGGCGCCGTGCCGGCGCCGGGGGGCGGGGGAGTGAACGAGCCCAGGGCCGCCTGCAACTGGCTCTCGGAATCGATAAGAAAGTTGGCGGAGGTCACAATCCGCTCGCCAGCCTTCAGCCCCTTCAGCACGATGTATTCGTCACCCACGCGCGGCCCGAGCTCAATCTCCCGCGGCTCCAGATATCCCCCTCCGTGATCGATGAACACAACCTGGTGCGTCCCGGTCAACAACACGCCAGAAGCGGGAATCACCCGATGCGTTCCCATGGGAATCTCGAGGCGCACGTTGACAAACATGCCCGGCGTCAGCTTCATGCCAGCATTGGGAAACACCAGCCGCACGCGCTGGGTGCGGGTGGTCAGATCCACCTGCGGCCAGATGAAATCGACCCGCCCTTGGAACGACCGGCCGGGATAGGCATCGGTGGTGACCGTGGCCGGATCCCCCGGCTTGATGCGTGCCACGTCCGTCTGGAAGACCTGGGCATAGACCCAGACCGTCGAGAGGTCGGCCACCGTGTAGAGTCTGGTCTCCGGCTGGACGTACATGTTGGGTAAGGCGTGGCGCTGGGTGATGTAGCCGGAAACGGGCGAGTCAATCTCCAGCTCAGGGCGCACCTTGCCCGTTGATTCGAGCAGGGCAATTTCGCGGTCCGGCACCTGCCACTGTCGCAGCCGTTCGGTAGCAGCCTCCAGCAGCGAAGCCGCCCCGGAAGCAACTCCCGGCACCGAACTTCGCGTCAACTCATCGCGGTTCTGGCGGGCGAGCAGGTACTCCTGTTCGGTGGTTACGAGGTCGGGGCTATAGATGGTGAACAGCGGCTGGCCTTTGCGGATATATTGGTACGTGGAATCCGCGAAGACCTTTTGAATCCAGCCCGGGAAGCGCACCTGCACGGAGGCAAGGCGAGTCTCGTCCACCTCGACGTCACCCACGGTGCGAATCTCGTCCGTGACGGGCTTGGCCTCGACGGTGCCGGTTTGGACGCCAATGCTCTGCAGGCGCTCGGGCGAGAGCTGCAGGGGGACTAAGCGCGTTTCCGGCGCCGAGACGCCGGCCGTTCCCCCAGACTCCGGAGGCGCCGCCGGAGCTGGACGGGCTAGCCGGCGCAAGCGGGCACCCAGACGTACCGGACGTCCGCGCCACCAGACGAGGGCCAGCCCGCCAGCCAGAACCAGATTGAGCATCAGAGCCAGAGTGAAAGCCGTCCGGTAGTTTTTCATCGTTTCGCCCTCCCCTACCGCGGCCGGAGCAGGCTCACACCCGTCAACTGCTCCAGCCGGGCAAGCGCCGTCTCGTGGTCAAGCAGCGCGTGCCAATATTCCTCATCGAGCCGCAGAACATCGAGAAAGGAGTTCAGCAGGGACTCGAAGTCCTGGCGATGGGCCTGGTAAGCTGCCAGCCCGGCTTTGAAGGCGGCCGCCGCCTGAGGAATTAAACCCTCCCGGTACATGCGCAAGATCTGGGCGGACGTTTCCGCCTGCCAATACTGATCACGAGTCTCGAAGTAAGCTTGCTGAAGCCGGGCCTCATAATCGCGACGGGAGCGGTTCAGCTCTTCGGCGGCTTGCGCCAGTTCCGGCTCCTGCCGGCGGTGCCGGTAAACGGGAAGGTGCACGCCAAAAGTCAGCACGTAGTAGTCGCGGAACTGCCCGGCCGTGTGCTGCCACATATACTGGAGGTTGAAATCCGGATAGAAATCCTTGCGTGCGAGCTCCACCTGTAGACTCTGGCGGCCCACGATCGCCTCCTGCTGGCGAAGGTCGGGGTTAGCGATGCGCGCCTTGGTCAGGAGCTCGTCGAGGGTGTACTTCAGCGGACTCTCGGTTAGAGGCTCAGGAAACACGTCCGGCTCGCCCGAAGTGCGGTTCAAAAGCTGTCGGAGTCGCGCCTGCAGGCTGTAGTGTTCCTGGTGGTACATGGCCTCATCACGCAGCAACTTGGTTCTCTCTAGCTGCGCCCGGAGGACATCCTGTTGATTCCCTTGGCCCACCCGGTAGCGAGCCTCCGCGATCCGGGCGACTTGCTCCAGCAGCTTGCCATCCTGCCGCAGAATCCGGATCTCCTGAAGTTCATAAGCGAGCTGGAGGTAGGCCGTCTCCAGTTGTTCGATCACCGATCGCCGGACCGCTTCATAGCGCTCGCGAGCCGCGGCCGCGTCCTGCCGCGCGATTTCCCCTCGCAGGTGAAGCTTTCCGGGGTAGGGCAAGTCCTGCGAAACACCCAGGCCGAGGTAAGCGAAATCACTATTACTGAACCCGGCGAAAGGGCGCGGGCTGCCTACAGCGAACTGCTGAACCGTCAGCTGGGGATCGGAGGGCGCCGAAACCTGCGAGGATACCTGCGTGGCAGCTTTCCATGCACGGAATGCGGCCTGAATTTGGGGATTGCTTCGGTCCGCCTCGCCGATCAAGGTGGGCAGGGGCGTCGCCGCGCCCTCAGGGTTGGGACTCGCTTGCAGCGGCGTTGTTCTGAAACTCGAGGGTGCTTCCGCCGCGCAAGGCGGCGCCAGGCCCGCGACGATCAATAGCAAGACACCTGCCAACGGATGTAAGCCGCCCCGGCTCTTGGACATAGAGTCTCCTCCTTCCGGTTGAAACGATTGTTTCAAGGTCGGAACTCCGCTTCCCTCTCGCCAGGCAGCGATCGGGTGGAGCGCTACGGAGGTGAAACCCGGCGGTCTAAATGCGGTAGGTTGCGATGAGGGTGTACAGTGGAATCAGCAGCGTCCGGGGAGGCGGTTCAAAACGCCAACTGCCCGCCGGCGCCGGGGGCAGGGCTAGGGGCGGAAGCGCCAGAACCGTGCTCCTGCGTGCCCACCCCACCCGGGCAGGGGAGGATGGGTTGGCGTTGGGATAGCTTAGCTCACCTAGCTGGCAGCAACGTTCCGCAGCGCACCCGCGAAGCGACGGCGAGGGTGAGCCAGCCCGGCAGCAGGGCGCTTCACGGTGGCTTGCCTCGCAGCTGGTCTCACCGGTGTGGGCGCACGAGTGGCGCGCACAACACGCCAGCGGGTCAACGTCCAACGCACTCCCGCACACCGGCGTCGAGGTAAGTGCCAGCACCGCCGTGGCGAGAATCGCGGCCACCATAACCGCAGGCACACCGCGCCTTCGCGCCACCCGGCCCAGAACGACCATACTCGCACTTATACTGCGGCCCAGGGCCAAAGGCAATAGGTCAGCGGCGCTGGCCGAATTCGCAGGCGAACTCCCGGCGGCGCGTCCTCATTGCGGCAGTCCACCGCCCGCGACGTTCACCCGCAGAGTAATGGAACCGATGGTTCGTCCGCCGGCCTCGGCTAGGTAGCTGACCTGCTGCCACCCGGGTTTCGCTCCGGCCGGCACCGCCACCGAGGTTTCGGCCGGATACGTGTCCTGCGGCCGGACTCCGTAGCGCGCCGTTCCGCTCCGCACTTCCCAGCCCGAGGGGGGCGAAATCGTCAGCCGAACCTCCGCCTGCTCGGGCGTGTCATTGCGGATGAGAAGCGGGACGTGCAGGATTTCGCCGGCACCCACGCTCACTTCCGGTACAGGCAGGAGATCCGCCAGCCTTTCGACGCCCTGAGCCTTCCAGAACCGACGATAGAACGCCCAGGGACCGCCGAGCTCCACCCAGAGGCCGCCGTGAGGTTCCGGCTGATAGCCCGGAACGGGCGTGAACGGAATGGGGCCCGGGCTAACCCCTTCGAAGACATCGCCGGTGACGGAGGCCGGCACCAGCGATTTGCCCAGCACCAAACGCTCCGGCTGCTTGAAAGCATCAAGCTTTCCTGTAGCCAGGGCTTTCTTCGCCTCCTGGCCTGTATCGGCCTGAGTGAGATGGTAGCTCATTTCTTCCGCCACCAGGCGGAAATAGGGAACGTGCCGTGACGGCGAGACGTCGGTCATGGAATACTCGGGACCCTTGCCAACTAAAAAGTCGGTGTGCGAGGCATCGGAAAAGTAGTAGAGCTTTTTCGGCTGCCACACGCGCAGTCCTTCGGTGAGATTGCCGATATTCTCATGGTTGCGCGGGGCAGCGACTTGTTCCGGAAACCGGGTAGGGTCACCGGCCAGCGCGAAGGCTTCCGTGGCGATCACGCCCGCCGCCTGGTGGTCGCCGTGGTTTTCGCCGGCCACATAGTCGGGCAGCCAGGTGAGGATCACCTCCGGGCGGGTCAGGCGCACCAGGCGCACCGCCTTCCCCAGGGCTGAGCCGTGATTCCAAGTTTCCAGCGACCGCAGTACGTCCTGACCCGGTGTGTCCGGGCCGTCCAGAAACCACACGTTCAGGATGCCGAAGGACGCCAAAGCCCGCCTGGCCTCGATTTCGCGCTCGGCACCCAGGGCGGCTGCTTGCTCATAGCCGGCGGCGTTGCCGCCCGCATCGCCGCGCGTCCCGTAGATGACGGCGACCCGCTTGTGCTCGTCGTAAATTGCCTTGGCCAGATAGCCGGTAATCTCGGTTTCGTCATCCGGATGAGCGACAACCACCAGAATATCGGCCTTGTAACGGTCGTCCGGCTCAGAACTGGGAGGCGCTTCGGGAAGCTGACCGGCAGGCAGGGGCCAAGCTGCAGGCCGAGATCCGCTCACCAGCACGGCCAGCGACAAGCCGAGGAGAGCCGTTACCCGCAGGGTGATCATGCGGCGATCGTTCCTCTTCGACACGTTATCCTCCTTAGTCTCTCTTTGTACGGTTTGTGGTAAGTGTATGGCGCCGGCTTCTGTGGCGCGTAGAACTCGTTTCCTCGCCCCCAGGCGCCGAAGTCGCGCCGGGCAGCCTTCAGGAATGGCCCGTAGAAGCGTGTAACCATGCTTCGCAAGCGTGTTGCACGTCCGGCTGCGGCCTCCCTATTACCCGGCGGTGGGCGGCTTTGTAAAGGCCTGCCGAGCGCCTTCTTGCCAGGGCCCAAACTTCCAGATAAAGTCCATGCACGCCGAGGTCGCACAGGAGGGAAACCATACCATGTATACCCGTCGCGCGGTTCAGGAGGTGCATCGGTGATCGGCAGTCGAAGCAAGCTCGCGGCTCGCAGGTGGTGGCTCGCCTTCCCTTTCCTGCTCCTCCCCCTCAACCTTCACGCCCTGGACTGGCCGACCTTCGGCCACGACGCGCAGCGCTCGGGCTGGGCACCGGAAGAGACAGCGCTGACGCCGCGGACCGCAGCCCAACTCGAACTGAAGTGGAAAGTGCAGATGAAAAACGAGCCGCGGTCGCTCACGGCTTTGACCGCCCCAGTGGTCGCCTCCAACGTGGATACGGCCAAGGGCAGGAGGACGGTGGTCTACGTCGCGGGAAGTTCCGACCACGTCTTTGCCCTGGACGCGACCAGCGGTGACCTGCTCTGGAGCCATACCTTCGAAACCCACGCCCTGCCCAAGGACGAGAGCATGTGGCTTTGTCCGAACAACCTCAATGCCACGCCGGTGATCGATAAGCACACCGCGACTCTTTACGCGATCGCCTCCGACGGCAAGCTGTGGGGGCTGGACCTCGCCAGCGGCACGGTGAAGTTTGGGCCGGTGCAGTTCGTGCCCCCTTACTCCAAGAACTGGAGCCTGAACCTGCGCGGCTCGACGGTCTACACCTCGGTCTCTCAGGGCTGTGGTGGCGCCTACTCAGGCATCTACGCCATGGAGGTCGCGCCGCCGCGGCATCCGGTGGTTGAAAGCCTGATGATCTCGTCCAAGACCGGACCAGCCGGAATCTGGGGGCGCGGCGGGCCGGTGATTGGCCCCAATGGACGCGTCTACGCCGCCACCGGCGATGGTGCCTTGGACCCGGATGCGGGTGATTTCGGCAGCAGCTTTATCGCCACTTCTCTGCGTGACCTCCGCCTTCTGGACTATTATTCGCCGGTCAACTCGAAACACATTACCGACTACGATCTCGATATCTCCGCTTCGTCCCCCGTGTGGTTGGCATCCGGCGATTACAACCTGCTGGCGGGCGGCGGCAAAGAGGGAGTGCTCTATTTGCTTGATGCCGACTCGCTGGGAGCCAAGGACCATCATACGGCGCTCGCGGCGCTGAAGCTAGCCAATGACGAGGAGGCGTTTCAAGGCCAAGGCATCTGGGGTGCACCAGCAACCTGGCAGGACGACAGGGGCCACTCCTGGCTTTACGTTCCCATCTACGGGCCGCTATCGACTCACGCTCCCCGGTTCCCGCTGGCGAACGGGCCCACTCCTCACGGCTGCCTGATGGCTTTTCGGGTGAGGCTTCCAAACGACATCGCGCTCCTTTCCGGCAGCCGAAAGCCCACCCTCGAGCCGGTGTGGGTCTCCGGTGACCTCGATTTGCCGGATCCGCCGGCCATCGCCGATGGCGTTGTCTTCGTGCAGTCTACCGGAGAAAACCCCAGGCAGACGGTAGGCCCGCGGGTGATCTACTCGGGCCAGAAGCTGCTGACCGATCAGCAGCGGGAGCAAGACACTCACCGTTCCGTGCTCTACGCCCTGGATGCGAAGACGGGCAAGGTTCTCTACCAAAGCGGCCAGACCATGACCAGCTGGGTCCACTTCAGCGGCCTGGCTATCGCCGAGGGCCGCGTGTTTGCCGTGGACCATGATTCGAACGTCTACTGCTTTGGTCTCCGCGGGAAGTAGGCTCTTTCCGCCTGCGGAGAGGGCGCGCCTCTTGTATAATGCGGGTGTCCGGCAGACCCATGCGTCAACCCGTCCTTATCGCGGCCGTCCGCACACCCATCGGGAAATTTCAGGGTGCGTTATCGGCTCTTTCCGCCCTCGAGCTGGGAGCTATCGCCGTCCGGGAGGCAGTGCGGCGCGCCGGGATCGAGCCCGGCCAGGTGGATGAAATTATCATGGGCAACGTCGTGTCCGCGGGCCTCGGCCAAAATCCGGCGCGGCAGGCTGGCCTGAGGGGTGGACTGGACCACCGCGTGGCCGCCATGACCATTAACAAGGTTTGCGGCTCCGGCCTCAAGGCGGTGGCGCTGGCCGCGCAAGGAATCCAGACGGGCGACGTTGACATCGTCGTGGCCGGCGGCATGGAGTCCATGAGCAACTGCCCTTACCTGCTGCCCCAGCTCCGTCAGGGTTACCGTCTGGGTCATGCCAAGGTGCTAGACGCCATGATCCACGACGGATTATGGGACGCTTACGAAGATGTCCACATGGGGATGACGGCCGAGCTGGTGGCCGAGAAGTATCAAATTTCTCGCCAGCAGCAGGATGCCTACGCCGTGGAGAGCCATCGCCGGGCCGTCGAGGCCATCCGCAGCTGCCGCTTTCGCGAAGAGGTGGTCCCGGTGTCTATTCCCCAGCGCAAAGGCGAGCCCGTCGCGGTTACTCAGGATGAATCGCCTCGTCCAGACACGTCCCTGGAAGCTCTGGCCCGGCTCAAGCCCGTCTTCAAGCCGGACGGCACGGTGACTGCCGGCAACGCTCCGGGGACCAACGACGGTGCCGCGGCACTGGTGGTGACCTCAGCAGAGCGAGCCTACGAATTAGGCACGGCGCCCATGGCCCGCATTGTGGGGCACGCGGTAAGCGGCGTGGAGCCCAAATGGGTGATGATGGCGCCCGTCAGCGCCGTCCAGGCCTTGCTGAAGAAGATCGGCTGGAAGCTCGAGCAGGTGGATCTCTTCGAGCTGAACGAAGCGTTCGCCGTGCAGGCGCTGGCTGTGATCCAGGAACTGGGACTCGATCCCGCCAAAACCAACGTGAACGGTGGCGCCGTTGCCCTCGGACACCCCATCGGTGCCTCAGGGGCGCGCATCCTGGTAACCCTGTTGTACGAAATGAAGCGGCGCCAGGCCGCACGCGGGATTGCGGCGTTGTGCCTGGGCGGTGGTAATGCGGTGGCGCTGGCCGTGGAGTCCACGAACCATTAAGGCGACCGAGGAGCCGCCCATCACGAGCATGATCTCATCCGAAAGCCTGCAAACATCATGCCCCCTCCAGTGGCTCTCACCCGGACCGCTCCATGCGCTATCTTGCGGTAACCCCCTGAAAACCGTCGCGGTGGTCGGCGCTGGCACTATGGGGCAGGGCATCGCCCAGGTGCTCCTCCGGCATGGCTACCCGGTCGCGCTCACCGATGTCTCTTCCCCGGCGCTGGCCGCGGGGGCGGCGCGGATCGCCCAAGGGCTGGATCGGGACGTCGAAAAGGGCCGCCTGACGCCGGAACAGAAGCAGCAGGCGCTCGAGCGCCTGAAGCTCGAACCTGGCCTCCACAACCTGGCCCCTGCAGACTTCGTCATCGAGGCCGTTGCCGAGAACTTCGAGACAAAGGCGAACGTCTTTCGTGCGCTGGACTCCATCTGCCGGCCTGACGTCGTCTTCGCGACCAACACTTCCTCAATCTCCATCACCAAGCTAGCGGCCTCCAGCGGGCGTCCCGCACGCTTCGTCGGCCTCCACTTCTTTAACCCAGTGCCGGTGATGAAGCTGGTAGAGCTCATTCCCGGGTTGCAAACCTCCCCCGAAACGGTCGCAGCGGCTGAACAGCTCGCCGCCTCTCTCGAAAAGACCATAGTGCGGGTGCAGGATTTCCCGGGCTTTGTTTCGAACCGCGTGCTCCTGCCCATGATCAATGAGGCCGTCTTCGCCCTGATGGAAGGCGTTGCTGACGCCCGGGGCATCGATACGGTCTTCAAGCTCGGGATGAACCATCCGATGGGTCCGCTCGAACTCGCGGACTTCATCGGCCTGGACGTTTGCCTCGACATCCTGAAGGTCCTCTACGAGGGGTTCCGCGATCCGAAGTACCGTCCCTGCCCGCTGCTCGAAAGGATGGTCAGTGCCGGGTGGCTGGGCCGCAAGAGCGGGCGCGGCTTTTACGACTACCCCAAGGCGCAAGGCCAGGCGGAACGATAGCTTCCTGCCCGGCTGGCCGGAACGTGGCAGTCCGGCGTCTAAAGCCCTTGGGCTCGGAGCTGGGCCGCCTGCCTCGTCCCCGCCCGCGCTTCACAAACCCGCTTTGCTACAATTCACGACGCATGCCCGCACCTGGAAACACGGCTCTCGAAATCTCTATCCAAGAGCCCCTCAAGCCTTACACCACTTTCAAGATTGGCGGACCCGCCCGCTACTTCGCACGCGTTGAAACCCTGGAGGCGCTGCGCCAAGCCCTGGAGTTCGCGGCTGAACGCCGGCTGGCCTTATTCATTCTGGGCGGTGGCAGCAACATCCTGGTCAGCGATCACGGGTTTGACGGGCTGGTCATCCACGTCGCCCTGCGAGGCATCGAGGTGACGGCCGAAAACGACACGGGCGTGACGCTGCGGATAGCCGCGGGTGAAACCTGGGACGGCGTCGTAGCCCTGGCCGTAGAGCGCGGCTGGTGGGGCATCGAAAACCTGTCCCATATTCCTGGCCAGGCTGGGGCCGCGCTGGTGCAAAACATCGGCGCCTACGGAGCCGAAATCCGGGATGTCTTCGAATCCGCCGAAGTGCTCGAGATCCGCTCCGGCCAAGTGAAGTCCCTTGAGGCAGCGGCCTGCGGGTTTGCCTACCGCCGGAGCATCTTCAATTCGAGCGGCAAGGGCGAATATGTGATTTTGAGCCTCAAGCTGCGGCTGGCCAAGCAAGGCCAGGCGAACCTGCAGTATCCGGACGTGGCCGCCTACTTCACCCAGCGCGGGGTCACCGAGCCGGCGCTTCCGCAATTACGCGAGGCTATCATCGCCATCCGCGACCGCAAGTTTCCCTTCCCTAGGGAAGAGCGGGGCGGCAACGCTGGCTCGTTCTTCAAGAATCTGTGGCTGACCGAGCCGGAATATCGCCAGCTCGAGCGCGCGGTGCGTGCCCAATTCGCGCCGGAGGTTGCCGCCAAGCTTGAGTCACTGCACAGGCGCCGAGCGAAAGACGGGCGTGTGAAAATCCCCACCGCTTTCCTCATCGAAGCTTGCGAGCTGAAAGGATACCAGATGGGCAGAGCGCAGGTTAACGAGACCCAGCCCCTCGTCTTACTCAACCGCGGCGGAGCTTCGGCGCACGAGGTGCTGACGCTGGCGCGCCACATCCGCCAAACGGTTTACGCCCGCACAGGCTTGATGATCGAACTGGAGCCGGAATTGGTCGGTTTTACCCGGCAGGAGCTTGACGAATACTTGGCGATTTGAGCGTCGCTTTGACAGGGGGAAGGTTTGCCCCGCGGAGCTTGACTTCGCGGGCGGGGGATGGTATACCGAACGGGTATCACTGTATGATGTAATAGCAGGCTAGCCCCTATGGGACAAACCGTCTTGGTTGCCGATGACAGCCTCACCCTCCAGCGCATGGCCGCCGACATTCTCGCCAGCGCCGGCCTGGAGGTGGTGACCGTGTCCAACGGTGTGACGGCTATCCGCAAGCTCGCCACCGCCAAGCCTCACGTGATCGTAGCGGACGTTTCCATGCCTGGCAAGGATGGCTACGAGCTTTGCGACTTCGTCAAGAAGTCTCCGGAGCTGGCTCACGTGGCCGTGCTGCTGGCGGTAAGCGACCTGGAACCCTACGACGAGGGCCGGGGCGCGCAGGTGCGAGCCGATGGCATCATCCGCAAGCCCTTCGATGCTGCCGAGCTGCTCGCCGCTGTCCAGAAGTCGATGCCAGCGCCGGCTGGTCCGGCGGCGGATGCCGAGGCTCCAGCCACGCCGGAAGCGCCGGGTGGGAGCGCCAGCCGCCTGGTGGTCAAACCAGGGCTGACAGAGGCCGCCGCGAAACAGGAAGGGCCGGACGCTACCTTGGATGCGGAAGCGGCTGACCACGAGTTGCGAGTGGGCCGCGGCAGCACCGGCATGGCGGAGGTGACGCTCGAGGAAGGCCTCGCCTTCGGCGATCTGCTGGAAGCAGTGTCGCCGGTCGAAGCGAGTGGTCCTGCAAGCGCCGCCACCACCCGTCCTCCGGCGTTCGAAGCGTCAGGTGGGTCTGCGGAGTCGACCACCACGACCGGGCCGGTGACGCCCCAACCAGTTGCTGAGTCCCCTGCACCCCCTTCACCCGCGGTCGGCCGCATCATTTCCGACGAAGAGTATCTGGCCCAGCCTTGGATTCCGCCAGCAGCCACAGCCGATACTGCCGGGCCCACGACACCGGACGAGAAGCAAGTCCTGGAAGCCTTGCTTCCAGACCGGAGTGAGCGCGAGTGCCAGGGGGTGGAGAGCGCCCCGGAAGCAGCGGTCTCCCCGGAGCGTGTGGCGGACGATGCAGAGCTGGCCTGGTATGCCGAAGCGCCGGCTTCCGAGGACTTGTTTGCCGCGACGGACGAGGCTCCGGCGGCGCCTCCTGGGCTGGCGGCCGCAACCGATGCCGCCAATCTTGACGCCTCGGCGGTCACGGGTGCCGCGCCGACGCACCCCGCTTCGGCCCTTGGGTCACAAGAGACGGCCCCTCCGGCCAAGGTCGTGGATGAAGAGTTCGCGCCCACTTCAATGGCGGAATCGCCGGGACGGCTCGACACCGCCAGCGTCGAGCAGATTGTGGAGAAGGTTGTTCGCCGCATGGCGCCGTCCGTACTCTCCCCTGCCATCCTCCGCGACCTTACCCAAACTCTTACCTCCGAGATCATCGGCGAACTGGACGCCGCCCGCTAGGCGTCGAGATTACCCGACCGCGCGCGGAGGCCCGTGGTGCAGTGTCAAGCCTCCGTGAGTTTGACGGCCCATGAGCGCGGAAGCTATATTGGCTAGATTCGGCCTCCCCGGAGGAGTCCGCCAGCGATGGAAGCGGAAATCGCCAAGGTTTATTCACCGAGCACCATTGAGCCACGGTGGGCGCGCTACTGGGCGGAGAGCGCGCTCTACCGCCCCTCGGACGATCCCACCCGCCCGCGTTTTTGCCTCACCATTCCGCCGCCCAACATCACCGGCTCGCTTCATATGGGGCACATGCTGGAGCACACGGAGATTGACATTGTGATGCGCTGGCAACGCATGTCGGGCAAGAACGTGCTATGGCTGCCCGGCACCGACCACGCGTCGATCGCTACCCAGATGATCGTCGAGCAGGAGCTGGGGCGCGAAGTATTAAAGGATGACCCGCGGGCGACCCCGGCTGACTGGCGGCGGGCCGGGCAGCGCCGGCGGCTGGAAATGGGGCGGGAGCAGTTCGTCGAGCGGTGCTGGAGGTGGAAGGAAGAGAACGGTGGCACGATCCGACGGCAGATGGAGCGGCTGGGCGCCTCGGTGGATTGGACCCGCGAGCGCTTCACGATGGACCCCGGTTACTCGCGGGCGGTGGTCGAAGCGTTCGTGCGCCTTTACCAGGAAGGACTGATCTATCGCGGCGAGTATATCGTCAACTGGTGCCCGCGCTGCGGCACCGCAGTCTCGGACCTCGAGGTAGTCCACGAGGAGCGGCGAGGTCATCTCTGGTATATCCGTTATCCCTTCGAGAGCGGCTCGGGCGCGATCACGGTGGCCACCACCCGCCCCGAAACCATGCTGGGTGATACGGCGGTGGCCGTCCACCCAGGCGACGAGCGCTACCGCCGCGCCATTGGCCAGCAAGTGCGGCTTCCCTTGCTAGGACGGCGAATTCCCGTGATTGCCGACGAAGCGGTCGACCCGGCTTTTGGCACGGGCGCATTGAAGGTGACGCCCGCGCACGACGCTAACGACTTCGCCCTGGCGGAGCGGCACCGCTTGCCCCGCGTGGTGGTGATCAACGCCGAAGCGCGCATGACCAGCGAAGCCGGTCCCTACCAGGGCCTCGACCGGTACGAGGCCCGCGAGCAGGTCTTGGCCGCCCTGCAGCAGCAAGGGCTGCTCGAGAAGACCGAGGATTACGCGCTGTCGGTCGGCACTTGCCAGCGTTGCAAGACCGTCATCGAACCCCTGCTTTCGACCCAGTGGTTTATGAAGATGGAACCGCTGGCCGGACCGGCGATCCGTGCCGTGGAAGAGGGGGGTATCGAGATTATTCCCGACAATTACCGGAAGATCTACCTCGACTGGATGAGCCGCATCCACGACTGGTGCATCTCGCGGCAACTCTGGTGGGGGCATCGCATCCCCGCCTGGTATTGCGAGACCTGTAATCACGTGATCGTGGCGCGCCAGACACCAGTCCGTTGCCCGCAGTGCCAGGGCAGCGTCCTGCGGCCAGAGACGGATGTGCTGGACACCTGGTTCAGCTCCGGGCTGTGGCCTTTTGTGACCCTGGGATGGCCGGACGACACCGAGGACCTCCGCCGCTTTTATCCCAACGATCTCATGATCATGGGGTTTGACATCCTGTTCTTCTGGGCAGCACGCATGATCATGCTGGGGCTGAAGTTCACCGGCCAGGTGCCTTTTCGCCAGCTCTACATCCACGGCCTAGTGCGCGACGCTGAGCGCCAGAAGATGTCGAAGACCAAGGGGAATGTGATCGATCCCCTGGAGATCACGGAAAAATACGGGACGGATGCGGTGCGGTTTGCGCTGGCCGTCAGCGCCGCGCCCGGCACCGACATCGCTTTCAGCGTCGATAAGATCGAAGCCAACCGTGCCTTCGCCAACAAAATCTGGAACGCCGCCCGCTTCATCCTGATGAATCTAGCTAAGCTGCCGGAAGCGCACCGAAACCAACTGGCCAGCGCCCTCCAGCCCAGGTCCGGCGTGGGTTTCGAGCCGGCATGGAATTCCCAGAATCCCTCCAACCGCCTGGCGGACGCTTGGGTCTTCTCCCGCTTGCTTTCCGTCACGCACGCCCTTGGCCAGGCGCTGGCGGATTTCCGCTTCCACGAGGCGGCCAGCACCATCTATCACTTTTTCTGGCACGAGTTCTGCGACTGGTACCTGGAGTGGATCAAACCTGAGATCACGCTGGGGGGTAACGGCAAAGGGGCGGAGACGCCCGGCCGGGCGCTGACGGCGGCGTGGATCAACCTGGTTCGCGTCTTCGACGCTGCACTGCATTTACTCCATCCCTTCATGCCGTTTATCACCGAAGAGCTATGGCACCAGCTTCCGCTGGCCGAGCGCGGGCCATCGATCTCGCTCGAACCCTTCCAGCTCGTCAGCGAGCGCACCGCCGATCCTGTGTCCGAAGCGGAGTTCACGGCGCTGCAGGAGCTGATCATAGCGGCGCGCAAGGCCAAGGCCGACCTGGGCCTACAGTCGCGGCGCCCCAGCGCCCAGGTAGCCAGCGAGGACGTCCGCCTGCTGGAGCTGTTTCGCGAGCACCAGGAGGCAGTTCTGCGGTTAGCGGGGTTGCAGGCACTGAACTTCACCCGCGGCCGCCTGCCGGCCGGCACGGACGGCTTGCGCCACGTTGGCGCCTCCGTGGACCTGCGCCTTTTACAGGAGAGGGCCGTGGACCGCGCGGCGGAGCGGTCGCGCCTGGTGCGCGAGCGGGACAAGGTGCTGCAGCAGCTCATTGGGGTGGAAAAGCAGCTGGGTAACCGGAGCTTCCGTGAGCGGGCGCCCGAAGAGGTGGTGCGCGGGGCCGAGCGCCGCCATGCCGAACTGAGGGCGCAGATCCAGAAGCTGAATGAGTCGCTGGAGAGGCTAGAGCTGGGAGAGTAGGGAGCACGCATCGCTGGATCGTCAGCGGATGCATCGCCGCTGCGCTACATGGCTCAGTCCACGGACCGTCGCATCGACAAGCTGATCGGCCTCTTGGTAAAGAACGCCACGGTCGTAGTGCCCGGGCCCAAGATCGCCGAGGAGATCGGGGTCACTCGTTCCACGGTATGGTCGTGGGTGGAAAGGCTCCGCAGCCTCGGCGTTCGCATCAAGGGACACCCGGCCAGCGGCTATCAACTGGAGAAGCTGCCGGACATTTTGGCGCCCAGCCTGGTTCGCGCGGAATTAGGCGACCAGGAGATCGGCCGACGCGTCGTCCACTATTTCCGCACCGCTTCGACCAACGACGATGCGCTCGAGCTGGCGCGGCAGGGCGCGCCTCACGGTACCGTGGTGCTGGCCGAGGAGCAGACCTCGGGACGCGGGCGCTTGGGGCGCCACTGGTATTCGGAAAAGTCGCGCGGCATTTACAGCTCGATCTTGTTGCGGCCCCCGCTGCCCCCCGCCGCCGCGACGGTGATTACCCTGATGGCCGGCCTGGCCGCACACCGGACGATTACTCAGACCACCGGCTTGACGGCCGACATCCGCTGGCCGAACGACATCCTGGTGAAGGGCAAGAAGGTGTCTGGCATTCTGACGGAAATGAGCGCGGAGGTGGACCGGTTGCACGCGGTGGTGGTGGGCATCGGGATCAATGTCAACCACACCACGATGCCGCCCGAGTTGGAATCCATCGCCACCTCCCTGCGGCGGGAGACGGGCAAGGTGTGGTCGCGGCTGCACCTGCTGGCCACTTTGCTAAAGGAGCTGGAGCGACTTTACCGACTGCTGATCGCCGGCCAGCGGGAGGCTATCATCCAGGGGGTAGCGGCGGCCTCCAGCTACTGCCGCGGCAAGCGCATTCGCGTGGTGACGGCGAGCGAGGAATACTTTGCCACCACGGCGGGGCTGCAAGAGAACGGAGCCCTTCGCGTGCGCCGCGACGACGGGCGTGAAGAGTCGTTGGTGGCGGGCGAAATTGTCGAAGTCAAATGACCAAGGCCGTGGCGGAGAGACCGGCACGAGACCTTCGCCAGCCTCTGGTGGACGCATGGGCAATCACAACCTGAGACTCCTGGCCATCGATGTCGGCAATACCCACACCGTGCTCGGAGTGTTCTATCAAGCCCGCCTCCGAGCCCAGTGGCGGCTGACCACCAATCGCGCTCAGACGGCCGACGAATATGGCATCCTCATCCGCAACCTCTTCGCCCTCGAGGGCATCCGCTCGGACGAAATTACTGGCATCATGATCGCCAGCGTTGTGCCCCCGCTCAATCTGCTGCTCGAAGAGACGGCGGAAAAGTACTTTCACCTGCGCGCTCTTTTTCTCGAGCCAGGTGTGCGGACCGGCATGGCCATCCAGTACGACAACCCGCAGGAGGTGGGCGCGGACCGCATCGCCAACGCGGTGGCGGCCTTTGCCAAATACGGAGGCCCCTGCGTGATCGTCGACTTCGGCACAGCCATCACCTTTGACGCCGTCTCCGAGAAGGGCGAGTACCTGGGTGGCGTCATCGCTCCGGGAATCGGCATCGCCTCGGAAGCCCTGTTCCAGCGGGCTGCCCGCTTGCCGCGCGTCGACATCCGGGAGCCCCAGCGCGTCATCGGCACCAACACTGTGGGTAGCATGCAATCCGGGCTGTTTTACGGTGCGGTAGGCATGATGGACGGCATCCTCGACCGCATCTGCGCCGAGCTGGGAGGCAGGACCAAGGTCATCGCTACTGGCGGCCAGGCTGCCCTCGTGGCTCCCGCCTCCAAGTACAAGCCGCCGGTTGACTCGTCGCTGACGCTGGAAGGACTGAGGATCATCTACGAGCGAAATCTGGAAGGCAAAGCCGAAAGGAGACCGGGCCGAAGACCCAAAGCAGAAGCGAGCAGCTGATGCCACAGTCCACCCCGAACGCCTTGTCCTCCTCATCGCCGGCCCCTCTTCCCAACGCGACGCGAAAACACGATACGGGGCCGCACTCGGCTCCTCCGGCGAGAGCATGGCGCGAGCGCGGGCCACGGCGGGCACCAACGCTCCTGAGCTTCTCACGAGTCGTTTCTGCTTCATGGAGAACTACTTCAACTACTTTACCGAGATCGAAGAGTGCTTCTGCCGCTGCCGCGGGACGCCAACGCTGCTTTCACCGCTGGACTGGGCGCTGATTGAGTCCTGGAAGGACGCCGGCATCCCTCTGGACGCCGTCCGTGCCGGAATCGAGCGAGCCTTCCAGAAATTCGCCCAGCGGAAACCGCGGTCCCAGAAAGTGAATAGCCTTGCTTACTGCGTGCAGACCGTGTTCGAAGCGGCTGAGGAATGGAAGGCGGTTCCGCCCGCGGCAGAATACCGGACGCCGCGCGAGCAAGCGGAACCTCCCTTTGCCGCGGAGGAGGTAAGCCGATACCTCGAGCAGAACCTGGAAGCGCTTGCGCGTGCAGCTGCTCGAGCCAAGGAAGGAGGTGCGGAGGTGCTGGCGGCCGACCTGCGCGACGCGGAAGCGGTCCTCCGCCGCCTAGCCAACAGCGGCGACCTCCTGGCTGACCTGGAGGGTCTCGAACAGCAGCTTTCGGCTATGGAAGACAAGCTGACCGCGTCGCTGACGCGCGCCGCCTCTGTCGAGCGGCTAGCCAGCATCGACGCCGAGTTCAACCGTAGCCTGGCGCGCCACCGTCACACCCTGACAGCGGAGCAGATCGAAACGCTCCGGCGCCAGTACGTGAAGAAGGTCCTCTTTGACGCCCACGGCGTGCCCCGCCTCAGCTTGTTCTACCTTTAGCCCTTTAACTTCTGGCGAATCACTTCGGCCAGAACCGCAGCGTTGGAGCGCTCGCCTTGGCGCGTTCCGAAGACAAGCGTCAGGCGCCCCGAGAGGGCGCGCTTCACCAGGGCATCTACCAGCGCCTTACGTGGCGGACGGCCCAGCTCCTGGCGGTAGCGGCGGCGAAACTCGGGCCAGCGGTCTTCCTGGTGCCCGTACCACTGGCGCAGCTCGGGGGAAGGCGCAATGTCCGCCATCCATTCATCCACGCGCAGCCGCTGTTTCGAAAGTCCGCGCGGCCACAAGCCATCCACCAGGACGCGGTAACCATCCTCCTCGGCGGCTGGTTCGTACGCCCGCTTGATCGCCACTGACATCTTTAAACTCCCGCGGTTGACGGGAACTATCGTACCCGAGCCGCACGTAAATTCCCAGTGTGAGCGCCGACTGAGCGAGCCGTGCCGCGCCTCAGACAGGCGATGGGGCCATGCTAAGATTCTAGTGGGTGTAATCTCTACGCCCACGGTTCGTATGGATCCATCGGAGGGACATTCCGAGGCGCTGTGGCGCGTCCCTCCGGAACACAGGAAAGGCGGAAAACCGATGCTTCGACATCTGCCGCTGGTACTGAAAAACGCCTGGCGAAACCGCCGCCGCACCGTCCTGACCATTCTCAGCATGGGCGTTTCGCTGATGATTCTCGGCTTGATGATGGCCATTTACCACGCCTTTTACTTTACCAATACGCCGCCCGAACAGGACCTCCGCCTGGTGACGCGCAACAAGGTCTCGCTCGCCTTGCCTATGCCCCAGTTCTACGGCGACCGGATCCGCCAAATTCCCGGCGTGCGTGAAGTTGAGGCGGAACAGTGGTTCGGCGGCGTCTATATCGACAATCGTCCCGAGCACCTCTTCGCCCGCCTGGCCGTGGAGCCCGACAAGTTCTTTACAATCTATCCCGACGTGAACATTCCCGATGAACAAAAGAAGGCGTTCCAGCAAGAACGCAGCGCCTGCATTGCGGGACGCGAGCTAGCTCAGAAGCAGCACTGGAACCTGGGGGACCGCATCACCATCGAGGGTGATATCTTCCCAGTAAACCTAGAATTCACCCTCCGCGGCATCTTTGACGCCAAGGATGCCTTCATGAACCGTTCCCTCTACTTCAACCGCGAGTATCTGGAACAGAGCCTGCCCCAGGCGCGTCGCGGCTTGGTGGGTACCTTCACCATCCTCGCCAATTCGCCGGACAACGTCCCGCGAATCGAGAGGGCCGTGGATAGCCAGTTCCAAAATTCGCCTATCCAAACGAAGACCGAGACGCAAAGCGCCTTTGGCTTGAGCTTCCTGGCCTTTTTGGGCAACGTCAAGCTGATCCTGCTCAGCGTGTGCGGGGCGGTCACCTTCACCATCCTGCTGGTTTCTGCCAACACCATCGCCATGTCGGTGCGGGAGCGCGTGCACGAAGTGGGGGTGCTCAAGACGCTGGGGTACACGTCGGAAGCAATCCTTGGAATCATTCTGGGAGAAGCGGTGGCCATCTCCCTGGTGGGCGCCATGCTAGGGCTGCTGATGGCCCAGTTGATGTCGGCCGTGGTCCGCGCCATGCCGACTTTTAACGACCAGCTGGAGACGCTAACGATTCAGCCCTCGGTGGCCGTGCTGTGCCTCGGCGTAGCCGCCATGATCGGCTTGGCCAGTGCTTTCGTGCCCGCGTACCATGCGTCGCGCACGCCGATCGTCGAGGCCCTGAGGAGTACCGAATGAAGCTGGGCCAAGCCGGGGCGCAGCAGCCACCGGCGATTTAGTTAAAGGCAGTTTCCCATGTCGATTCCCATTGCCTACAACTTCCGCAATCTGGCGGTTCGCAAGGCGACGACCATTATGACCGCCCTAGGCATCTCGCTGACTGTCGCCGTCCTGCTCGCGGTTCTGGCGCTGTTGCATGGGTTAGAGACTTCCCTGAAATCCACCGGCGATCCCCTGCACGTGCTGGTGCTTCGCAAAGGAGCCAACTCGGAACTGGTGAGCAACTTTACGCGCACCGGCTTTCAGGTACTGAAGACCAAGGCGGGGATCGCGCGGGATGAAGCGGGCAATCCCTTGGTGTCGCTCGAAATGGTCACTGTCATCAACCTGGTCAGCGTCGATGCGCCCGATGGGATCAACGTCACCGTGCGCGGTCTCGAGCCCGTCGGAATCAAGATGCGCAAAAATCTGAAGCTGGTGGCCGGCCGCTGGTTCACCCCCGGCCGGCGTGAGGTCGTGGTGGGCCAAGCTCTCGTGAAGCGCTTCCCCGATGTCAAAATGGGCAAGCAGCTCCATTTCGGGACCGGCGATTGGGACATTGTGGGGGTGATGGCATCCGGCCAGAGCGCGATCAATAGCGAGATCTGGGCGGATCTCAACCAGCTCAGCTCTGACCAGCACCGCACCGAGGTGCTCAGCTCAGCGCTCGTTCAGGCCACGGACGCCGTGGCGGCGCAGGCGCTGGTGAACCGTATTTCCCAGGACCAGCAACTGAACATGGATGCCGAGCTGGAGACCGCCTACTACGAGGCCCAGCAGTCGTCCGGAGCCCTGATCAAGGGACTGGGCTGGTTTGTGGCCATCGTCATGGCCGTGGGAAGCTGCTTCGCCGCTATGAACACGATGTACGCGGCGGTGGCCCGGCGCAGCAAGGAGATCGGCACGTTGCGCGTGCTGGGGTTTTCGCGCCTCAGCATCCTGGCTAGTTTCTTTACCGAGTCGGTGCTGCTGGCCCTCCTCGGCGGCTTGATCGGGTGTTTGCTGGTTCTACCGCTTCACGGCATGACCACCGGAGTGGGGAATTTCCGGACCTTCTCCGAAACCGATTTCAACTTGACGCTCACGCCGCGCATCCTGATGGGTGGCATGGTGTTCGCCATCATCATGGGAGCTTTGGGCGGGCTCTTCCCGGCGTGGAATGCCGCGCGCAAGGAAATTCTGGTGGCGCTGCGGGAGGGATGACGGGTTTAGGATCGGAAGCCGAGAGTCACCGTTGCCGGCCAGGCAGGCGATCTGATCTCCTGGCGGAGAATCGAGTTCCACCTTTGGAATGATGGATATTGACCTGAAGAGTCTGCAAATCGATCGGACGCCGCGGCGCGAGCCTGCGGGGCCTTCCAAGTGGGCGACGCGCTGGATCCTCACGAGCGTAGCTCTGCTGCTGCTGGTGGGCTTAGGACGTCTGGTTTACAACCGGCTGAACGCAGCCACCGAAGTCGAAACCATCCGCGTGGCAGCGGCGGCCGCGGGAAGTGCGAGCGAACCTGGGGTGGTGCTGAACGCCACTGGTTACATCGTGGCCCACCACAAGATTGAGGTGGCGTCCAAGGTAGTCGGCCGGGTGGCCTGGATTGGCGTCGAGAAGGGCGACCACGTACAGCAGGGCCAGGTGATTGTGCGCCTTGAGGACGACGAATACCGCGCTCAGCTCCAGCAGGCGCGGGGCGCTCTGGCCAGCCTCGAAGCCCACTTGCTCGAGCTCGAGCACGGTTCGCGCCCGGAGGAGATCGCGCAGGCCAAAGCCAATCTGGACCAAGCGCGGGCCGACCTCGAAGCCGCCAGGATCACCCTCGAGCGCACGCGCCCTCTCGTTCAGGAGGGCGTGCTGGCCCGGCAGGCGCTGGACGACGCCCAGACCAAATACGACGCACAGGTGGCCCGCGTGGCCTCGCTCGAAAGGGCCTATGAGCTGGCACGCCTCGGCCCCCGGCAGGAAGAGATCGAAGCGACGAAAGGGCAGATCGAACAGGCCCAAGGCAACGTCGCCTTCGCCGAAAGCCAGCTCGAAAATACGGTCATCCGCGCGCCCGTCACCGGCACCATCCTTGAGCGCAACGTCGAGAAGGGCGAGTTCGTCACCACCGGCTTCGTGGGCGAGAAGGGCGCGAAGGGATACGTGGTTTCACTCGCCGATCTAAATGACCTGCAGGTGGAGCTGGACATCGCTCAGAACGACTTCGCCAAGCTGCACATGGGCCAAAAGGGAATCGTCACCACCGACGCCTATCCGGACCGCAAGTATGAGGGCGTCATCTCGGAGATTGCTCCCGAGGCGGACCGGCAAAAGGCGACGGTGCAGGTGAAAGTAAAGATCCTCCATCCTGACGATTATCTGCGCCCGGAGATGAATGCCAGCGTTGCCTTCCTCAGCGAGGAGAAGCCGGGCTCGGAGACCTGCGCGGTTGCCCCGCCACTCATCGTCGTGCCGGCCTCGGCGGTGAGGAATGGCGCCGTGTTCGTGGTCCTGGACGGGAAGGCGGTGCTCCGGCCCGTCCAGCTGGGCCTGACCACTAGTCGCGGCGTGCAAGTGCGTCAAGGGCTAGTCGGCGGCGAGGATTTGATCGTCAGCCCGCCCCCCGGCCTGAAAGACGGCGCCCGCGTGCGCGCCAAGACGGCCTGAGCCGCTTGGCATCCTTCAAGCTGCGATCCACCTGATCGCGAACTTCCGTCTGAGGAAAGCCTATGAGTGAAACGGTCATCGAGACGCGGCGACTCAGCAAGGAGTACATCCGCGACGAATTCCACATCACCGCCCTGCAGGACGTGGACCTCGAGGTCAAGCGAGGGGAATTCGTGGCCCTCATGGGGCCCTCGGGCTCCGGCAAGTCAACCCTGCTGCACCTCATCGCCGCCATGGATGTTCCCACCAGCGGCGAGATCAAGGTGCTCGGGCAAGACCTGCGCAAGCTGAGCGACCGCGCCATTGCGCGCTGGCGCAACGAGAACGTGGGTTTCGTCTTTCAATCGTTCAACTTGATTCCGGTATTGACGGCGCTGGAGAACGTCGAATTGCCGCTGAAGCTGACGCCCCTCAAGAAGCAGGAGCGCATCGATCATGCGGTGACGGCGCTAAAACTGGTGGGACTGGGCGACCGGCTGGGACACTATCCGCGACAGCTCTCCGGCGGCCAGGAGCAGCGCGTCGCCATCGCGCGGGCTATTGTCACCGATCCGGCGCTGATCCTCGCGGATGAGCCGACGGGCAACCTGGACGCCGCTTCGGCCGAGGACATCCTCCACCTTCTGGCGCGGCTGAACCAGGAGTTCGGCAAGACGGTGGTGATGGTGACGCATGACCCGCATGCGGCGCGCTTCGCCAGCGTCGTCCATCACCTCGAGAAGGGCCGGCTGCTGCCGATGAATGGAAACCCCTAGCCAGCGGCGGCCGCCCGATGCCTTCGCGCAGCCCGTCCTACAACTGCAGAGTTTTCAAATACTCAAAACTCATGCGGGCACTTTGGAGCGGAGGACCCTCGCACTGGTCCTGCTCCACAAACGCCCGTTGGACACCGCTTGCTTCTGCGGCGCGAAATACCGCTTTCCAGTCGATGCTTCCCCGCCCCACTTCGGTAAAGGCATCGCTGCCTGCTGCCAGATCGGTGGTGGGGGCGTGCCCCGCCTCCATGTCCTTGATGTGGAGCAGAGGAACGCGGCCCGCCAGCTTGCGAATGGAGTCGACCGGGTCGCGGCCGGCGCGCGCCACCCAGTAGCAGTCGAGCTCCACACACACCCGTTTCGGATCGGTATATTGGACGAGGGTGTCGAAACCCGTGCGGCCGCCCACATCGCGAAACTCGTAGTTGTGGGCATGAAAGCCAAAAACGATTCCCGCATCCCGGCACGCACTGCCCACGCGGTTGTAAAGTTCAGCCAGATCCTGGTAGTCGCGTGCGTTCATGTCCCCCAGCCCATGGCGAAAAGAGTTTCCGGAGCTCTTGGGGGGAGGCGCGAGCGCTGAAGGGCGCACCGGCTCGTCGAGCGCGCAGACCAGGTAACGCAGGCCGAGCTCCTTCGCGGTGGCCACTTCCTTCCGGAAATCAGCCGCCAGCGCCCGGGCGCGTGTGCCCAGCCTGGCACTCAAGCCCGACGGCGCTTAACGACTTGCGAACCTCTTGCGGCGTCTTTCCCAAGAGCCGTAGAGCTCCACCTCCCGGTATCCGATGGCCGCCACTTTGGCGAGCGTGCCATCGAAGTCCCTTTCCAGGTCGTGGCGCACAGTATAGAGCTCGAGGCCAATAGGAATACTCACTGGCGCGGTGTAAAAGAGCGAGGGAGACGCCGTCGCCGCGGCAGCAACCCCGGCGGCCTTGAGGCTCCAGCGGGCAAATTCTCTCCGGTTCATGGCGTGCTCCTCCTTGGCTGCGCGTTTTGAGCAAGGTACTATACCGCTGGCCGCATGCAAAGACGAAGAGTTCCCTTAAGACCCCGGCCGAAGAACGTTGCCTTAGCTCCCGCTGCACCCAGTGGTCCGAACGTCGCAGAAGAGGACCACCACTTCATGCGGGCCGCTCTCCGCGAAGCCGAAAGGGCGGCACGCGAGGATGAGGTGCCGGTGGGCGCCGTGGTGGTCCGCCACGGACGGATCATCGCCCGCGCGCACAACCGCCCGCTTCACCTGAACGATCCCACCGCCCATGCCGAAGTGCTTGCCCTGCGCCAGGCCGCCCGCCGCACCGGCAATTACCGTCTGAACGGTTGCACCCTGTATGTTACAATTGAGCCGTGTGCGATGTGCGCCGGGGCGATGGTGCACGCTCGCATTCAGCGCCTCGTCTTCGGCAGCCGCGAGCCCAAGGCGGGCGCTGTTGGCTCGGCGCTGCGCGTTCTCAATCATCCAAAGCTTAACCACCGCGTCGAGGTGGTGCGCGGTGTGCTCGCCGCGGAAAGCGCGTCCTTGCTGCACGAGTTCTTTGACCGCCGCCGAAGTGAGGCGCGCCCGAGGCTGCCCGATGAGTGAGCCGGAAAGACGCGGTGCAGGAAGGGTGCGCATGCAGCCCAGGGCTGGGTGACGTGGTGAAGTTCTCCGCCGGAGAGGTACCGAAGTGGTCATAACGGGGGCGCCTCGAAAGCGTCTTGCCTGCCAAAAGCGGGCACGTGGGTTCGAATCCCACCCTCTCCGCCAGAATAGCTAGCACCTCGGCTTCGGGTGAATATCTCCAGCCATGCAGGCGGCGTTCGTCCTGACTCCAGCCGGCGTGTCGCGCCGCTAGTCACCTCGTGACCGCGACACCACTCCGCACGCCCAATCGGCCGGACCCCACGCGCCCCCCAGGCTTTCCCCAGCCAGGTGGGTATGATTAGGGCTCAGTCATCTCCCGCCAGGACGCAAGCCCGCCGTCGCCCCAACCCATCGCCAGCCAAGCGGCTGTGATTAGTGACCCCGCTCAGTGGATATTCCCTTCCCCTGCGCCTTGGCCGCAGCCGCCAACCATCCTTGCCAGTGGACCGAACAAATCTTCTAACAGCCTGTTTGCCTCCGTGCCATTCCCGGCCTCACCGCCATGCCGAAGGCTGGGGTTGGGGGAGACTCGCGGGCTCTTCCGGGGGTCACAAAGGTTTATCGCTGTGTTATTATTCCTGCGGGATCGTTCTCCCTATGGCTTGCCGCGCCTCCCGTTCCCAGCTCTGCTTGGCTTGTTGGGGGATCTTTCTCTTGCTGTCGGTTCCGCTCGCCTCATGGTCACAGCAAGTTGGAGCTGGCAGCGTCACTGGCCCTTCGGCAAACACTGAAGCTCAGCGGCTGCTGGAGCTGAAGCGGCTCGAGCTGGCCCTGAACCAGGCCAAAGCGAACCGTGACCGGGCCAAGCTGCTGCTAGACCAGGGCCTGGGCTCGCAGGCCAACTACGAAGCGGCGGAGATCCTTTTTCGCCAGGCACAAGTGGATTTCCAGCAGGCCTTCCTCAGGCTGTTTGCGGAGGCGCCGCGGCTGGACGTGGTCTCGGCCGTCAAATACCAGCGTCCGGACGGCTCCAAGTATGTCCGGGTGACGGTCAAGAACAACTCCGGTGCCGTTCTGGACTACCGGCTGTTCGGGATTTCGGCCACCGACGTCCAGTTGCCCGATCAGATGAAGATGCGCGAGCTGACGGACATTCGGGTGTCGCTCAAGGAGGCCGCGGCCTCGCCGCCCGCCGTCAATGGGACGCCCGCGGCTCCCGCGGCAATACCCGACGCGGTGATTTCGGACCCCTACTCAGCTTATATTCCTAAGCTCGAGGTGGGCGAACAGCGGACACTCGACTTTGGTTTGCTGAAGGACGTTGACGCGCTAGTGGTGGGGCTATACTACAACGGCCGCGAAGAAGAGCGCGAGATTTACCTGGAGAAGGACCCTTCGGCCAACATCGTCAGCCTCAGCTCGGAAGAGGTCTCGCTGGAAGCCGACCTGGGCGGGCAGGCTAGTTACAACCTGCACCTCGAACAGTTCACCAAGTCAGCCCGGGCCTTCACTCTGATGACGCTGAACCTGCCGCAGCAGATCGCCCGCGACTTCGTCGAGCCTGCTTCTGGAGCGCGCTTGTACCAAGTGAGGTTCCCCGAAGGGGTCACTAGCCAGAATCTGCAGCTCCGGCTGTCGCTGCCCGACAAGGTGGACGAGCGCGTCCGGCTGGATACACCGCTTGCCTTCTGGGCACTGGTGATGACCCCGCAGCAGGCGGCGGCTCTCGATCCCGCCAAGACTTACACCAACGCCCAGATTGAAGCGCTGAAGTGCGGCAAAGTCCGGCTTGAGCTGATTCCGAGGGGCGTGGGGCGCATCGAGGCGTCAGCGCCCAGTCTCTACCAGGAAATCCGTCCGGGTGACACGGTTGAGCTGAACCTGACGGTGAAGAATACCGGAACCCGCACGGTTCACAACGTCCACCTCAACACAGAGAATCCGCTGAACTGGCGGTCGATTCCCGCACCCGACACGGTCGCCCAGCTCGATCCTAACCAAGAACAAGTGGTGAAGCTGAGGATCGTGCCGCCGCCCGATGTGGGTGTGGGTGACTACGAAGTGCGGATTAAGCCCGAGGCCATCTCGGATAACCGCAAGGTGCCGGCCACTGACCAGTCTGACCGCGTTCACGTGTCCGCGCCGCCCAACGTGCGGCTGACGGCGACGGTGGTCGCTTTGCTGCTTGCGCTGGTCGGGGGCGTGGTAGTCTTTGGCATCCGGATGGCACGACGGTAAGCGCGCCCAGGGCACAAGCCGCTAGCAGGCCGGCACCGGGCGGTGGCTAGGGGGAAATACCCAAGGGCGAGCCTCCAATGAACTTGGAGCCAGGACTCATGATGGCGAGCCAAGGAAAACCTGCCTCCGATCAGGCATCCGCCAACCGCCCACCCGTCATCGAGGCCATCAACCTGACCAAGCGTTATGAAGATGGCCTGCTGGCCCTCGACCGTGTCAGCTTCCAAATTTACCCCGGCCAAGTGTTTTGCCTGCTCGGCGCCAACGGCGCCGGCAAGACGACCACCATCAATTTGTTTCTCGACTTCATCGAGCCCACCGACGGCGAGGCGTGCATCAACGGTATCAACTGCCACCGCGAGCCGCTTCGCGCCAAGAAGCACGTGGCTTACGTTTCCGAGAATGTCATGCTCTACGGGAACTTTACCGCTCGGCAGAACCTGGACTATTTCGCCAAGCTCGGCGGCAAGGACCACCTGAGCCGCGACGATTACGATCGCATTCTCGCGGAGGTGGGACTGCCGGAAAAGGCGTTCGAGCAGCGGGTGAAAGAATTCTCCAAGGGCATGCGGCAGAAGCTCGGCATCGCCATCGCCATCACGAAGGACGCACCCGCCATCTTTCTGGACGAGCCGACCTCCGGCCTGGACCCCAAGGCAGCGGCTGAATTCCTGGAGCTGCTCGACCGGCTGCGACAGCAGGGCAAAGCCATCCTGATGTCTACGCACGACATCTTCCGCTCCAAGCAGGTGGCAGCGCGCGTGGGCATTATGAAGGCTGGCAAGATGGTCATGCAGAGAAGCCGGGAGGAGTTAGAGCAAGAAGACTTGGAGAAGCTCTACCTGGACTACATGGAGGCGGCCGGGTGAGAGGACCGCGTGGTGACAAGGGCTGGGGCGGCGCGGCGCCACCATCCGCCTCGAGAGCGCCGGCCGGCCCTCCCGCGGCGGTTTCCCTTGGGGAAAGCCACGCGTCCGAGACGGCAGCGGCTTGTTAGAGTGGTCAGGCTTCGGGCACCAGTTCGAAGAGGCTGATTTCTGGAGGAGCCCCCAGACGGATAGGAACGCCGATGGTCCCGATGCCGCAGTTGACGTAGAGCTGGCCGCCGGGCTTGCGGAACAACCCCCGGACGTAGGGGGTAATGAGGCGGCTGGGCGAGATGTCGTAGTGGACAAACTCGAGCGCCACCTGGCCGCCGTGGGTGTGGCCAGCGAGACTTAGATCAATGCCGAGCTGGGCAGCACGGTCGAAGGTATTGGGGTTATGGCTGAGGAGGATGTTGACCGTATCCGGCCGCACCAGTTTCTCGACGCCGTCCAGGTACGAATGCACCAAGCCCTCGCTGTGCCGCCCCATGGAGGAACGCGTCTGAAAGTCCACGCCCACCAGATTGATCTCCTCCCCACCGCACCGGAGGCAGACCCGCTCGCCGCGTAGGATGCGGATGCCGCGCTCCGCGAAGAGGCGGGTGATGGAATCCTCGGTTTCTGTCCACAGCTCATGGTTGCCCAGGCAGCCAAAGACCCCAAAGGGTGCCTTCAACCCAGACAACGCATTCACCACCGCGCCTTGGGTCGACGGATCCCAGGTGACGTAGTCGCCAGTGAGGACAATCAGGTCCGGCTTCAGCGCGTTGGCGACGCCCACATACTTGCGGATCTCCTCCTCAGGCATGAACGGGCCAATGTGCAGGTCGGAAAGCTGGGCGATGCGGAAGCCCGCCAAAGCCCTGGGGCAGCGCCTCAGAGCAATGCGCCGATGTGTGACCTGCAGATTGAGCCGTCCGTAGAAGAGGCCGTAAGCTCCGGCGACAAAAGGTGCCACGCCCAAAGTGACCGCGGTCCGCTCAAGGAACTCCCGGCGGGAGCTCGAAACGGCCCCCGCGGTTGCCAGCGTCAGCGGCGGCACCATGGCCTGCCGTAGTTTTCGGTAGCACCACAGCAGCGCCCGCGCGAGGCGGTCGAACACGCCGAAAATTACGAGTATGCCAAACCCCAGTACGGAACCAAAAACCCACCATTCGAGAGGGGCCTGGAGGAGTGCTGCCTTCCAGGTGAGCGTGGTCGGGCTGTGCTCGAGCTGAAACACGGTAAGGTTGTAAGCGAGGGCCAAGAGCAGCAGCGCAGCCAGCAAGGAAGTCGCCAGCAAACGCCCGCGCCGGCTCCGGGCCAGCCACCGGCCCACACGGCTGATCCAATAGACCTGACTGGAGACAAGCCAGAGGAGGAGCATGAGCATGAAGAGCACGCGAAGCGTGTGGTTGGGTACTGCGTGGTGCATGTGTTTAGGATGGCCAGCGCTGCCGGATTTGTCAACCAACCGGCCCCCCGCTCCAAGGTCGGGTGCCAGCCCTTCCAGGCCGCTTTAGGCCGCTCCCTGGCGAAAGCCCGAGGGCTTCAACATGACCTCCGTCACGACAGCGGATCGGCGCTCTTGACAGGTCTCCTTTGCGGGCCGGATACTACCCGCACCGGCGCACTCGCTATGCGGCGGCTCCGGGTAAGAGGAACTGACGCCTATCCGCGGGGGCAAAGGCGGAGAGCCGTGAAGAACTGCCACGAAGCGGGCCAGATGGCGCGCCGCAGACCGCCTTGGGCGGGCCTGTGCCTGGCGGTCGCGCTGGGGGGGACGGCGGTGATGGCGGCGCCGCCGCAAACTTCCGATCCGGCGGAAGTGCAAAGCACGGAGGCGGAACCCACCTTTAAGCTTCACGTCGAAAGGAACCTTGTGCTGGTGCGCGTGGTAGTCCGCGATCGTAACGGACGCGCGATCGGCAGCCTGCGCCAGGAGGACTTTCGGTTGCTCGACGATGGCCGGCCGCAGAAGATCACCCATTTCAGCGTGGAAGGCGCGGCCCGGCCTTCCGGCTCACGGCTGGCCGCTGCCCCCGGGCGGGCGAAGCCACCAGGCACGCCGCCCGCTGCCTCGCCGCCACAGCGCCGCTACTTGGCGCTCTATTTTGACGACGTGCATGCGGATATCGAGGAACTGGGCCGTACACGCCAAGCGGCCATCCACTATCTCGGCCAGGCGCTGCGTCCCGACGACCGTGCCGCGGTCTTCACC